>CAVACW010000114.1:0-9237 GCA_963587345.1 uncultured Oscillospiraceae bacterium | reverse complement strand
GAACTGCTTTGACTCCATGCGCCGCTTGGTGCCGAACCGGTCGATGATGAGCTCCGTGAAGGCGTACGGGATGAACTGATCCGGCCGGTCGGCAAACATCAGGACAGCAAAGTTCTTGACGCGCCGCCCCGCGGGATCATTCTTGTCCACGAGCTGCAGAGACTTCGCAAGCTCCGCCTTCTCAAGCCGCCCCATGATCTGCCGCCCGCTCGTCTTCTGCACGTATTCCGTCAGGTAGTCCGTGTTGAGGTCATCGATCGTGGCTTCCGCATTCGTCTGCGACGAAAAATGGAAGTTGGCGAACTTTCTCAAAAGGTCATACTCCTCCACGACGCTCGCGAGTCGGCTGTCCGACTCCACGCAAATGTACCGTCCCGGCTTCAGCTTCAGGCTTTTCTCCCTTTCCGCCCGGTCGCTCACCATGAACGGCCCGCCCGCCTGCCGCGGCACGACCACAAGGAGGTACTTTCGACCTTCGAGCTCGTTAGTGATGATTTCAAAGGCGGCGTTGGGATAGAGAAAGGAGCGCAGCTTCTTAATCTGATTCTTCACGAGCTCCAACCGTCCCTCGTCGATGCCCGCAATGGGCAGCACAGGCACCGCCTTCTTTTCATCGTCGTGCGCCTCCTCCACGCCAATGAAGACAAACTGGCGGTCGTTTTCGTAGTAGTTGTTGCCGTAGGCGCACAGCGTCTTCAAAATGGCGGCGAGCTGGTCTCCCGACTTCTTGTACTCGATGTAGCTGCATTCAGCCGACTGACGCAGCAGAATCTCGTTGGCTTCCTTCTTCACCTGGGCGTAGTTCACGGCGCGCTCCTTCTGCGGTTCCCTTCAACGCGGGCATTTTAATCCAAACCCAAGTTTTCCATCACCAAACCCAAGTTTTGTGACCAAAAACTGGCCTTTGCCCTGCCGTCGTTGCCAAACCGATCAACAGAGCCCGTGCTGCGCTCCGCCCCGCCCATTTCGCGCCGGCTCCTTGCAAAACCGCCAAATGCCCCACGTCCGCGCTCGCTAAAATGTCGGCCTAGACAAGGCATCGTCAAGAATGCCTCCCCATTCACTCTGAGTCCAAGGTCCTCCTCATGACTTGGCTGACCACCCTTCTATCCGACCCCAATTCCTTTGCGCATTCGCTTCTGGCGTATTCGCTCATCATTTCCGCCGGCCTCTTCATCGGCCGCTTCAAGATCCGCGGCGTGTCGCTCGGCGTCACGTGCGTGCTTTTTCTAGGCCTATTTGCGCGCTACCTGGGCGTCGCGGTGGACCCCGGCGTCATCAGCTTCTTTCGCAACTTCGGGCTGGTGCTTTTCGTCTTCTTCATCGGCCTGCAGGTGGGGCCGTCCTTTGTATCGACCTTCCGAAGCCGCGGCTGGGGCCTGAACGGCCTCATGTGCCTTGCGGTGGTTCTGAGCCTCGCGCTCACGATCGGGATCTATTTCCTCACGAGCGACACCCTGACGCTCCCGCAGCTTCTGGGCGTGCACTTTGGCGCCATCACAAGCACCCCCGGCCTCGGAGCCACGCAGGAAGCGCTCTCCCTCATGGGCTACAAGGGCGACATCGCCGTGGGCTACGCCTGCGCCTACCCCGTGAGCATTCTGGGGATCATCCTCGTTGTCCTCATCCTTCGCCGCGTCTACGGGATCGATCTGAAAGAAGAAGAGGCGCTCTGGGACAAGGCGCAGGAGATGCAGACCGAAACCCCGATCTACTTTCACGTGACGGTGACGAACAAGGCGATGGAAGGCCAGACGCTGCGCGAAGTGCGCGACTTGATCGGCCGCCCCTTCATCTGCTCGCGCATCCTTGACAACGGCAAGATCACGAGCCCCACGGCGGACACTCCGGTGCACGTGGGCGACAAGCTTCGCATCGTCGCAAGCCCCCAGCACAAGCGCCCCATCGTCATCTTCTGCGGCGAGGAGGACAAGACGATCGACCTCGCGACCGAACATTCGCCTCTCGTTTCGCGCCGCATTCGCGTGACCCGCGACGAAATGAACGGCGTGCAGATCGAGTCGCTGCACTTGTCGCGCTTTGACGGCGTCAACATCACCCGCGTCTACCGCGCGGGCGTGACGTTCTTCCCTTACAACTCGCTTAGGCTTCAACTCGGGGACGCCCTCTACTGCGTGGGCCCCACGAACGCCGTGGCGCGCCTTGCCGCCCTCATGGGCAACGAAGAAAAGCGCCTTGAAAAGCCCAACGTCTACGCGATCTTCCTGGGGATCGCCTTCGGCCTCATTCTCGGGAGCATTCCGATCACGATCCCGCAGATGCCCGCGGCGATCAAGCTCGGCATGGCAGGCGGCCCCCTCATCGCGGCAATCCTTCTCTCCTACTTCGGGCCGCGGCTGCATCTCGTCACCTACACGACGAATTCGGCGAACCTGATGCTGCGCGAATGGGGCCTTACCTTCTTTTTAGCGAGCGTGGGCCTCGGGGCGGGCGACCTCTTCTTTGACGCCTTCCTCAACGGCGTGGGCTGGATCTACATGGCGATCGGCCTCGTGATCGCCACGGTTCCGATGCTCATCACCGGCATCGTCGCCCGCAGCTGGATGAAGCTCAACTTCCACACGATCGCAGGCCTCATCGCGGGGTCAGCAACCAGCACCTCGGCGCTTTCGTTTGTGAACAGCCTCTCCGAAAAGGGCCTGGCCGTCATCAGCTACTCGACGGTGTACCCCTTGGCGATGTTTCTGCGCATCATCTCCGGGCAGATCGTGCTGATGCTCTTTTTTGTGTAGCCAGGCGCGACGCGCGAAAAAGGCCGGTTCGGGTTCTCGCCCGCCGGCCTTTTTTTTTCGCGCGATGCGCTCGGATCAGCAGACCTGCACGCCCGCAAGCCTCGTGACCGGCACGGTCCCCGCGTCCGCCCGGGCCATTTTCATCTTGATGTCAAACGGCGCGCCAAAATAGACCGATGACGTGACGAGCACGTCCGCCCCGGCCGCCGCGTAGGCGCGGGCGTTCGTGACGTTGACGCCGCCCGCGGCCAACAGAAGGACCTTCGGATTCACGGCCTTCACCGCCGCGGCCGTCGCCTTCACGGCCTCAGGCGTGAAGTGATCCAACTGCAGGATGTCGCAGCCCGCCTTCGCAAAGCGCAAGGCCTCGGCTTCATCGTCGGCTTCAATCGCGATCTTCTTTTCGGGCTCCGCTTCAATGGCGCGCGCCAGCGCCGTCTCAACGTCATCCACGAAGACGCGGTGCTGGTCAAAGATCAAAACGGAGTCAGAGAGTCCCGTGCGATGGATCACGGCGCCGCCCGCGACCGCGGCCGCCAAGGAAATCCCCTTCGTGCCGGGAAAATGCTTTCGCGTCACCGCGACCTTCGCCTTCGGGTTCCCCGCCTGCACTTCAAGAACCATCGCGTGCGCGCGGCCCGCGATGCCGCTTGCGTACTCCATCACAGTCTGCGCCGCCTTGTAGACGGAATGAATCGCCGCCGCAGTTCCCGCGACGTCAAGCGCGACTTCGCCTGCGTCATAAAGCCGGCCGTCGTCGCCTTTTTGAAGCACCTCGGCGCCCGCCAATTCAAACATCCGCGCCGCCCAGTCGATGCCAAAGACAAAGCCCGCCTTTTTGGGAAAGCACGTCATCCGGCCCGCTTCGCCCCCGATTCCCAGCGCCTGCACCGTCACGTCCGCAAGCGGGCAGTCCTCCCGCCAAAGCGACGTCAGCACCTCATCCGTCACCGCAAACATAGCTCCTCCGCTATTCACATTACGACGAGCGAGTATGCCGCGCCAAGGCAGCCTGCGCAACGCTCAGGCGACAAAGTGCCGCGTCGCCGCTTCGAGCGCCGCCGCAAAGCGCCGGGCGGCGTCTGAGAGGCGATCGCGCTTTGCGCACGCCAAATGCATCGTGCGGAAAACGGGCGGCTCGATCGGCCGCACCGCCACGCGCCAGTCCGTGCGCCGCAGCATGAGCTTTGGGATGACTCCCATTCCGAAGCCCTCCTCGGCCATCGCGAGGATGGAAAAGTCCTCCCAGGACGCAAAGCGCACATCGGGCGCGAGGCCTCGGTCGCGGATCCAGTCCGCCACCACGGAATGCCCGTCTTCGTCCGCGAGCAGCAGAAACGGAGCGCCGTTCACGGCTGCTTCGGGGAGCCGCTCCCCCGCGGCCGCGGGGTGCTTCGGCGGCAGCACGGCCATGAGTTCGTCTTGAAAGAGCGTCACGGCTTGAAGCCCCGCGGGAACCGGCCCGTCGAAGACGCCCAAGTCGGCGCGCCCGGCCTTGAGCCACCCCGCGATGTCCGCGGGTTTTCCCAGCATCAACTCCCAGGTGACCATCGGGTGCTCCGCTTCAAAGGCTCGGATGACCGCGGGCAGCACGTGCGTCGCCGCGCTCACGATGGTGCCGATGCGAATCGCGCCGCGCACGTCGCCCTTCAAGCCCGCCGCCGCGCTTTCCAGAGCGTCTGCCGCCGAAGCCATGTCCCGCAGGCGCGGCAGGAGCCGCCGGCAGTCTTCCGTGGGCGCAACGCCCGATTTCGAACGCACGAGAAGCGCGGCGTCCCAGTCCTTTTCGAGCTCCGCAATCATGTGGCTCACGGTGGACTGGGTGCAGTTGAGAAGGCGCGCCGCCTTTGAAAAGCCCCCGGCGTCGAGCACTGCAAGGAGCGCCTTGACCTGACGAATGTTCATGACGAACCATCGAAGAAATCGATGCTATGCGTGAAAAACATTCATTTTACAAATAATGCTTTGCCGCCCACACTGCGGGCGTTCATCTTCTGCCCCTCACGCCATGAAAAAGCTCCTCCCCTGCCTTCTGATCCTGCTGGGCGCCGCGCTCTACGGCACCATGTCTTCGTGCGTGAAGCTCGCAAACAGCCAAGGGTTTCCGGCGGCGGAGCTTGCCTTCTGGCAGGCGGCGGGCGCGGCGGCCGTCCTTTGGGTTGGCGCCCTCGTCTCCCGACAGCCCTTCTCGCTGCGCGAGGCGCCCGGCGTCATGGTCACCGGCGCCGCCATCGGCCTCACCAACCTCCTCTACTACGAGTCGCTTGCCTTCATCACGGCGTCGCTTGCGGTCGTGATCCTGATGCAGTTCACATGGATGACGCTGCTTTTTGACTTCGTCTTCTGGCATCGGCGTCCGGCGCGCTCCGAAGTTCTCGCCGTCGCGGGCGTCCTTGCGGGGAGCGTTCTGGCGTCAGGCGTTCTCGAGCAGTCGTTTTCGCCGGCAATCGAGGGGCTCGGTCTGGCGCTTGCCTGCGCCGCGACCTACGCCCTCTACATCTGTCTCGGAAGCCGCACGGGCGTGCGCGTGCCATGCCTTCCTCGGAGCGCTCTCATCATGACGGGGTCGGCCGCCGTGATTGCGCTCGCTCATCCGTCGGCGCTCGTTTCGGCGCACCTCGGCGCCCCAGCCTTTGCGGGCTGGATCGCGGTGCTCGCGCTCGCGGGCTGCGCCTTTCCCACCGCCCTTTTTGCAGTTGGGATGCCCAAGGCGGGACCGGCCGTGAGCGCCGTGCTCATGACGATGGAGCTGCCGGTCGCCGTGCTGACGGCGCACCTCGTGCTCGGGGAGGATGTGAGCTTTCTGCAAGCAACGGGCGTAGCGGTGATGCTCGCCACCATCGGGATGCTCAACCGGACGCGCGTCGGGGCGTGACGCGTCCTCGTGCTTCACGTGCGCCGACGCCGCCCCTCTCCGGCGATCGTCCAATCTCACTTCTCGCGACGGATCAAAGCGAACCTTCTGCCGGACCTCCATGCACAGCATCCATCGCCCGCACCGTTTTCCCCTTCGCTCCGTGTTGCGGTGCAATACAAAGCAACGAAATGTCCGGTAGAGCCGGACGATCAAAAGTCATTTGATAATAAAAGATAAAAAACGCGTTGACAATGAGGGCCGGGGGGGGGGTAAACTTGAAACGAAATAGATATTCTCTTTATCTATCAATGCAACCTATATTAAACGCTGCAATAGCGACAAAAATAGGCTGTTGGTTACGAAATGATGCAGGCCCAAAGGTCTGTCAAGGAGGAATCATGAGAAAGACGGCAATTGCGTTGGCAGTGACTGGCGCGCTCGCCATGGCAGCAAATGTCCAAGCGGGAGATTTCAACGCGTTGAGCGATGGCAACAGCATCCCAGCCAGTGGCGTGGTGTCGGTTACCGGGAGTTCTTCCAAGACTGGCTATGTTGCAAAGGATTCGAGCGTGTTCGGCGGTGTAAAGCTGGCGGCTGACGTAGCAGCAAACGATGCCGGCATTGAAGCGCTGGCTACGATCAAAAGCACTACTGTGACTGTGGAGAACGGCGAGTGGGACAAGATTATTGGCGGCAGCAGCCTCAAAGCCACCCCAGAAGCCAGCGAAAGCAAGTTCCTGACGCCGGCTTTGACGTCGTCGATTGTCACCGTGGGCAAGGATGTCACGTCGATTTATCAGCTGGCCGGCGGTTCGCAGGAATCCGGCAGTGGTTATACCGATAAGAACCGGTGGGGCGGTCAGTTTGTCGAGTTTGGCCAAGGGGGACAGGGCACGACGCAAGTTACGATTGACGGCGGCGCCTTTGGTAGCACAAAAAATACAGACTCTTCGATCATTTCGCAGTATGTGGTTGCAGGCGACGCCATCAAATTGACGGCGGCTGGCGTCGGAAGCACTGATCAGAACGTATCCCATGTGACGTCCAATCTGAAGTCAACTCTCATGACAATCAATGCCGGAACCTTCGACGCTCCTGTTGTCGGGGGAAGCATGGCCATGATTTATCGCGCTGATTCCAAAGGCGACCAAGTCGCAGCGACGGTGGGCGAAAGCACCCTGAACATCGAAGGCGGTACGTTCAATCACGCGGTGACAGCGGCTGGTTATGCGTGGGCACCGGCACCTAAAACGGTTGGCGAGACAACTTATAGCGGAACCGCCACGTCGAATGTCAGCAAGGCCACTTTGATTGTGAAGGCCGGAACGTTCAATGCGGGCATCTACGCCGGCGGCATTTCAAACAACTATGGCACCTCCACGGTTGGCGAATCCAATATAACGATCGACCATGTGAAGGATGTGGGGAACATCTACGGCACGGTGGGGCTCCTCACGATTGGAAGTGCCAAGGATAGCTCTGGCTCCTATGGCTTCACGTATGCGCCGAAAAAGTCCGAATCAGGTAGCTATGATTTTGTGAAAACCAACCTCACCCTGAACAATTCCAGTGCGGGGACTGTGTTGCTGGGCGGAAGTGATGCGTTTGCTTCCGTGCTTAAGGTCGAGGGGGAATCCTCCATTGGCACGCTGACGCTTGATAATTCCGGCAAGGTTGAAATCGCTGGCGAGAACGGGAGCAAGCTGACTCTTGGCACCGGTGGATTGACGGGGACAGCCAAGTTTACGGGCACGCTGACCTTGGCTGGCTCGGTGAACAGCACGGCCAACATCTATGGCACGGTCACAACGGTTCCGGCGGGCAAAGGCACTTTCAATGTGATGACTGGCGGCACGCTTGTTGTCTCGACGGAAGACGCGCTTGCTAGCAACGTGACGCTCTCGGGCGGTACGTTGCAGGCTGCTTCGTCAGTCGTCTTTACCACAGAAAACAAGCTCATTGCGACGGCTGAAGCGGGCGCGGAGGGCGTAACGACAGACAAAGAGACGAAGCTCAATACACACGTGAGCGGCACGAGCGGCACGCTGGCGGTTACAGACGAAGGTGTTTACACGACGGCGTCTCTGGAAGCGATGTCCAAGGCGCTCGACAATGCCAAAGTCAGTCTCAGCATCAAGCTTTTGAATGCAACAAAGGCCGCGGACGACACTACACCTGCAAAAATGCTGAACAATATTGTTCAGTCAACGGAGACAGTCACCGCTACAGTAACGAATAGCGGCGAGCTCACTGTAGCTCAGGGTGAGTCTGGCGGCGCCACCATCAAGGTCAACGCCGATGTGGAGAAAGTGTCTCTTGCGAAGAAGCAAGACGTCGCGGGCGGTACCGTCGTCGTCACCGGCACAACGTCGGGCGGCGCGCTCTTCACGAACAAGAGCAATGAAGCGGTATCGAGCGTCACCGTCGGCAAAGGCGTGACACTTCAGTTGGGCGAAGTCGAGTCTGCAGCAGAAACGCAGGGCACGCTGAAGGATTTGAAAGTCGCCGGCAAGTTGGTGGTTGCCAACATGGCAGCTCAGGCTGACACCGTGACGCTGGGCGAAAAGGCTGAGGTCAGCATTGGTACGAGCGGCGAAGACGGCAAGCGCGGCGAGCTGGTGGTCAAGACGCTTGAAATGAACAAGGATTCCAAAATCTTCCTTGACCCTGTCTGGAAGGATGATCAAGAGGTCGGTAATGGCTCCTGGCTCGTGGTGATGGATTCGACGACGGTCACGGGCAAGATCGCCGTGGGTCAGAACTCTGTCGCGGCTTTTGGCGCCACCAAAGCGGAAGCCGAATCAGCGATTAAGGACAAGTTGAACCTCAACTGGGGGACAGATGCGACAGCGGCTCTGTATGTGGGTAAGCCAATCACGGTTACCAACGGCTCCATCAATGTGGACGGATCGATGGAAAGCTCGGCGACTTATGGTAATGCAGGCACTGTAACGGTGGCATCCAATGGCCTCCTCGCCATCAATCAGCAGGCGATCGGCACTGGCACGGCCATTACAGGCTCGTTGACGCTCTGCAAAAACAGCGTCATTGGGCTCGTCAACGCCACGGGCGAAGACCTGACGCTTGCTGATACTGTTGCATTAGAAGATGAGGCCTCCGATACCGATGTCCGTGTCGTCACTGACAACCCGTTCGTCACCGGCAAGTTGTCTTCCGCCGATAAGAAAATCAAGTCGTCGGTCGACGCCACCAACGGCCTCGGCGCCCTCGCCTCCACGGGCATGCAGGCCATGACCCGCCGCGCGGACGCTGTGCTCGCTCAAACGATCGCCGACCGCACGTCCGTGGATCAGGACTACGCCACTGGCACCGCCCTCTGGGTTGACGTCACGGGCGAACGCTATCAGGCCGACAAGATGGACAACAACGCGTCGTTTAAGTCCGACATGGGCTACGGTGCCTTCGGCGGCGACTTCGCCATCACCGAAGACATCTCCGCTGGCGCCGCGATCCAGTACGGCAAGGGCACCGTACGCAGCTCCGTCTCCAACATCAAGAACAGCATCGACAGCTACGGCATCACCGCCTACGGCTCGATGAAGTTCGGCGACGCGAAGGTCGTGGCGGAAGCTTCTTACATCAAGAACGAGAACGACATCACGTCCT
>CAVACW010000113.1:0-9253 GCA_963587345.1 uncultured Oscillospiraceae bacterium | reverse complement strand
CAACCATCGGGATCGAGCAGTGGGCCGCATCTCGGAACTCGACTTTTGTGGCAACCACCGCCTCATGAATTTTGGTGAACGACGTGGTGGCTTCATGTCTTTGCTGAAGGTTGTCTTCTGCAATGACGGTTTTTAGATCCTTGTTTGACTGGAGCAGGGAGGCGATCTGCTGAGCCATCAGCCACTGCTTGCTGGGCGTGAACACGCCGTTGCGGATGTACCCCACCGATTCACGTTTTTTCTGGCAGCCAGGAGTGCGGTTTTTGCCCAGACGGTAGACCTGAGTCGCTCCAGTCTTTTTATTGTGATTGAAGAGACAACCCGGCGGGAGCTCTGGGAATTTTTCGTAGTCAGCCTTCATGGTAGAACCGATATCGTTAATATACCGCATTCTAACACATTTAAGTTAGAATTAATAGGGCAAGCTCGCTGTTCTAGCGATCAAAAATAACTGGAATTTAGTTTGTCATCACCCGGAAGTAGTATTTTCGGATGCGTAGGCCCTGCAGTTGACCATTTTTCCAGCGCCGCTCGACTACGATCCCCCCCGGGCATTACCCCCGACAAAAGGAGAGCTGAATCATGAGCACCACCTTCATCGCCACGGGCGACAGCTTCATCACGCGTCGCCTGCCGGAAGCGGGCTACGCGGGCTTTGACGAGCTCGCGAGCCTCATCCGCGCGCACGACGTGCGTTTTGCGAATCTGGAAATCACCTTCCACCGTCAGGAAGGGTGGCCCGCGGCCGCAAGCGGCGGCACCTGGGCCATGACCGACCCGGAAATGCTTGACGAAGTGGCCCGCTACGGCTTCAACCTCTACAACACCGCCAACAACCACAGCGGCGACTACGGGCAAGCGGGGTGCGCGGCCACCATCCGGCACCTCAACGAACGGCGCATGCTCTTTACGGGCACGGGAATGTCGCTTGAAGAAGCCTCGCGCGCCGTCTACCTTGAAACGCCCGAAGCCCGCGTCGCCCTGATCGGCGTCACCTCCACCTTTGATCCGGCGGCCGCGGCCGGCGCTCGCACTGGCGAAATGACAGGGCGCCCGGGCCTGAACCCGCTCAGGCACAGGACGGTCTGCCACGTCACGGCCGAGCACTTTGCGATGGCCGAGGAGCTTGCCCGCGTGACGCTGGTGAACTGGCCCATTGAGCACAAGATTTCCTGCGGCTACGCGGCGCCCTTCCCTGAGGGGACAATGCCCTTTGGCAAATTGAACTTCGTTCGCGACGAAAAAGAATTCATCGAGACGATCCCAAACGCTGACGACGTTGCGCGCACCGTTGCGGAGATTGAAGAAGCAAAGCGCCAGGCCGATCTGGTTCTCGTGAGCATCCACAGCCACGAAATGACGGGCAAGGACACGACGACCCCGGCGCAGTTCCTGGAAACCTTTGCGCACGCGTGCGTAGACGCCGGCGCGAGCGCCGTCATCGGCCACGGACCGCACGAGCTTCGAGGGATCGAGATCTACGAAGGAGCGCCCATCTTCTACAGCATCGGCAACTTCATCTTCGAATCGGAAACGACGGCGTTGCAACCCGCCGACGCGTGCCTTGGCATGCACCTGCCGCTCACCACCAAGGTGGGCGCCTACATGTCCAACCGCAGCCGCAACGACACCATCGGCTTTCCGACCATGAAGAACATCTGGCGCGCGATCATGCCCTCGTGGACGGTGGAAAAGGGCCGCGTCACGTCCGTCACCTGCCATCCGATCGATCTTGGCATGACCAAAAGCCGCGCGCAGCGGGGCGTTCCCCGCCTGTCGCATGACGAGGACACGCTGGGATACCTCGCGGAGCTTTCCGCGCGCTACGGCACGAAGATGACGATTGAAAACGGCGCCGCGACAATCACGCTCTGACCGGGATGCCCGCGCCCCTCTAGCGCCGCGCGGGCCTTCTTTTGGAGCGCCGCTTATGTTGGCAGCTCGCGCAAATCCATGTACTGGCGCTCCGTCACGTTCACGAGATAGCGCAACTCGATCAATTCGTTCTTGATCGTGTACGCGTGCCGCTGCAGCGCAATCGCCGGGTACGGCATCGGCACCTGCGCCAGCTGCGCCTGCTCGGGATTGAGAAGCACCGCCCGCGCCACGTCGCGCGTATAGGCGGCCGTGAGACCGAAGCGCTCCTCGTAAAACCCGTAGACCGTTTCGGTGTGCGACGTGCGGATCATGCCTTCGGTGAGACCTTCAAAGCGGGCGACCGGCAGGTAGGCGTCGTCAAAGCAGATCACGGCGTCGTTTGACTCAAGCCGGATGTCGCGGCGAATGTGAAACACCTCGTCGCCCGGCGTGAGATCCATGAGACGCAGGATCTTGGGCGAGGCCGGAATGCGCTCAAAGAGCGTGATGTGCTTTACGAGCCGGTCGCCCGCGAACTCCTCGTCGCACTTGAACCAGTTGATGCGAGCCCGCACCGCGGCCACGTTGCGCCGCTGGCTCGCCACAAACGTGCCGCGCCCTTGATAGCGCACGAGGATCCCCTGCGCCACAAGCTCCCGAAAAGCTCGGCGCACCGTGCCCTGGCTCACTTCGAACATCGCCGCCACTTCAAGCTCGTTGGGCAGCATGCTGTCCGTCGTCCAGACGCCGTTTCGGATGTTGTCGAGCATCTTCTGCTTGACTTCTTCAAATAGCGGCAGGTGTCCGCCGCGGCCGTAGGCATCCATGCTGTTCTCCTTTTGCCTCAGGAGCTTCTTTTTGGGTCGAGCTCCTCGCTTTCGTCATTGTGCATTGTTTGTCCGCCGGGCGTTTTTTCCCTGCGGGCTTTCCCGAAGTCAGGTAACTCATTTGTCCGAGTTCCTGCAACCATTGCGGCGATTTCCCCGATGGCCTCCTCAGGCGCTCGTTTCTAACATCGGCGGCATCCCAACACTGCCAGGAGCAAGAATCATGCTTGACACTGAACGCTACACCGACGAGATGGTGTCCGTCCGCCGCAGCCTGCACAGCCATCCGGAAACGGGCTGGACGGAATTTCGCACGACGTCGATTATCGTGAATCGCTTAAAGGCGCTCGGCCTTGTCGTGCTTCAGGGCACAAAGGTCATCAACCCAGACTACGTCATGGGCCGCTACCCGGAGGAAGTCGAAGCGAGCAAGCAGCGCGCTCTTTCGGAAGGCGTGCCGCAGGCCGACATCGACGCCACCGAAGGCTACACGGGCGCCGTCGCGATCTTTGACACCGGCCGCCCCGGCCCCGTCTCCGCCTTTCGCTTTGACATTGACGCGCTTTACGTGCCGGAAACAACGAACCCGGAGCACCTTCCCAACAAGCTAGGCTTTGCGAGCCAGCACCCCGGCCTCATGCACGCCTGCGGCCACGACTGCCACGCCGCCGAAGGCCTGGCGCTTGCGCACTGGCTCGTTGACCACAAGGACGAGCTCTGCGGCGTCGTGAAGCTTCTTTTTCAGCCCGCTGAAGAAGGCACGCGCGGCGCGCTCGCGATGAGCCAAAGCGGCGTGCTCGACGACGTGGAGAACCTCGTCGCGAGCCACATCGCCTGCACGCCGCGGCTGGGCGAAATCACGATCACCGACCCCGGCTACAACGCCACAATCAAGTTTGACGTGCACTTTGAAGGCCGCCCCGCCCACTCGGTCGCCAATCCTCAGGACGGCCGCAACGCCCTCATGGCCGCCTGCCACACGGCCGTGATGTGCGGCAGCCTCCCGCGTCACGGCGCCGGCCTCACGACGATCTCCTGCGGCAAGATCGTCGCGGGCGAAATGCGCAACGTGATCCCCGTGCACGCTGCGATGCAAATGGAGGTGCGCGGCGCCACGAACGATCTGTGCCTCTACGCCTTCAGCCAAGTCGAGCGCGCCGTGAAAAGCTGCGCCGAAGCCTTTGACGTGAAGCACGACATCGTCAAGGTGGGCCAGGCCTTCACGATGAATCCCACGCCGGCGCTCGCCCAAATCCTGGAAGACTGCGCCGTCGCCACCGTAGGCCGCGAGCATGTCTCCCACTACAGCGAAAAAGGCGGCAGCGAAGACGCGACGATTCTCATGGACTACGTGCAAAAGCGCGGCGGCCGCGCCGCCCACTTCTACTACGGCGCCAACCACACGGGCAACCATAGGAGCGACTTTGATCCCGACGACGTGAAGTCGATGCCGATCGGCTTTGAGATGACGACGCGCGTCGCGCTCGCCTTGAACGGCCGCCGCTGATACGCCTCACCTCCTTCACCCCGTCCCGCGGCCTGTGCTGCGGGACGGCCTTTCCCTTTTCGCAACGGTTTTCCATGGCTTACGACATTCGCCGCCGGCGCTGGCTTTACCTCGGACTCTTTTGCCTTATCAACCTCTTTGCGGGCTCCTACTACGCGTGGAGCGTGCTCGCGGTGGCGATCGCCCAGCGGCTCACGCTCGTCACGGGCGCTTCGGTCGCGCCGAGCGATCTCGCGGTGGTCTTCAGCATCGCAAGCGCCGTAAACCCCGTCGCCATGATCGCGGGCGGCTGGGTGAACGACCGCTATGGCCCGAAATTCGTCATCGCCGCTGGCGGCCTCATGATCGGCGCGGGGCTTGCCGCCGCATCCGTCGCCACGTCAATCGTCCAACTTGCCATTGTCTACGGCGTCGTCTTCGGTCTCGGCGTGGGGCTCACCTACGTGAGCACAATTTCCAATGCCATCAAGTTCTTTCCCGACCGCCGAGGCCTGGCAGGCGGCCTCGTCACCATGGCCTACGGCTTCAGTTCCATGATCGTCCCGCCGGTGGCAGGCTGGCTCATCTCCGACTTCGGCATCGAAGTCTGTCTGCAGTCGATTGCCGGCGCCGCTGCGGCGGTTCTTGTGATCGCAGGACTTCTCACGCAAAAGCCGTCGGACCGCCTTGCTGCGGACCTGGGCCTACCTGCAGCGTCAGGCACTGACGACGCCCTCAACCTCAACTGGCGCGAGATGCTGGCCACACGCGTTTTCTGGCCGATGTTGCTTTTCTTCATCGCAGGCAGCACGGGCGCGATGATGCTCTTCTCCTGCGCGGCCAGCATGGCGCAGAACGCCGTCGGTCTCTCGGCCGCCGCAGCCGCCCTGGCGGTCTCGGCGCTTGCGCTCTCCAACACCGCTGGCCGTTTTGCGGCGGGCACGGTGTCCGATCTCATCGGCCGCGTGCCGACGCTCTTTTTATCGCTCACGCTCGCTGCTGCCGGATTCGCTCTCCTTTTGATGACGACGCCCGGCGACCGGATGCTCTTTTTTGCCGGACTCTCACTCGTCGGCCTGTGCTACGGCGGCTATGTCGGCATCTACCCAGGCTTCACCGTGGAGCAGTTCGGTCCGAAGCACAACAGCGTCAACTACGGCATCATGGCCGCGGGCTTCAGCTCGGGCGGCATTCTCGGACCGCTGCTCGTCAAATGGACGATGTCGGGCAACGACTATTCCGGCTGTTGCGCCGCCGCGCTCGTCGTCATCGCTGCGGGCTTTGGCTTCGGACTCTTGTGCCGCCGCTGGCAACGGCGATGATTGCGCCGTCGTTCATCCAGGCCGCAAGGCGAAGCGCGCTGTCAGCCCAGCAGCCGCAGGGCTTCGCGAGCTCTGACGCTGTCCGCTCTCGAAGGCCCGGGGAACTCCTAAACCTTCGAGCGGCCTACTTCTTTGCCGCCAGCTCCTTCACAAGCTCCACCATGCCGTTGAAGTTGCGAATCGCCCGCGTCTGCAAGAGGTACTTGCCGTTGACAACATACGCCGGAATGCCCTGCACCTTCGCCACCGCGTAGGCCGCCTTCCAGGAATCGGCGAGCGCAATGACCGCGGCGTCCTTCTTCGCCTTCTCGTAGTCCTTCGCCGAAAGCCCCGTCGCATCCGTCATCGTCTTCAAGAACGCCGCCTCGCCGGCATCCCAGCGCTCGTTCATTTTGTGATACGCATGATAGACAGCGTCCTTGGCCTTTTTAAATAGCGACGCGTCGCTTTCAATCGGCACGCCCGCCTCCTCGTCTCGAATCATGCACATTGCAAAGAACACGCTCGCGCAGCGGCCGAACTTCCCCTTCGTTTCCAAGTGCATTGGCTTGAATTTGAGGCCCGCCTCCGTTTCGATGCGCGGCAACACGCGGGGATCGACGCCCAAGTCAAACTTGAAGCAATAGGGGCAGTCGTAGGAGAAGACCTTGACGAGCGTTCCCTCGCAGTGAGGAAGCGGTGTTTGAAGGATGACGTAGTCCTCGCCTTCCTTGCCGGCAAGCACCGGAAGCGAGAGGGTGACGGCCAGGGCGGCCGTCGCGGCGGCCAGTGTTCTGCGCTGCATGATGAGTCTTCGGTTGGAGTTGGCAAAAGCAGGCCCGACGCCTGCGAGAACGTCAGTCTACGAAAACGCTGCTTTCTGCGACAACAGGCAAATGTCTCAAAGTGCAAGCGACGGCCCAGAAACGCCAAGCGCCGGACCGTGGGCCGGCTTCTGAAAAATCCGCCCGCCGCGCCCCCTGCGAAAAAAGGTCATGCCCTTCGCGAAGATGCAGCGGGAAAAGGAGAAGAACTTCCGATCGATTTAAAAATGGTGCACGAGGCCCAGCCCGTAGTCCACGGACTTGGCGGGATCAATGGCGCTGTTGCGCGCTCCCTCGTAGAGACCTGTGCCATGCGTGAGACTCACCGCCGCCCAGAGGTGCGTGCGCTTGCTGAAGTGGTAGCGGTAGATCGCCGCAGGCGAAATGCGCCAGCCGTCGCGATCGCCCTCCACGGCGCTCTCGCCCTTGTACTCAACGTAGTTGCCCATGAGGACGGCGGAGATCTTCTGGTTACCGAACTGCTTGCCGACGCCCAGAATGCCGGCGTGCGCATCGACGCCGCGCTTGCTTTTGCTGATGCCCAAGCCGCCCGCCGCCTTCGGCGTGAAGTAGCTGTAGAAGCTCCCGCCCAGCGCACGTCCGTCATGGACGTACTGGTACGCTGCGTGAAAGCTCCAGCCGTTGCCCGGCCAGTAGCTTCCCATCACAGCGATGTTCTTTTCGTCGTTGGGCGTGACGCCGGTCGCTTCGTCCCGATAGGAATCGTTGTCATACCAGCCCGCCACAATCCCGAACTTCCATGGACCGACGAGGTAGGTGACGGCGACGTTCAAGAGCTGGTCCGTTTTGCCGCGGGGCGACTCCTCGCCTGCCTTCCCGTTGCTGTATTGCAAGGCCACGTGAAAGCCCGCGAGACGCGGCGAGTTGTAAACCACGGCGTTGCTGAAGTAATAGCCCGAGGAGAAGATGGGCGCGAGGCTCGAATTCACAAAGTTCGTGCCCATGCTCGATGGATTCACCTGTTTGTTCAAGCCAAAGTCGCCGTTTCCCGAAAAGATGTTCGCCATGCGCCCGGCGGCGATTTCCCCCCAGTCGCCGCCCACGGCGATAAAGCCTTCGTTAAAGAGCGTGTTCGTGGCACCCTGCTGCATTTCGCCCGTATCGGACTTGTAGGGCGCTGTGAGCTTGACGCGAACGTAATGATTTCCCGGCAGGGATTCGCGGGCGCGCAGCGTGACTTCAGACGTCTCATCACCGCTTGGCATCATGGAGAGCGTGTCCTTGCCATAGGCGTGCTGCAAATGCAGCCCCGTGTCAATGACGCCCGACATTTGAAAGCCGTCCTGCGCCGCGGCGGACGGCAGCCGAATGCCAGGGCCTGGACCGGCCGCTGCACTTTGAGAGAGGAAGAGAACGGCCGCCGCCGTGACGGGAATGGCGCTTCGCATGACCTGCTCCTTGAGGTGGACTTTGTCTTCTCGCGAGGTCGTCAGGAGATCTTCCTTACGCTCTCGCACTCGTCCCGTTGCTTCGGGATCTGAGTCGATCATAGAGAGCGGCGTTTTTCGGGTCTCTGCGGTATTACGCGCGCGCCACTGGCGTTCGGCGAAAGCGGCTTTGCCGGTTTTCGGAAGGCGGCGGTCAGTTCGTCTGCGGCGCTGCCTTCGTCGGCAAAGACCGTTTTCCCTCGTGAAAAGCGTGCACGAAAAGCGCACGAATCCAGCTCGTCACCGGATCATGATCACTGCGGTCATGCCAGAGCAAATGCGGCCGATGCGGTAGCGGCACCAGCGTCTCGCAAAGCGTCACGAGCGGCATGCCCATCGCCTGCAGCTGATGAACAATGGCTTCGGGCATCATGCCCACCAAGTCCGTGCGCCGAATGAGCTCCGGCTGCGAAAGAATGTAGGCGGTTCTCACCTGCGCTGCGCCCGGCAGATTCGCTTGCTGCACATCGGCCGCCATCGGCGCCTGAATGCCCGGCCCGGGCGCCAAGCCGACGTTGACAAAGCGATAGCGCTTCAAGTCCTCCGAGGTGAGCGTCTTCTGCACGACGTAAAGCGTTTCAAGCGGATGACCTTTCCTCACGACGTAACGGTAGCGCGACTCGTAGATCAGTGCCGAATGAATGCCTGGCGCTGCTTTCTCCGACGGGTAGATGCCGAAGTCAATTTCGCCCGAGCGCAGGCGCGGCACGATGCCGTCCTCGATCGGAATGATGTCGAAGGCAATCTCGGGCGACTTCTCGAGAATAAGCGGCACGACGCGACCCAGAATGTCCACCGAGGCGTTGTCGCTGCAAGCGATGCGGACGCGCCGCTGAATCGCCCTCGGATCGAAGTCGTCCTCGCGAAAAAGACCGTCGTAGCCGTCGAGGATCTTCTCAACGCGCGGCAACAGCACGAGTGCCCGAGCTGTCGGCACCAGACCTTCGCGACCGCGGTTGAAAAGAGGCTCGTTAAAGACCTCCCGCAGGTGCGCCAAGACGCGGCTTGCGGCGGAATTGCTCAACCCGAGCCGCTGCGCCGTGACGGTAAGCGACTGCTGACGGCAGAGCATCGCGAAAAAACGCAGGTCAATCTGATCGAGCGGCAGGTGATTGGTGTCCATGAAACGTTTTCCGAGCCGAGAGTCGTACGGCAAAAGAGGTAGGTTCTACGACTTTCATTGTAGAGAGCGATCCGCCGATCGTAGGACGTGTTTGCCCGCAGCGAGTTCCGCCCAGCGAACACGAGGTTTTCGAAAAGCGGAAACAGACTGACGTTTGATCCTGCCCGCGGCCTGTCGCTCCCTCTTTTGGAAACAAAATCGCCCGGCGCGGAGCAATCCTGCCGGGACGATGATTTTGAACCACGCGGACGTGCCGCCTTTTGCGGCGACGTGTTCAAGGTTTTCAGAGAGCGGACCGCCATTTCCCGGTCCCATTCCTTTCTGGCCCGCAACCGTTAGTTCGAAAGCTCCCAAATCTACCATCACGAGTCGGAGGAGCTTCGTTCG
>CAVACW010000112.1:0-9338 GCA_963587345.1 uncultured Oscillospiraceae bacterium | reverse complement strand
AGATGTCCATCCTCAAGGGCGGCGTCCGCAAGCGTCAGCAGGCACCCTACGAAGTGAAGGGGTTCCGTTTGTTTGACAAGGTGCGGCATGCTGGACAAGAGGCTTTTATTTGGGGGCGCCGCAGCTCCGGCTATTTCGACATCCGTTTGCTGACAGGCGAAAGACTTTCTGCCACTGCCAGTTGCAAAAAACTGGTGCTTTTGGAAAAGCGAAAAACGTTTTTAACTCAACTTGTTAAGGAGGACGCGATTCCTCCCGCGACTCAAGTCGCGGGTTTCCTCGCGTAGTTTCTATGAATGAGCCCACTGAGCTGAAGAAAGTCCCCTACGGAAACGCCGGGTTCAAGTCACTTCGCTCCGACGACTACGCCTACATTGACAAGACGCAGTTCATTGAAACGCTGGAAAGAAGCGGCTCTCGCTTTCCTTTCATCGTGCGGCCGCGCCGATTCGGCAAAACGCTCTTCGTGGAAACGCTGAAGGCCTACTACGACAAGGTCGAAGCGAAGAATTTTGAAAAGAACTTCAGCGGCACCTACATCGGGAGCCACCCAACCGCCCTCGCAAACCAGTTCTACGTTCTGAAGTTCACCTTTGCAGGGCTTCAAAGCAGCAAGGCGGAGGAAGAATTTCAGATTTCCGTGCGAAATGCGCTGGTTCGGTTCTTCAACGTCTATCCGCACCCGCGGCAAAACGAAATTCTTGCCAAGGACTTTCCCAGCGCCGGCGCCCTGATTGAAAGCTTCTTTGCGATTCTCGGCCCAGACTATCAGCAAAAGCTCTACATCATCATTGATGAATACGACCACTTGGCGAACGCCGTGCTGTCTCAAAGGCTCGATGATTTCAAAGCCATCACGTCGATCGACGGCTTTTTCAAGGACTTCTACACAAAGCTCAAGAGCGCCACAGAAGACGACGGTCCGGTGGCGCGAATCTTCGTCACAGGCGTGACGTCCATCACGCTCGACTCCATGACGTCAGGCTTTTCGATTGCGACGAACTACACGACGCGCTCCGCCTTTGCGACCTTGTTTGGCTTCACCGAGGCCGAACTGCGCCAGCTGATTCCCCAAATCGTCGATCTAGCGAAGTACGGCCGCACGGCCGATGAGATCGTCGCCCGCATGAAGGCCTGGTACAACGGCTACCGCTTCAGCGCACGGAGAGACGAATCCGTCTTCAACGCCTCAATGTGCCTGTATTACTTGGGATTCATTCGAGACGAAAACGAAGAGCCGCTCAACTTGCTCGATCCCTCGTTTGCTCAGGATCTACAAAAGATCAGCGGAATTCTTTCACTGGGCAACCGGAAGTTCGTGAGATCCATCATCGACAAGGCGCTCAAAAACGAACCCATCGACTTTTCCGTCGGCGAACTTCAGCTGCTCAATCTCAATCAAGCGGACGAACTGGATTCCAACGGCATCTTGTCCGCCATGTTCTACATGGGCTACCTGACCTTTGCTCCCGGCGACCGCTGCCGGCTTGTCGTGCCCAACCGCGCCGTCGGCATTCAGTTTTTCGAGTACTACCTGCAGAACATCCTTCGCCTTTCAGGCGCCGCCGGTAAATACGTCGCCAAGGACATGATCGCCGCCTATCAGGCGCTCGAAAAAGGCAATCCCGAACCGCTGCTGCGCGTCCCTAGTGAACGATTTGCCGCGCAAAGCGATCCGACGGCGGGACTCCACCTGAGCGAAAGCGATTTTCAAACCTTGATTCAGGCGTCGCTCAATTTCGACAATGACGTCAGTGTCATTCGCGAAGCACAGGCAATTGGTCCGCAAGGCGGCCGCATCGACCTGCTGATTCTTCCCGCAGAAAAGAGCCCGGTCAAGCACTCGTATCTCATTGAATTCAAGCACCTCACGAAAAAAGCCGTTCAATCCAACAAGACGCTGCCGCAGCACGCGCTTCGAGAGGCAATCGAACAGACGCGACGCTATGCACAATGCGAGAACATCAGACGCATTCCGTCATTGAAAAGCGTCGCAGCGGTCTACGTTGGAACGCAACTCGAAGAGTTTGCCGTCGAAGGCGGCGCAACGAAAAACTGAATCAATATCAAAACAAGACAATCAAACCAAACGGCATCAATGTTTTATAGAAATTGTCTAATTTTATGTTATGCCGCGGAGACCAACTTCATCAAACTGGCACGCATCCAACGCCTGTAGCTTACGGCAACTCAACGACTAACATGTTTTTGCGACACCGAATTGAGTTTAAGTCGCCAGAGACTGCGGCGAAGTAGATTCTGTTGGCGACAATATCTGCCGCCCGAATCAGTGTTCGAGTTTTAGAGTCACAGAACTTAAGCTCCACTGACTGCAGGGACGGGAAGATCGGCGGAAAAAATCTATTCCATGCTTGATTAAACGTCCCAATTCTGAACTCTTGTTCGAGAGCCTCTCGCAATTCGTAACAACCGTCTGTAGACGTAGTGTGTTCGTCTGCGTAAAAACGTATCTTAGAGACGACTTTTGGATCGATGACGCCTTGCCCAATTAGCTTTTGGAATTCCCTTTTTACAGCTATCTTGAACGCGTAGTCCAAGAAACGCTGTTTGGATTTTTTGTTTGCGAAGATTTGCGACAGTACTTTCTCCTGTCGAACAACAACGCCAAATCTATAAAACCTATTCGTCGCACGAAACAGCTTCGCCTTCTCCACATTCGAAAGATAGCAAGCCTTCGCTTCTTGCCCCTCCTTTAACAAAGACCTAGCTCTTACGACGTTCTCTGCGCGATGATAGAGTCGGTTTGCGTCATCCATTTCGGCAAACGACAGAAATACCAGTCCACCAAAGACAAAGTATTCGTTGTTCTTAACATCAAAGACGCCCGACTCATCGGAATAAACGTATATATCCATGCCACCCCGCAGATAAAAGAAAAGCCGCACAGAGCGGCTCTCCCCCCTCACGGTCGGCTATCTTGAAAGATCGCTTAAACGTTAATTCGATTCCGCAAGGTATACGGCGTAGCCTTAACTACCCGCACCGCTACTTTAATTCACATGGCTGTTTTCTGTCAAGATTTTGGTTTCTGAACTCAAGTCCCGCCAACCCGCATGAATACTGAAAAGAAACCCCCGAAGCCAATAACAACGGGGGTTCGCGGTACTACTCAAATTTTGTATTATGGTGCGGCAGGCCGGACTTGAACCGACACGCCTAGGGCGTCAGGACCTAAACCTGGTGCGTCTACCAATTTCGCCACTGCCGCGAAACGCGCCTTCCGGAGCGTCCAAAGGCCGCTATCTTACGGCATTTCCTTAATGTTTGTGGCCGCAGCCGCAGGATTCTTCATGGTGGTGCTCGTGATCATGGCACCCGCAACCACATTCCTCATCGTGGTGATGGTGTTCGTGGCAGCCACAGCCACACTCATCATCGTGATGATGGTGTCCATGATCGTGGCAGCCGCAGCTACATTCACCTTCTTCATGGTCATGATGGTGGTGCCCGCCGCACCCGCATTCGCATTCATCGTCATCGTGATGATGGCCGCCGCAACCACAGCCACAGTCTTCGTCATGGTGATGGTGTCCGCCACAGCCACAACCGCAGCCGCCCGCATGGGGACGCGGCAGCGGCACGGGCACGAAGGGCTCGTCCACCACAGTGCACTGCAGGCCCACGCCTTCCAACATCTGGCGGAAGGTGTCGTTGGCGATGACGCCGAAGCCGTCGTCGGTCTTCGCAACGCGGATGCCGCGGGCGACGAAGGCATAGACCGCCTCCTGCATGAGCTCATGGTCGCCCGTGACGTGCATCACCTTGTCCTCGGCAGCTTCCACGACATAGAAAGCGCCCTTTTCGTCAACGAGCACGTCGTCCACTTCGAGGGGGCGCACGTCGCCCAGCGCGTTTTCATAGGATTCTTCACCAATCGTGAAGACGGCCGGCGCCTTCACGCGGTCTGCGTAGGAAAGAACCACCTTCTTGGCGCGAGCAAGAAGGGCATGAGCCGGACGGGACTCCAGCGACAAAAGCTTCGTGATCTTCATAGCGGAAAAACTCAAAGCGCCCGAGGAAAGGGGGCGCGAGACGGAAAACCTTAGAAAGCCGCCCGAAACTGCGGCGGGCGGCGGATCGGTTGATTCTAGCAAAAGGCCTCAGCCGGCGCGCACGGCGTCCAGCGCATCCGAGAGCCGGTCAACGGCGATGATTTCAAGCCCTTCAATGGGCGTCTTGGGCGCGTTGGCGCGCGGAATGACCGCTTTGCCAAAGCCCAGCTTGGCGGCTTCACGAAGGCGCTCCTGACCGCGGGGCGCCGGGCGGATTTCCCCCGCAAGCCCCGCTTCGCCAAATACCACAAGCCCATGGGGCAGCGCGCGGTCGCTCATGGAGCTTGCGATCGCAAGCATCACCGCGAGATCGCTTGCGGGCTCCGTGATCTTCACGCCGCCCACGGCGTTCACAAAGACATCCTGGTCGTAGCAGGAAAGCCCCGCGTGGCGGTGCAGCACCGCAAGAAGCATCGAGAGGCGCTGCTGATCGAGACCCACGCTCAGACGCTTGGGACTCGGCAAATGGGTGCCGTCCACGAGCGCCTGCACCTCAACGAGAAGGGGGCGGGTGCCCTCCTGCGTCACCATCACGACGCTGCCGGGCACGTTGTCGCGGTGCTCCGAGAGAAAGATGGCCGACGGGTTCGAAATGCCGCGGAGACCGCGGTCCGTCATCGCGAAAACGCCGAGTTCGTTAACGGCGCCAAAACGGTTCTTGAAGGCGCGCACCAGACGAAAGCTCGAATGCGTGTCCCCTTCAAAGTAGAGCACCGTGTCCACGATATGCTCAAGCACCCGAGGACCAGCAAGCGATCCGTCCTTTGTGACGTGTCCCACGAAAAAGAGCGTGGCGCCCGACGTTTTCGCAAGCCGCGTGAGCCGCGCCGAGCATTCCCGCACCTGCGTGACGCTGCCTGGCGCGCTGTCCAGAGCAGAACTGAAAAGCGTCTGAATGGAGTCGATCACCACGAATTCGGGCTTGCGCTCGATCAAGGCTTCCTCAATTTTCTCGAGCTCGATTTCGCTCATGAGCTGCAGGCCGTGAGGATCCACCGAAAGGCGGCGAGCGCGGATCGCGACCTGCCCCGCCGATTCTTCGCCCGACACATAAAGGGCGCTTTTTCCCTGCTGCACGAGGCGGCTCATCACCTGCAATAGAAGCGTCGACTTCCCGATGCCGGGATCGCCGCCAATGAGGCTCACGCCGCCAGGCACCAGGCCGCCGCCCATCACGCGGTCAAACTCTTCGAGCCCCGTCACGATGCGGGGGAGCTCCTCCACCTCGACTTGCGAGAGATCCACGACCTGCGTCGCCTCGATGATGGAGCGCGAGCGATGCTTGTCCGACCCAAAGCGCGCGGCGGACGAAGACTCCTGCACCTTGAATTCCTTCAGGCTGTTCCAGGCGCCGCAGTGCGGGCACTTGCCCGCCCACTTCGCGACCGTGCCGCCGCACTGGTCGCAGACGTATTCGGTTCGAGTCTTCGCCATCCGCCGTCCTTAGTTTTCGTCCACGCGCACCGGAACGCGGGGCGCCAGCGCGCAGAGAAGCTCGTAGCCGATGGTGCCGCAGAGGTCGGCAAGCTCGTTGACGTTCACATGCTCGCCCCAGAGCTCGACCACGCTGCCCACATCCGCTTCCGGCACGTCCGTGATGTCAATTTCCAGCATGTCCATCGACACCGAGCCCGTCAATGGAGCGCGCTTGCCTTCCACCCAGACGGGCGCGCCGTCCGGCATGGAGCGGGGGTAGCCGTCAGCGTACCCGCAGGCGACGACGCCGATGCGGGAGGGGCGCTTGGCGACCCAGCGGCTCCCGTAGCCCACGGCTTCACCCGGAGCAATCTGCTGCACCGCGATGATGCGGGCCGACAAGGTCATCGCCGGACGAATGCGCAGCTCTTCGCTCGTCAAATGCTTGTCCGGACTCACGCCGTAGAGAACAACACCCGCACGAATCGCGTCGCCGCCCACTTCAGGGTGAAAGAAAGAGGCAGCGGAATTCGCGAGGCACACGCCGGGGAGTCCGGTGAGCTTTCCCAAGCGCATCATCTGCTTTTGCACCGAAGCGGGGCCATCAGGCTGATAGGTGGGCTCAGCGTTTGCAAAGTGCGTGACGATGCCCATCACGCGGCAGCCTTCGATCTTCTCCAACTGCGCGCGCACGGCGAGCACCTCCGCCGGCACGAAGCCCAGGCGGTTCATGCCCGAATTCACCTTGATGTGCACGCGCACATTTTTCAAAGGTGCCGCCTTCTTCAATTCGTCAATCATCCACTGCGAGTGGACGATCGTCTCGATGTCGTACTTTTCCAAGTCCCGGATGTCGTCCTGCTCAAAAAAGCCCTCCAAGAGGAGGATGCGCTTTTTCCAGCCGCAGCCGCGCGCCTTCGCGGCGTCGCAGAGGTCGATCGTCGCCAGCCCGTCCGCCGCCTCAAAGGCCTTCACGGCGTTGCTGAGCCCATGCCCGTAGGCATTGGCCTTCACGACAGCCCAGACATCCCGGCCGTCCGCGGCTTCCCGCACGCGGGCCAGATTGTGATGGAGGGCATCCATGTGAATGGTGACGGATATAGGACGTGGCATTTTTCTCTTCTTAAAGACGTAGCAGCGACGGCCTTCAGGCCGTCCGAGCGAATCCTAAAGGATTTTGCCTTCACCGCGCATCCCCCGGCCGGAGGACCTCGCCGCACCAAATTAGCGCACAAATTCCTTGATGCCGCACCGTTTTTGCCTTCACAAAACCACTTAGGCGGTTGTTCTCAGGCCCGGCCGCCGCGTCAGTCGCCGCAGGCCTTTCCCGGTTTTGGTGCAAAACGCCCCGTTTTGGCACGGCTTTTGCTCCACTTTGATTCGTCACGATCGACCGGTCGTCTCAGGGAGCCCGCCGCAAACGTAGCGGGGAGGCGGCCTTCGACAGAAACCATAAAACTTTTGGGAGATTCCTATGACACTCGTCACCTTGATCACCGTGGGCGAAGCCCCCTCGGGCCTTCTTTCCGACATGACCGCCCTGATGCCGGGCGCGCAGCTCGCCGCTGTCGCCGCTTCGGCCGACGGCGTGGCCGCCGCAGCGAAATCGGCACTCGAGAAGGGCGCCGCCGTTGTTTTTGCCCCTGCCGCCACGCTGCCCGAAGGCGCCGTTGACGCCCGCAAGGTGCTGCAGACCGCCGTGCGCACGCTCACGTCGGGCGAACGCGTGGGCGTCGTCACGATCGCCAAGAGCGCGATTGACACCTACACCGCCTGGGCATCCGCGGGCGTTCGGGACGTCATCACCGACGCCATTTCCTGCGCCTGCTCCTACGACGCCCTGCGCGCCGCCGCCCTGCAGCTAAAGAGCCGCGGCGCCGAAGTAGTTGTCCTTGACGATCCCGCCTTCACCGCGACGGAAGCCTCGATTCTCGCCTACGACACGGGGCTGGAAGTCGTGAGCGTGCGCAGCGCCGTGGCCGAGCATCTCATGAAGGAAGTCGTGAAGCTGCCGTGGCAGTTGCCGGCCGCCGACGCCGAGCCCTGGTGCCTCGCGGGCTAAGCTGTTACTGTTTTCCTCCTCATCGCCGCCGGAGTCCTTTCGTCAGGGCTCCGGCATTTTTTCGCCGCAGAAAGCCAGCGCGCACGGTGTAAACTCTTTTGCTCCTCCCTGCGGGGCCATTTTTTTGGGAACTTCTCCGATGAAACGCGGTTTCTACACCATCATGCTGGCGCAGTTTCTGTCGTCGCTTGCGGACAACGCGCTGCTGATCGCCGCCATCGCGCTTTTAACCAGCCTCTCGGCGCCCGAATGGATGACGCCGCTTTTGAAGCTCTTTTTCGTCATCAGCTACATCCTTCTTGCGGCCTGGGTGGGGATCTTCGCGGACCTGATGCCCAAGGGGCGCGTGATGTTCATCACGAACGCGATCAAGGTCGTGGGCTGCCTCATGATGCTTTTCGGCTCCCATCCGCTTCTGGCGTACGCCGTTGTGGGCATCGGCGCTGCCGCCTACTCGCCAGCGAAGTACGGGATTCTCACCGAACTGCTCCCCGCTGAAAAGCTCGTGATCGCCAACGGCTGGATCGAAGGCCTCACCGTCGTCTCTATCATCCTGGGCGTCGTTTTAGGGGGCGTACTGGTGCATCCGGACGTAGCGGGCCTGCTCACGAGCGTCCTTCACCTGGAAGCGCTCGGCGTCACGAACCACGCCGAAGCCGCCATTGCACTCATCGTCTTCGTTTACGCCGCCGCAGCCGTCGTCAACCTCGCCATCCCCGACACCGGCGCCCGCTATCCGAACCTCACGTTCGAGCCCATCGCAAGCGTGAAGAACTTCATCGGCTCCTGCGGCCTTCTTTGGAAGGATGCGCTGGGCCAGATCTCGCTTTCCGTCACCACGCTCTTCTGGGGCGCAGGCGCCGTGCTGCAGTTCCTGGTGCTGAAATGGGCGGACCACGCGCTGCAGATGAACCTCTCGCAGGCGGCCGTTCTTCAGGCCGTGGTGTCCGTGGGCATCGCCCTCGGCGCCGTCCTCGCCGCAACGACCGTGCCTTTGAAGAAGTCGCTTAACGTGCTTCCGATGGGGGTCATCATGGGGCTCCTCGTGACGAGCATGAGCTACTTTGAAGGGAGCATGGTGCCGGGCGAACTCGCTGTCGGCCCCTTCTCGATTCGCTGGGCGGTCGTGCTCGCCTCCTTCATGATGGTGCTCGTAGGCGTTTGCGCGGGCTACTTCGTCGTTCCAATGAACGCCCTCCTGCAACATCGCGGCCACGTGCTGATGAGCGCCGGACGCTCCATTGCGGTGCAGAACTTCAACGAAAACTCCTCCATCCTCGTCATGCTCGGCATTTACTCACTTCTCATTAAGAGCGACCTCTCAGTTCCGATGACGATGACGGTCTTCGGCGTCTTCGTCGCCGTGAGCATGTGCCTTGTCATCCTTCGCCACCGCCACAACCAAAGCCGCTGCGACAGCCTGCATCTCATCGGCGAAGAAAAGCGCCATTGACCCGCCTGCAGCATCTGTTAGAGCAAAGGGAAAATGCCACACGCCAGCAACGCGAACATGTCACTGGTTTGCCCCTGCTGGGCTCGTGGGGTTGCGGGGTCAAGCGGTCGTGGAATACCGAGCACGTGCCGCCGCAGGCGGTGCGCGCGGAGGATATGCCGCGAAAGCCGCTTGACGCCGTACACAGGACCACAATCGCGCTTGGCGCAGCGGCCAAGCGAAGCGACAGCCGCTTACGCCTAGCGCGCTTGCGGTCCTGCGCCACCATGGCCCCTGCTTTGTGACGTTTTCGCTTTGCCGGGAACTGACATCTCACACCTCTTAAACTGTGACA
>CAVACW010000111.1:654-9420 GCA_963587345.1 uncultured Oscillospiraceae bacterium | reverse complement strand
ATCGAAAAAAGTTTCTCAGCGGCGTGTGTGACGCCGAGTCGAAGAAGGCGCTTTCAACGGCCTCCGGCGGCTCGGAGAGCCCGCCTAACTCAGAAACCCCGTTACTTTAGTGACGGGTGGTTTAGGCTCCCGATGTCGGTTACGGCGTAGAGGTTGCCGCTGTAGAAGTCGAAGTCATTCTTCGTCTTCATTATGAGCTGGGTGTTGGACCAAGTTTCATCGGCTTTGGCATCCCCCACCCTCGCGGGTGAAAGTCCTCAAAACAGCGCCTTCACGCCATTTTTGATGGTGGTCCAGGCCTCGGTGCACCACGTCTCCGCCAGCTGAAAGAGCTTCCCGTACCACGTGGTCGGCTCCTGCACGTGAAGCTGAGTGCGCTCCATTTCCACTTCGTCAGGGGACTCGCCCTCAGCGGCGGCCTCAGCCAAATTGTCGCTCGCGGAGAGCTCCGGCACTTCCATCTCCTTCAAGGTCTGCGGATTTACGTAGGGATGCGTCTTGCGCCACTCCCAAGGTGGAATCGGATGATCGCCCCCGGAGAAGAGCCCCTTGTGCTTGCGGCGGGCGTAGAGCTCAGCGGAGACGTAGGCGTTCTGCCAGTCGCGCTTCATGAAGGAAATCGTGCGCGGGCTCACCCACACAAGGCCCCGTTCCAAAAGGTAGAGCCCTACGTCGAGCCGGCTGCTGGTGGCAATGGAGCAGAGGTAGTTGTCGTTGGCGTCAATATCCTCGCACTCGGCAATGAGCTTTCGGCCTTGGATGAGCGCGGAGAGGGCCATTTCCGCCTTCTTGCCGCCGTCCTGATTCATCTCCGGTGCGTCGATGCCACGGATTTTCACCTTGAGCGTTTCCCATTCGCCGTCGCGGTTTACTTTCATCGTGAGAGAGTCGCCGGACGTGACCTGTTCGGCTTCGGCGTTGAAAACCTCCGCCTGAGCGGAGAGGGCAAAGACAGCAAGAAGCGCGGCGACGGAGGCGCGCAGACGGAGGGTGGAAGGCATGAGAGACCTCGGAAAATGGCGTGTAGCGCATTTTCAGCGGGCGCCGAGGTCCAACAACGGGGTTTCCAAGCGGATTTCGCGCAAGAGCACGGGATTTTTGAGGTGACAAGCAGTACTATTTAGCCGCACCGTAGAGTTACATTTCCTTACCAAATCAGGCAGCCGACAAACCCGCTTTGAGGCAAACTCTTGTAGTAAAAAGCGCCTCGGCTAACTAGGAAAATCAAGCATCATGTCCAGAAAAATCCCAAACTTTGACACCGAGTCTTCCAAGCTCGCTTTCCTGCGCGAATATGCAGACAAAGTTGAGTCCATGCTCGCTGAATATCCGAACCTTCGGTTCGCAAGAAGTCTCGAAGAGATGGAGGTCTTTATCAAGGAAAGTCCGTGGAGCCGAGTTGATGGAGCCGAAGCATTTCACTGGTCCACACAGACCTTTCAGTCAATGACGAGCCGCTGGAAGGTGCCATACATTTATGTCAACAACGACATGCGGACGCTCTTTCACACCTATTTTGAGCGTTTGCCGCCACGGTCTCAGCGGGCAAACATCTACTACTGCCCAGAGGATCTTGCTAAGGCGTACGCCAAGAATGCGACGTGCACGGTGACGTCGGTGTTGGTGCCGCTGACGATGCTTTCCGATCAGCCTGTGAATCTGCGCTCGGCGTTTCTCGCAGAGAAGGAACGGAGGTTCCACAGCGGTGCTCCGCTTAATACGAGCAACTATGCCAATCGGCTTTGTACCTGGAATTGCATGGAGTACGTCAAGCCTGAGTTTCGGTCCAAGGTCGGCTGCTGGATAAAAACTCTGCGCTACAAAATGGCTGAGCAGGGCACCAACCGGTCGGGAATGGCGAAGTTTGTGCCGGTGCCGGTGACGCTTACGGCGGATTGTCTGCCGAAGTTCTATATGTACAGTGAGTTGTCTGTAAAGGCAGGGTATACCGGCAATTCTGCCCACGGGAAAAAAGTGGCCCAATTGCTTGGCATGGCCGAAGTCAAGATAAACGAGGAGACGGACAAGGTTCTCTATACCTATGGCCCGAGAGTCGGGACGGAAGCGGATGCGATTTGCTACGAGATCGGTCTGCTGGACTTGTGGACGGCAGAGCAGTTTGTCGATGTCTTCGGCCACAAGGCGCTTGACACGGGCAAATGGCTGACGCCCAAGGGCGAGGCGTCGTGGAGCGCCCCGAACTTCTCCTTTGGCGCCGAGATTAATCAGCTCGAATTGAAAACGCTTCTGGCGTATGACTTCAAGACCGGGATTCCAAAGACCTTCCTCTAAAAGCAAAGCCCCGGTTCGTCGCCGAGGCTTTTTCGCTGGGTTGGGCCAGAACTATTTCAGCACATCCTCAAACGCCGTGCCCGGTAGCAAGTCCTTCCACGATTTGACGGTTTTGGAAGGCGTAGCCACGGGGACGTGTTCATCGCCGGGGGTGAACACGTTGTAGCCGACCGAGGTCTTGTTGGTCGTGACGCCGATCCACGTGGGGAAGTACTTCGGGAAGCTCATGAGTGACTTCACGCCGTTCACGCGCTGAGTGCGGCGCAGTTCGGATCCCAGCTCCACGAACGGCACGACGAACTGGTTCTGGCGCTTGGCGTCGCGGCAACAGATCAGCTCCTTCGTGAGCTTGTCGCGGTGAAACTCCAAGGCGTGATCCGACGTGAAGATCATGGACCATCCGCCTTCGGTGGCATTCAACATCTTCGCGAGTTCGGAGAGGATCTTGTCGGTCTTTTGCGCCGACGCGAGGTAGCAGTCCAGAAATTCCTCCTTGCCGGTCTCGAAGGTGTGCTTGTAGTCCTTCACGCGGTCGCAGGTGTTCTCATGCGAGCCGTAGAGGTGCACGACGATGAGGCGCCTTTCTGTGGTCGGCGTTGCGAGGATCTTCTGCACGATGGGGAGCAGTCCGAAGTCATCGTGCTTCGCTTCAAAGTTCTGCTCGTCGGCGGAGTTGGCAATGCGGGTGATCGGGATTTCATGGCTACCCGTGCGCCCCTGAGCGCTGACCCAATACGTTTTCATTTCCGCTTCGTGCGCGAGCGCCACCACGTTATTTTCGGGAGCCGCGATAAGCTCCGCCTTTTCATCTGGCAGGGCCAGCAACAACGGCACTGCGCCCATCGTGGCGTAGGTGGGCGACACCATGGTGCTAACGAACTTCACCGGCACGGAGTTTAAGAAGGGCGAGGTGTAGAACCGGCTCCCGTAGAGCTGAAGGATGTCGGCCCGGAGCGATTCGCCTACGACGATGACGTAGTTCTTGACGTTGTTCTTGCGGTCGATGCGGCCCGTGACGTGCCAGGTTGATTGCTTTGCCTGAAGAATCCGCCCTTCCACGAGCGAGTAACCGATGTCGCCTACGGGCGTGGAGATGAAGAAGATCGGCACAAGGCCAATCAGCACCAAGTCCCAAAGCCGCTTCACCTTCTTGGCCTCGGTCGATAAAGGCCGGACGAAGAATCCCAGCAGGGTGAGGAGCACAGCGCCAGCGACAAAGGACGGAATGCAATGCTGCAAGGGCACGGTCGTAAGAAACGACCAACTCTCTTCAAAGTCGGTCGCTAGCATCGTGTCCACGTTCTGTGCCGTTATCAACGGGCCGCCGGTCATGAGGTAGAGCGGCGTTACCACGGCGAGGACCAATGCGAGCACCATTGGGACGATTCTGGCCCAGCGCGTGTGCGTGAACCAAAGGATGCTCACGAAGAGAACAATCAGACTCTCGACAGCGGACACGGCATCCGTGCCGGTGCGGAAATCGAGAAAGTCCATGCCGCCCGCGCCGAAGAGGATGTACTGCGTCCACAGCGCGAGAAGCAAGGAGGCGAGGAGGTTCCAAGGGTAGGCGCGAATGTAGGCGCCGGCGGCTTTGGCGAAGGCTTTGATGCGTGGGGTGGAGGAGGTCATCGGAGTGGTCCTGAAGAGGTCTAGATCCGATGAGGGTATCGGGCGAGCAACGGATTTCTGACGGCATCCAAGCGAAAATCGCGAAAATTATGACTTGTAAGACGAGAAGGGGTATTCTTTCACGGACATTTTCGGAGGTTGAGGACGCACCGTTACAACGGACTGGGCGAGTTTCAGTCTCATTCACCGGTGTAATTTGAAACTTAGCTACCAAACGTCTTTGCTAAAAATATTAAGCGAGAATCACAGATGAAAATAAGGTCATTATCAATTATCACGACATTTATCTGCACTCTTCTTGGTGGGTGCACGACAGTTGCTCCCATAACCGATGTAACAACATATGAGACGCCTATTGATTTGGGCAAGGCATTTTGGAAATCTGAAGAAACTACCCCAATGTCTGTTAGTGTCGAATCGATGGGTATTCAATTGAACACGCACAGTTTCGAAAATAAAGTTATAAAGCAGTGGTGGGCCTCGCTTTGTCCTTCGGAATTATCCTCGAATCCTGGTATAACAAGGGCTAAAGCAAAGTTTTCGCAGTATTGTAGCCATAACGGTGGTTTATATAATAGCGATTCTGGGTTTTGTTGGAAAGATAAAGAAGTCGTATTCTATGCTGGTGTTGTTGACGGTTCTGTTGCAGCGGGACGATGCGGGCGTGGATCTGCCATGAGACTCCATGTAATAACACCTGCTGGGAGTCAACAGGATTTCACAAATTGGTTTAGGGATTTGTCAACGCACGTATCTAGCACCGGTGGAAATCTGAATGTTTATGATGGTGAGTACGTTACAGATAGGTACTATTCGGCCAGTATGAAACCATTGATCCTTTTTGAAGAAAAGGATATATCAAAACTAAATCCTGAGAGGGTCGCTAACGCCAAGGCAATGGAACAAGCACAGTATCAGCAACAGATTCAAGCTCGGCTACAACAAGAACAGGCTAAGGCACGAGCTAAAGCCAGCCAAGACGCGGCAAGCCGCTCAGTTATGCAGAAATGGCGGTCGTATGGTGTTGGAACAAAGGTGTGTAAAGAAGGAACTCCCATAATGGGAAATCGTGTTCAGGTCACAGGTTTTATTGAGGGGTTCTCAGAGACAAAATTACAGATACGAATTGTTCATATTGGCGGACTCTATTGGACGGTCGGTGGATTTAAAGAACACATTACATGGGATTATCCTTTTGGATGGAACATTTGCGAGTAGTTGCAATTTAATACCATGTATCGAAACCTCATGGCGATTGCTGGACATGACCGTCATGAGGTTATCGTTTTGAATAGTAATAAGCAAGTAATTTCATGTCTCTGTAGAAATATGATCGTACAAAAAATTTTATTAGTTATTGCTTCTGCGTTGCTTGCTGGATGTGCTATGCAACCAAAAACAATTGACCCTTTGGAACAATTGCATAAACTGCCAGACGACGATCATAGAATCACAGAACCTCTAAGGCTTGACTTGAAATCTAGTTCAGGTGATATTAGCGCTTTCGGATTTATTTTTGGTAAAACAAAACTTGATGAATTACCGCTTCGGTGCTTTTACAGTAATTCAAAAGTATTTAGGCAAGATGAAAATGTACCTGAAGAAGCACCAATGTTGTTTTTGTGGACTTGGGAAAACTCGGGGAGAATTGTCATCAGACCAAAGAAGTCCAGAATCAGTGAATGCTTTGGACGCGGGGTTAGAGATATATCCTTGTCTTTTGCAAACCAAAAACTATCTGATATAAGAGCAACGTACACAAAAGACTATTTTGACAAAATACGGCCACATATCGCTTCAACTATCAAGAAATTTGGGCTTGCTTGCAAAGCTCATTCATTGGGGATGAAGTGTAACAATAGGCAGATTGAGATAAAAATCCATAATGAATATCTTACTTCTGACGAAGTGCCTATAAAGGTAGTTGAGTTTGAGGTAAAAGACAAAGGCCCGGCAAACGATGCTATGAGCTATTTGAAAGCACATGGATTTCCTCGTTACGGTCAATTTAATCTTGGACTAGATACGAAGACAAGCTTAAAGGCATTGATGAAACGAGCCGGATATGAGCAAGCAAATAATTTGGATAGACTATTAAATGAATATAGAACATTGAACATCTTAAGTTATCCCAACGGAGGTGCAGTAGTTGGTGAACTTGTTACTGCTGAAATTTTCTTCGACACTAATGATGTCCTTTATTCTTACAGCGCTACCTTTAACCCGGTTTTTAGGCGGAAATTGGACTATGTTGTAGATATTCTGGGGGATGAATTTTTATATCAAGGCCGAACACTTTGCTGGCTTATAAATACAGGAACCGAAGAGCCTTTAATTGAAGAAGTTTTTTGGCACAGGGATTATTTGCCAGAAAAAACAGGCGGTGTGCCGCTTTATGCAGTAAATGTTAGAGTTGGCCTGTATAGCGGGTATGTTCATTCTATGGAAATTACCAACCCACTATTTAAGAAAAGTAGTTTCTAAAATATTAACGTATACGATAATTTGTAGTCTACTTTGAAGATCTACAACTTAAATTCGCTCACCGCCTTTTGCATTTCAGCTTCCCCACGACGGTCATAATTGGCCGTCGTGCGCACATTGGCATGGCCCATTAAGTTCTTGACCATCACAATGTCTACATTCTGAGACAAAAGGCGCGTTGCAAAGGTACGCCGCAGATCATGCGGCGTAATCTTTGCCGGTTTCAAGCCTAATTCGCTGGTTGAGGCTATTTCATCGCTGGCCTTGTCCCAATAGGCTTCAACCAATTGAGAAATAGCCGTCGGATGCATGGGCTTGTCGATTTTGAGGGTCTTGCTGTTCTTCGTGAAGCGGCCAAACAAATACCCGTCGTCGGTGCCCCGGTATTTCAGCCAGTTCACCACGAGCTGCTTTATTTCCGGCGTCAAGAATACCTTCCGCTCCTTGTTTCCCTTGCCGACCAATTTAATGGACCCCGCCATTAGATCGACGTTCTTCATGAGAATGCCGGGCACCTCGGCGCGTCGGAGGCCGCAGCCAAGGAGGAGGCCGATGATCGCCTTGTCCCGATTTCCCTTGGCCGAGGTCGTGTCAAACTCCTTGAAGAGTTGCTTGCTCTCGGTCTTGTCGAGCTGGCGGCCTGCCGGTGAGCGGTAGGTGCGGAGTTGCTTGATGCTCTTGATGGCCCGCAAGTCTTCGTAGGACAGAAGTTTGAGATTGCAAGCCACCTCGGCGATTCCCCGGACTGCCACCATGATGGTGTTGATGGAAGTCGCCGAGAGTGCCTTCTTGCCGGGGCGCACTTTGTCGCGGTTCTGAAGGAAGGAGCGAAACGCCAGTGCCGACGTGTACGAAAGCTTTGTCCAGTCCATGTGGAGCGCGTCGGGGTATCCCATGAAATCCGCGAAGGTGTCGAGCCGCGACTTCACGTTGATCTGGGAGACGCGGGAGCCTTGTGTCGCGAGATAAACGAGCAACGGGTTCGCGGCAGTCGTATTCTGGCTTGGATCGACAAGCTGACCTTTGATTTCAGTAGCATCTATAACTTCAATTTCGCCTGACATAGGATATTCCTTCATTGCTCTTTATAATGGGCATTATATCTAGTAATTGGCTAGTGCATTGAAAAATATAGGGGCGGGGGAAGGGGCCGGTGATGCAGAGAAGGCCGGTCCAAAAGCGCGTTTAGACGGCGTAGTTGTGAGAAAGTACTCACAGCGCTAGCGAGTAGGGCATTTAAATGCGCCTCGGAAGGAGCTGGAGTGCCACTCAGCCCTAGAAATCATTGGGTTGAGTGGACTTCAGAAATTGCTCAATTTCGCTCAGAAATGGGAGAAGAGGGGGCGTTTTGGCCCAAAAAATGGAAAAGCCACCGGAAGGTGGCTCTGGCAGACGATAGGGGGACGATTATTCCGCCGCATCCTTTTCCTTGAGGTACGCATCGTTGACCAACTGCTTCAGCTCTGCGCCGGCCTTGAACACCGGGATGTACTTGGCTTCGACCTCAACTTTCTCGCCGGAGCGGGGGTTGCGGCCCGTGCGCGCTCGGCGCTGCTTGATCGAGAAAGAGCCGAAGTTGCGAACTTCGACGCGCGCGCCATTGTGCAAGGCGGTTATGATCGTGCCGAGGATCAGCTTAACGGCTTCTTCCGCTTCCTTGTTCGTGAGCGAGCCGTGTGCAGCAAACACGCGTTCGATGAGTTCAGATTTAGTTAGTGACTGAGCGGTCATGGCAGAACTTTTGCTTTCAAATCAGCAAGAATTTAGGGAAGGGCCATTGTAGCAACTTTGGGGAGCATTGCAGGGCAATCGCCCTGGGGAGCACAGGGCCGACGCATACTCAACGCTGTTCTTCGCGCACGATCTTCAACGTGGTCAATGGAAAAGAAGCTTTCTTTTACCATGGGACCATCTCATTTGTAGCTTCATCATCATAAGCAAACATGTGCTTGATGAATCTAATGAATTTTAGAGTAGCTTTTCGCAAATTATTATGCATTACCTTGCGTTAGCCCTGCTGGGGAGCATTGGGAGTTGCCACATGAAGCTGATATGATGGATGATGGCGTACCGTGAGCAGTTTCGCAGGAGACATTTATGGCGATAATTCAGGTTCGAGTTGACGACGAGCTAAAAGAAAGGGCAACAGCAGTGGCGAATGAGCTGGGGCTCGATTTGCCGACGGCCATTCGGATGTTTCTGCGCCAGATGGTCGCAGAACGCGCCTTGCCATTCCAGCCCAAGGTTGATCCGGTCCGCGGGGCTGAAGGTCGTCGGCCTGTTGCTGCCGGCGGCCTGTCTTCCTGAAGGCAAGTTTCAATACCTGAAACGCATTTCACATGTCGAGCAGTGGCGTACTCA
>CAVACW010000111.1:0-644 GCA_963587345.1 uncultured Oscillospiraceae bacterium | reverse complement strand
TACTCATGAGTACGCTGTCGTGTCTTCATGAAGACACGGATCTTTCGTATCGAATATCGTCATCCATGTCAAAATTTGGCAACCCTATCGCTATTTGAGAGCTAATTCAACATAAACGTTATTATGTTGAATTATTATTGAGCCTCTGAAAGAGTATTTTCGTCAGTCATTTGGCTCAGCTAGACAACGCTGACGCGCTACAAATACCGGCCCCGCTCCCTCTGGCCCCGAGCCTTTTCGGGGCCTGCTGATTCATTCGACATCCACGGCACCGATCTTCAAGCCCTTGTAGACAATGGCAACGCGCTTCAGATTCGCGACGCCTCGAAGCGCTTCGCCTTCCGCGTAATGGTTCGCCTGATGCCGCGCCGCTTCAAGTGCCGTAGCAACAGCGGAGTCTTCAGCATTGCTTGCGAGGTGCTTCACTTCGATCACATAGGTCGGCAACGACTTGTTTTCGCGAGGTGTCAAAAGCAGATCCATGAAGCCAGCCCCCTCACCGCGTGATTCATACTCCAACTGCCCGCGATAGTCGGTTGAGAACCACAGCGTCGCCGCAAGCATGGTCTGGAACACTTTTTCCGTGAGCTGCGCATGCATGTGGACGCCGCTGTCTTCAATGAGGCGCTGGTTCGAAAGTTCCA
>CAVACW010000110.1:0-9444 GCA_963587345.1 uncultured Oscillospiraceae bacterium | reverse complement strand
ACTACCGTTTCCGCGCACGACTTGGTCCTTCGGGATTGAGAGCGAAGCAAGCCTGCCGGGGTTCTGACAAGTTTGGCAGGTTTAAAAAAACGGCGGCCAGATTCTGCTTTGCGTTGCCGGACGCGGCTACTGCCAGCTCGAGGGCGAGCCCGCTCGCGAGCTCCATGCGGGCGATGTCTTTTACATTCCGCCTGAAGTGAAGCACTGGCACGGCGCGGCGCCCACCTGCTGGTTCTCCCACATTGCGGTGGAAGTGCCCGCCGACGGCCAGTCCAATGAATGGCTGGAGCCTGTGAGCGACGAGGAGTATTCGAAGCTTGCCTGAGGCTGAGCTTCGATAAGGAGCCCTGCACCGGAAGCGGTTCAGGGCTTTGCTTTGACTCTTGTTATAGTAAAATCGAAAATGCTAATCGACAAAATACTTTAAAAAAAGTCGACGGCACGCTTCTTTTGCCGACATGCGCGTGCCTTTGCGCCGCTTCTGATTTGGGGGTTGTTATTTTGAAAAGAATGCGGAATCGATGGCATAATGCCATCAGCACGGAAATGAACTGGGCAGAGTCGTCGCCTGAAGCTCTTTGCCGAACGGCCTTGAGAGTGCTTGAAGCCTGCCGTCTTCGGCTAGGTGAACGGCATCCGGGTTGCCAATCTCGGCGCTCGGAATACGACTAAGCCCAGCGCTCCAACGCTGGGCTCGTCATTTTTTGGCGAGGTTTATATGGTGAGCACCCATTCCTCGTGCCAGAGCATCATTATGCCACAGGCCAATGTTTTCGGCGATGTCACCGTCAATATTGACGGTGGCGTCGCCCTGCTGTTGGTCTACGTAGTGGTGGCGCTCGGCGCGGTTGCTCGAAAACTTCTGAAACGGCTCAAAAAGCGTTTGGAATAACGGAGTACCCGGCGGTGTCTGACATCAGGCGCCGACGAAAAGCGTAAATAAAGCAGTACGGAGAGGGAGGCTTCGGTCTCCCTCTCTTTTTTGCTGAGCGTTCTTGAGCGTGGTTTGGGAACAGCATCGTCGTGGGCTGACTTCGCCGCAAGTCGCGAGTCAAATCGTCAGCTGTTGGCAAAGGTTGTTAGCATTTTCTGATTCAATGATTCAGAAAATCATTTACCCTCGTTGTGCGTAAGAGTGGGGGGCAATGGACTTTTGTAACAGAAGGACGTAGACTTGAAACTGTGCATTTTGCAAAAATCTCGCAAAATGATTACAAGGAGATTCCGTCGTGCTGCTCAGCTTTTCAGCCGCTAACTACAAGTCGTTCCGCGAGCCGTTCTCTTTTTCGCTTCAGCCAGCGCCGAAGCAAAAGGGCCTTGACTACAGCGTTTTGGAAGAGAAATGCGCCGCCAAAACGGTGAAAGGATTGTGTTCTTCCGTTATTTACGGTCCTAACGCCGCCGGGAAGACCAACATCATTGGTGCGCTGGACGCGTTCAAAGCCATTTTGCTGCGCGGCAGCCTGCGCAATGCCGATGATTTGCAGATGCCGCGGACGGCCAATCTGGCGGCGCAGCGGCTCGAGCTTATTCCCAACAGCGACCTGCCAGCGCCTGCGCCTGTGGAGTTCAGTTTGCGATTCCTGACGGATGAACTGGTGTTTCATTACGAACTTCGAGCGGATCTTGGCGGCTTTTTGGATAGGAATGCGCCGCGGCGAGTGCTTTTTGAGCGGCTGGTGATTAACGAAGTCACTGTTTTTGAACGGATGGAACAGGTGCTTCGCACGTTCAAGCCAGCGGTGCGGCTGGCGCCGTACTTTGTCGGCGGCGCTTCGGTTGAGGAAACAAGGCTGAGAGAAAAAATCGCCTCAGAGGGACTTCAACCACCGGAGCTCTTCCTGATGAACGGTTTCAAGACGATGTTCAGTCCGCAGCTCGTGGAAAAGTTTGTTGACTGGCTTACAAAAAAGTTGGTCGTTCTCTTTCACGCGGATTCCACACGATTTGTTGTGGAACCGGATGATAAAGTCCTGCAGTATTTCAACGAGATCATTCGTCCCGCAGCTAAAAGCTTTGGCGTAGAGGCTCATGAGGTGCTCTTTGCGCGGCAGGGAGCGGAGGCCAACATGGCGACGCTTTGCTCTGAAGTGAATGGGCAGGTGCTGCCGGCGGATGTCTATGAATCGTATGGAACCATTCGCTTTGTTCAAATGTTTCCCTTCCTTCTGTCAGCGCTTCGAGCCGGCGGAACGCTTTTCATCGATGAATTTGATGCATCGATCCATCCGATGGCCTTGATGAGTTTGGTGAACTGCTTTCACAACGACGAGGTCAATGTGAAGCATTCTCAGCTGATATTCAATACGCACAACCCTATTTTCCTCAATGCTGATCTCTTTCGGCGCGACGAAATCAAGTTTGTCGAACTGGAAAATGGGACAAGTCGCTTGTACTCGCTGGCGGACTTTGGAACTTCTGGTGCGAACGGCGTGCGAAAGGGCGAGGACTATCTGAAGAACTATTTCGTCAATCGCTATGGCGCGATACGGGATGTTGATTTTTCATCGCTGTTCATCGACGATCTGAGTCAGACAGCTACAGCCTCCAGGGAGACCGCATCGTGAGCACTGGTCGGAAGGTTTGTCGCTAGCGGAAGCTCGCCCTGTTTTGCGAAGTGGTTACGAGTTCTTTCGCGAGAATCCACCGTTGTCATTGCATGTCATAATTGAAAAAAATACTGAAAGGCACTGGCTTAATTCGCTGAATTCAGTTTGTGTGTTGCGGTCCTGGCCTCTGCCGGCATGGTTGGGAAGATGAAAGTATTCATGAGGATTCGATTTTAGAAAATCATTTGCCCTCGAAGAGCCGCTCCGCATTCGTGCGGAAGATCTTCTCGCGCGCCTCGGCCGGCACTTTCGCGTGGAGAATCCTCAGCATTTCCTGCACGACGGCGTGAGGCGCATAGAAGGCGTCAGAACCGAAGACCGTGTGCCCGGGCGCCGAGGCTTCCGCCATGGCAAGCACCTGAGGATCCGTGGAGAGCGCTGTGTCAAGCCAGAAGCGGCTGAGGAGCTCCGGAAGCGGCGTCTTTACGCTCGCCCAGCCTTTTTCAACCTCGTCCGGGATGTCGTAGGACGCCCGCGCATCGGGGGTGGCGGGAAACGTCGTGGCAAGCCGCCAGCGCAGAAAGGGCAGCGCGCCGCCCATGTGCGCGAGCACGAACCGCACGTTCGGCGTTCTGTCCATCGTGCCCGACATCATGAGGTTGGCAGCGGCCCGCGTGGTGTTGAACGTGAATTCGGCCATGAAGTCAAGGCACGCGAACTGAGGCTTGGCGGTGCCGGGCGCCGGGACGGACGGATGAATGTAGGCGACGGCGGCGTGCCGTTCAAGGGCCGCCATCATGGGATCAAAGACGGCGTCCCCGAGAAACTTGGCGCCGTAGTTGGAGAGCAGGGCGACGCCGTCGAGCTTCAAGACGTCGAGCGCATAGTCGATCTCCGCCATCGCTCGATCGACGTCGGGAAGCGGCACGAGCGCAAAGCCCCCGAACCGTCCCGGATGCTTTGCCTTCATCTCTGCCATGAATTCGTTCACGCCGCGGCAGAGGGCGGCCGCCTTGGCGGGGTCCTTGGCGACGAAGGGACGGGCGGCGGGTTCGGAGACGGAGCCGTAGGCGGTTTCAATCCCATGCTGGTCCATGAAGGAAAGGCTTGCCTCGGGGGTCCAGTCCGGAAGCGACTTTCCCGCGGACGCCCCGATGCCGAGGCTTGCCAGCGCCTCCTTGTAAAAGCGCGGCGTGATGTGATGATGCAGGTCGATGAGGCTTGTCATGAAGGTCTCCAAAATGCCCTCAGACGATTATGCCCGCCGAGGACGGGCGGGCATTGCGTGAGCAAGACTTCAGCAACAGAGCCGGTCGAAAAGTTACATTCGCGCGTAAAAATTCAGCGCTTTTCGCCCGCGAGGCGTGCAAGGCCCGCGGTGATCCGCGCAAGCCCTTCCTTGAGCCGCTCGCGCGGCAGGGCGATGTTGAGCCGGATGAAGCCTTCGCCCGCTTTCCCGTAGTGCGAGCCTGCGTTGATCCAGACCTTTTCCGTCGCCTTCAATTCGTCTTCGATCGTCTGCGAGGGAAGGTTCAAGTAGCGGCAGTCCGCCCAAAGGAGGTAGGTGCCTTCAAGCCGGGAGAACTTCACGGCGGGTGCTTCGAGGGCAAAGAGCTCCACCGTCACGCGGGCGTTCTCCTTCAAGTACTCAAGCAAGGCCGCAAGCCACGCCTCGCCCTTCGTGTACGCCGCGATCGTCGCCGCGACGCCGAAGGGATTCACGTCGCAGATTTCGTTGATGTTGATCGCGCGGTTGATGCGGCGCTTCAAGGACGCGTTCTCCGCGATGATGAAGGCGTTCTGCAGCCCCGCGGTGTTGAAGGCTTTGGACGCCGCCGAGAGCGTCACGGTCTGGGCAGGGTCGTGCTCGGGCAGGGACGCAAACGGCGTGTAGGGCGTGTCGCCGAACACGAATTCGCCGTGGATTTCGTCAGCGATGACCAAGACGTCATGTCGTCGGGCAAGCGCCGCCACGCGCTTGAGCTCCTCGCGGGTCCACACGCGCCCCGAGGGGTTGTGGGGATTGCAGAGGACGTACGCCTTGGCGGACGGACTGGCGAACGCTTCTTCCAGCGCCGCCCAGTCAATGCGCCAGCCTTCCGGCGTTTCAGAAAGCGCGCACTCCACGGCTTCGCAGCCGTTGTTGCGGATGGAGGAGAAGAAGCAGTTGTAGACCGGCGTGGAGATGACGACTTGATCGCCCGGCGTTGTCACCGCCTTGATGACGGCGGACAAGGCGGGCACGACGCCCGAGGTCACTTCAATCCAGGCAGGGTCGATGCGCCAGCCGTGGCGGCGCTCGAACCACCCGGTGACGGCGTCATAGTAGGCGGCGGGAATCTCCGTGTAGCCGAAGATCCCTTGCGAGGCGCGCGCCATGACGGCGTCGGTGACCGCGTTCGCCGTGCGAAAGTCCATGTCCGCCACCCACAGGGGGATCACCTCGGGGTCGGGCGTGCCGTCCCACTTCAAGGACATCGTGCCGCGGCGCTGCGTGAGTTCGTCAAAGTCAAAGGTCGTCATGGCGGCTGTCTCCTGCTAGGCGCGCGTCTCAATGAGACAGTCGGCGCCGGGCGCGAGGTGTTCGTCCAGAATCACGGCGCCCGCCTTGTCGCAGCGGATGATCCCCGTGGTCGGATTCTTGATGCTCGTCACGGCGCCCTTCACGTCCGCCGTGACGGACGAATACTCGAACGCGAGGTCGCAGTCTTCGGCCATCGTGCAGTTCTCCATCACGAGGTTCTCGCAGTAGCACAGGGGCTGGGTGCCTGCAATCCGGCAGTTGACGAGCGTGAGGTTCTTCGAATGCCACGCGAGGAATTCGCCGTTGACTTCGGAGTCGATCACGGTGACGTTCTCCGAATTCCAGAAGGCGTCCTTGGCGTCAAGCCGGGCGTTGCGAATCGTCACGTTGCGGCAGTACTGGAAGGCGTAGTTTCCCTGGTGCCGGTAGTTCTCGATGCGGATGTCCGTGCTGTGCATGAAGAGGTAGTCGCCTTTGGCGAGCGTCACGTCGTTGAGATCAATCCCGCGGCAGTTCCAGAAGGTTTCGGCGGCGTCTGAAAACGTCACGCGCCGCAGGCGGATGTCCTCCATGTCGCGGAACATCTTCGGGGCGTCCACGACCGTGTCCGTCATCAGCAGGTGCTTGGCGTACCAAAGCGCCGCGCGGCCGCCCGGCGTGAAGGTGCAGTGATCGATTTCAAAGCGGTCGGCGTGCCAGAAGGGGTACTTCCCTTCAAAGCGGCAGCCTTCGGCGCGCACGTGGCGGACGTGCTTCAGGGACGATTCTCCCGCGTGAATGACGACGTTCTTCAGGACGGTGTTCTGCAGGGCGTAGAGCGGGCGCTCGCCGCCGAATTCTTGATTTTCAATGCGTTCCATAAAGTGAGTTCCGAGGGTTGACGATTGCCTCGCATCATACGCGGACAGACGGGCGCCGGGCTTACGCTTTGACCACGTCTTTCACGACCGCGAGCGCGTTGAGCGTGCGGGGAAAGGCGAGGTAGGGAAGCGCCGCGGCCAGGGCGTCGATGAGGTTCGCGCGCGTCGCGCCTTCGCGGGCGTTGGCGGCGGCATGGGCTTTCAACTGCGCTTCGCAGCCCCCGAGCCCCGCGATGGTGATGAAGGTCACGAGCTCGCGATCCGCGATGGAGAGCCCTTTTCGCGTGTAGAAGTCCCCGAAGCACCAGCCCGAGAGGTCGTCCACAAGGAGCGATCGCTCGTCGGCCGCGGCCCCCGCGTGCATCTTGCCGATCGCGTCTCCGAAGATCGCGGTCTGCACTTCGATGCCTTTGGCAAGGCGCGTTGCGTCCGTCACGGTCGTCTGCTCAGTCGTGATCTTGACGCCCGCCGCCTTCAGCGCGCGGTTTGCCTCGACGAGCGCCGCCGCGACGCGGCTCATGCCGGCGTAGGGCGCGGCCTGATAAAGAATTTCCTTGATTTCAAGGGCGGTGACGCCGGCTTTGAGCGCGGCTTGCGTCAGGGAAAAGAAGGGCGCGGGGCTGCCGGCGGCGACGGCGGCCGCAAAAAGCGCGGCATATTTCTGGCGGGAATTGAGCGACAGGGCGCGGCGGGCGACGTCTGTCATCCGCGCTTCAATCGCGGCAAAGGCGGGGTCTTCCGCGGGGGTGCGGGCGGCGAGAACCGAGCTGGCGGCGCCCGTGAGGCCGGCGGCAGCGGCCGCAAGCGCCGTGCGGCGGGTGATCTTTTCGTGCATGGTGAATGCCTCTGAAAGAAAAGGATGAGAGACATTGTCGGGCGGGCGCCAGACCTTGCGTAGAGCGTTTTCGAGCAATTTCCGGCCTGATTCTGCCCGTCTCTTCGCAAAGCGGCTCGGGTGTTTTCTGGAGGTGCCGGAGTTCAGCCTTTGCGGATAATGGCGGAAGACGCCGGCGGGGTGCCGGTCATCGGGAGATACACCATGATTCAAGCAGCAAAGCGCCGATTTCTTCTCGCTGCAGGCGCTGCGGCCGTTTCACCTGCCGCGTTCGCAAAGGACTTTCCCCGGGTGCCTACGGACTGGGACGGCGAAGGCATGTTCACGCAGTACGCGGAAACGGGCGACGGCGTGTCGTTTGCCGGTCCCGCCGGACGCCCGAAGGCCTTCATTGCCTTCGATCCTCAGTGCCCGTGGTGCGTGAAGCTTCTCGCCGCTGCGCTGCCCCTGCAGCAGAAGATAGACTTCGTCTGGATGCCGGTCGCGGTTCTCAACATCCACTCCGAGCCGCAGGGCGCCGCTATCTTGAGCGCAAAGGACCGGGCCGCCAAGCTCTTGGAGCACGAGGCGCATTTCAAGGACAAGGACTTTCGCGGCATTCGCTACGCGGAGAAGCTTCTCCTGAAAGCCCGCGAAGCCGTGTGGGTCAACAGCAAGATCTTTCGCAAGAACGCTTGCCGCACGGTCCCGTTTGGCGTCTTCAAGACGGCGTCGGGGGAATACCGCGCCATTTATTCGGGGATGACGACCGAAGCGCTTGAAAAAATCTGCGACGTGAAGTGAACGACGGCGCCTTTGGGGGCGCACAGCCAAAGAAAAAGCCTCGCCGCGGCTAATGCAACCGGGGCGAGGCTTGCGGCCGGACGCGCGCGAAGGCGGCCGGCCAGTCTTTGAAGACTTTAATCTTCTTCGATGAACTTCACCTTGCGGCGGCGCGGGCCGCGCTTCGGCTTCTTGTCGGCTTCGGCGGCCGCCTCGGCAGCAATGCGCCCGGCGCGGGTTCGGCTCACGCGAGTGACCTTGGATTCGGCGATCTCTTCCTGGAAGTTCTCCACGGGCGCCTGCACGTTCTTCGGGAACGGAATGATCTGGATGCAGTCGTTGTCGATCGGAATGTCGTAGCGCAGGTGGCGCGGACGGCCGAAGCCGCGGATCGTGAATTCCGAAGCGGCGATGGCGCCCATGTGGTGCTTCAAGACCTGCTTGATGCGAGACTTGCGTTCCAGGAAGTAGGCGCGGAAGTCAAGCTCGCCGGCCTCCATCTTTTCGCGCAGAATCTGCACGCGCGGGCTTTCCTTCACGTTTTTCGTGCGGCCCTTGCTCATCACGTAGGCGTAGGTCTGCAAGTACTCTTCATCCGCGCCTTCATCGTAGGCGGCGACGTCGGGCTTGCCGGCAAGGCGCCGGTTCACCATCCAGAGGTAGAGGGCGAAGACCGAAGTTTCCAGCGGCACCGCGTGTTCGCGGCACATGATAAGGCCGGCGGCGAGGTCAAGACGCAGGACGGGCTTGGCGAGAGCGGGCTGGGTCTTTTCAAGAAGCATCGCCAGCGTCAGGCGATCGATCCCAGCGGTGAGCGCGCGGCTCACGCGTTCGCGGTAGTGCGGATAGACGATCGGCAGGAGGTCGAGCGTCGCGCTGCGGCAGCTGTCGCAAAACGCATCGACGTCAAGCTTGGCGTCGGGGGCTTCGGCGTCGCCCGCGGCGGTGAGGAGCACGACTTCGTCTTCGTCGCGACCAAAGTAGGACATCACCGTGGAGGCAAAGCCCGCCAGCGGGCTCGTCGCGGGCAGCGTCAGATCGATCGCCGTGCCGGGATCCTTCGTGAGGTTGCGGACGTGGGTGACGAGGCAGTCCGCCGCAGCCGACAGGAGGCGCGGGGTGTCCAGACGCTCGATCTCGCGGCCGTCATTGTCCGTGAGGATCTTGATGTAGTCCTGATTGAAGGGGAGCTTGATCTTGAGCTGCTCGCAAAGCTTGCCGAAAGCCCCTTCCTTTTCGTCAAACACGCTCGTCTGCAGGACTTGATAGCCCGGGGCCGTCGTGAGAATCTGAATCTCGTCGGGGAGCGGGAGCTGGTGGTTGTGGGTCGCCCACAGGGTCTGAAGGAACGCGGAGGGGTTTTCATCCGTGACCGTCAGAAGGATGCGGCGATTGCTCGTCTTGCGCTTGGCCATGACAGTAGTTTCCATGAAAGTGGAGAATGGCGACATTTTAGCCATGGAAGGCATATCCACAATAGACCCCACAATAGAACCCGCAATACAGGCCGGTGAGGCGAAAGGACGCTGAAAAAAATTCCTTTAAATTCAACAAGCGCCAATAGTTGTTACTAAAATTTGCCACAAGCTAGGGTAATTCCCGAGATGCGTTTCGAGCAATTCAACTGTGTTAAATCAATTGTTTATCCTTGTGGCGCATCAAAAAGTGAAAAATATTCGGGCTGAAGCTTGTGAAAAACAAAAAGAAGGCGAGCAAAGAGGCTTTGAAGGCGTTCTCCCGGCATTTTTTTCGATGGCGAAGTCTGCACAGGAACTTGAGTTGCAATACGGACGTAGGTCCGCACGGCGGCCCGCAAGCTCGCGTTTGCGAGCGAAGCGCTGACGGTGCAGGAAAGCGTGACGCTGCGACGCGCCCTCTTTCAGGCTTTTGTCATCACGACGGTGTGCCTTGAAG
>CAVACW010000109.1:0-9580 GCA_963587345.1 uncultured Oscillospiraceae bacterium | reverse complement strand
CGCGTCACGATGTCCGCCTCCTGAATGGCGGAAAAAGGCGCCCAGTCCTGCTTCAAGCCCAAAAACGTGCCGCCGTCCGCCAAGGACCAGCGCACGATCGCGTCCCCCCTCAGCTTCCAAGGCCCTGTTTCCACGTCTGGCGCATCAAGGTATCGAAGCGCATTGATCTGCCGCATGACGGAAGGAAGCGTCGGATGAATGCCCACGACAGGGCGAGCGCCCGTGGGGCGCAGGGAGCGGATGTAGCGGCGCGTGAAAAGCGCATGCGTGCGCATCTCAACGCCGTAGGTGAGCGGCCGGCTGCCGGCTTCTTTCGGGAGCTCCGCGAGAAACGACGTGATTTCGTCGATGGCGCGATGGGCGTTCGCCGGTCCCGCCACGCGCTCGCGCGGCAGCTGCGCCATTTCAAAGACGAGAACGCCGAGCTTTTCGCCCAGGCCCTCCGCTACCGGCAGCACAAAGTCCTCCACTGCTTCCTTCACGTTGAGGTAGTGGGGGTTTTCTTCGGTTCTGCGAGTGCCGGGGTGACGAACAAGGCTGTCGGTCACCGCCTGCGGCGCCTTCACGAGAAAGCGAAAGTTCTCAGGTACGGATTCGGCGAAATGCCGATAGGTGGCGACAGGGAGCGGCCGGTAAAAAGAGCGGTCGATCCCCGCCGTGCGAAAAACGGGATAAGCGGAATAGGCGGCAAGCCCTTCTTCCGCAAGCCCCGTGACGGAGCTCAACGGCCCCCAGACGATGCCCCGCCAACCGGGGAAGTTCCAGCTGGAGCTTCCCAAGTAGATGTCGCGGGGCAGACGCTCCCCCAGACGCCTCAGTTCCGGATCAGGCGTCATCGGGACGATGGGCGCATGAACGGGCGGCGCATCGTCAAAGAGGGGAGCGGTGTTGTCAGTCAAGGATCAGTAGCGCTGAGGCGCGTCCGGACGATGATGGAAACGGGGTTCGGGCCGAGGGCCGTCGCCCGCGGGGCATCCGCAGGCAGGACCGCGGCGGACGTCCTTCAATTGTAAGCCGTGATGGCCGCCCCTCCCCTGAGACTCAAAGGCTTCCAAAGCCATCTTCTGCTGGGGATCGAGCACCTTCCAGAGGGCGGCGCGCTTGGCAGCCAGGTCCGAGAGCTGATCGGCGCGAGCCTTCAGCTTCGCCGCGCGCGATTCGAGTCGCGTCTGCTCGTCATAGACCTTGGCGGGGTCGCGCACTTCCTTTTTCACATGGCTGCCCGCCCACGCCACGCGAGCGTCGGCATAGGCCTTGAAGGCCGCCTTCTGGCCGTCCTTCAAAGTGAGCACGGATTCGAGCGCCTGATTGCGTCCCTGAACCATCACTTCCGGGGGCGTCGCGCGATCCGCCGCGGGCCCCGCGCCCGGGCACTCGCCGGGATTGCCCGGACACTGGGCGAAAGCGCCCGCAGCCGCCGTAAAGCCGATCAGGCCCGCCATCGTCACAACCAACGTCTTTGCGTTCATGGTTTTCCTCCTCAAAATCGTCTGGCTTTCAACGCCAAACCGTTTCATCTTTCAAGGGAGAGGTTATCAGGGGCCACCGTGAAGAACTTCATCGACATTGCAAAGTTTCGTCAAGCTCGCGCACCCCAAGCTGACACGCCCCGCGCCGCTTGTCCGGTAGGCGTTTTTCCCAGTCGCAAGCGTCGCTGATGCCAGCACCCTTGTTTTAAAATAATGGGATTGTCCATTTTTCTTGCACGGAACCTACTCCATGTCGGAACTTTCCACCCTTACTGCCCTGAGCCCGCTTGACGGCCGCTACGCCCGCCAATGCACCGAACTTCGGGACATCTTCTCCGAATCGGCCCTCATGAACGCCCGCGTGCGCGTTGAAGTTGAATGGCTCATCGCGCTCTCCAACGCCGGCTTCTCCGAGCTTGCACCGATCAGCGCCGAGGGCTGTGCCTTCCTGCGCGGCCTCGCCGACCACTTCACGGTCTCTGACTGCGAAGAAATCAAGGCGATCGAAGCCACGACGAACCACGACGTGAAGGCCGTGGAATACTGGATCAAGGGCAAGGTCGCTCACGACGCTGAATTGGCGAAGGCAAGCGAATTCGTGCACTTTGCGTGCACGAGCGAAGACATCAACAACACGAGCCACGCGCTGATGCTCACCGCGGGCCGCAAGGCGCTCGTGGAGAAGCTCCAGGGCCTGCACGACACGATCGCGAACTACGCGCACCAGTGGGCAGACGTCTCCATGCTCTCCCGCACGCACGGCCAGACCGCAAGTCCCACGACGGTCGGCAAGGAAATGGCGAACGTCGCCGTGCGCTTGGCGCGCGTGATCGACGCCATCAAGGCCGTGAAGTTCTACGCCAAGATGAACGGCGCCGTCGGCAACTTCAACGCCCACCTCATCGCCTACCCCGACTACGACTGGGAGAGCCACAGCCGCCACGTGGTGGAGGAGAAGCTCGGCCTCACCTTCAACACGCACACGATCCAGATCGAACCCCACGACTACATGGCCGAGCTTTTTCACGAGATCTCCCGCGCCAACACCATCCTCGTGGACTTCGACCGCGACGTCTGGGGCTACATCTCCATGGGCTTCTTCAAGCAGAAGTTGAAGGAAGGCGAAGTCGGCTCTTCCACGATGCCGCACAAGGTGAACCCCATTGACTTCGAAAATTCCGAAGGCAATCTGGGCGTGGCGAACGCCCTCTTGGGCCACCTCGCGGGCAAGCTTCCCATCTCCCGCTGGCAACGCGACCTCACCGACTCCACGGTGCTCCGCAATCTGGGCGTCGCCTTCGGCTACTGCTTCGTGGGCTACAACGCTTTGGCCCGCGGCCTCGGCAAGCTTGAATTGAACGCCGCCCGCGTCGCTGAAGACTTGGACGCTGCGTGGGAAGTGCTCGCCGAAGCCATCCAGACCGTGATGCGCCGCTACGGCATCCCGAAGCCCTACGAAAAGTTGAAGGCGCTCACCCGCGGCAAGGGCCACATGACCCCTGAAGTGATCCATGCGTTCGTGGAAACGCTGGAAATTCCGGAAGACGCCAAGGCCCGCCTGCGCGCTCTGACGCCCGCCACCTACATCGGCAAGGCGCCTGAACTCGCCCGCCGCTGCTAATCCGGTCTTCTGATCGCAAGCCCGCATTTGCCCTTCCGGTCAATGCGGGCTTCTTTTCGTCCGTCGCCATGCCTGTCGCCGCCCTTGCTCTCATTCTCACCTCCGCCTGCCTGCACGCCTTCTGGAACTACCAGTTGAAAAAGGCGGACTGCGGCAAGGAGCTCTGGCTCCTTGTCTACCTCATCACGGCCGCGGTGTCGCTGCCCCTGATCGCTCTTTTTGACGCCGAGGCCTTCACGCGCATCACGTCCACGGGCTGGCTTGTGATCGCGCTCTCGGCGCCCATTCACGTTCTCTACGCCGTCGTGCTGCAAACGGGCTACCACAAGGCGGACTACAGCGTGATCTATCCCACCGCACGCGGCACCGGCCCCCTCATCACGGTGCTCGCCGCGGTCGTCATTCTCGGCAACACCCCGAGCACCACAGGGTGGCTTGGTATCGCCGCCATTCTCTGCGGCATCGTGCTTCTCACCTTGAAGGGAAAGTCCGCCACGGAGGAAACGCAGCACCGCCTCTCCGCCGGGCTTTTCTGGGGATCGCTCACCGGCCTTTTCATTGCGGGCTACTCGTTCTGCGACGCCTGGGCCGTGCAGCAGGAGACAGGCCTCACGCCGCTCACGTTCTACTTCCCGTCGATCGCCTTGCGCGCCGTCGTGCTGGCGCCCTTCATCCTGAAAAAGAACCACTGGAAAGAGGAAGTCACCCGCATCCTCACCACGGCTCGCCTGAGAAAGTCGCTTGCCGCCGTCACAGTGGGGTCGCCCGGCGCCTACCTTCTCATTCTCTACGCGCTGTCGCTTGCCCCCTTGGCGTACGTCGCCCCCGCGCGAGAAGTCGGCATGACCGCAGGCGTCATCGCGGGCGCCTTCCTGCTGAAGGAAAAAATCTCCCTCACGCGGCTCGCAGGCATCGCCCTGATGGTCTCAGGCGTCGTCCTCATCGGACTTTCCCGCTGACTTTCGCCCGCCGATCACAACGGCGGGCTTTTTTTACAGGGTCGACGCTGCACGACCTACGCCATTTGGTGTATCTTCTACCTAGCAACACCCGAGCGTTTCGGTCCGCTGCCCGTGCGCTTGACTTAGCGGGCAGTCAACGTTTTTCATAGGTGCACCTTTCCCTTGGGGAAGGCAGCTCGCCGCATGACCTCTGCAAACTACATCTATCCCTCCCGCCTTCTCACCCGTACTTCCATTGACAGTCGCGTCTTCCTGCGCGACGAAAAAATCACTCGAACCTACAGCGACCTCGCTATCGCCGCCAACGGCTGGAAGCTCGCCTTCAAAGGCTGCGGCGCCAAGCGCATCGCGCTCTGCTTCTCCGACGTCTTCAATGCCGCTGCGTCGCTCCTGGGCGCCTGGGCGGCCGGCGTGACGGCCGTGCTCCCCAGCGACACCGGCGCCATCGTCTGCAAGCGTCTCGCCGAAGACCACGTAGGCGGCTGCGCCGGCGACTTCCCGGACGACTGCGGCCTGCTGCGCCTGCATTCCGTCCCCACCGAAGAACCCTGCCGCGACGCCTTTGATGAGAATGCGCCGCTTGTTGAACTTTTCACCTCCGGCACGACGGACTTGCCAACGAAGGTCACGAAGCGCCTGAAGCAGCTCTTTTCCGAAGTGGAAGGCATCGAATGCCACCCAGACAACTTCACGTCCGAAGACGCGCTGATCGTCTCAAGCGTTTCGCCGCAGCACATCTTCGGTCTCATCTTCTTTCTCCTGTGGCCGGCCGCAAGCGGCCGCACCGTCTGGGGCCATCGCGTCAAAGGTGAAAAGGAGCTCCTTGACGTCGTGACGACGCACGAGCGCATCGTCTGGGTCGGCAGCACCGTCATTCTCAACAAGACGCCTGCAGATCCGCGCTGGGGCACCGTGAAGGACCGTTGGGAAACGATCATCACCTCAGGCGCCGTCCTTTCGGATGAGGTCACCCGCCGCGTCATCCGCACCACCGGCCGCAGCCCCGTGGAGATCTTCGGAAGCTCCGAATCCGGGAGCATCGCCGGACGCATCCGCCGACTGGAACCGGACGGCACGCTCTCCTGCGGCACTTGGATTCCCGCAAAGAACGTCGAATGGCGCATTGAGAACAGCCTTCTGATCGTGAAGAGTCCGCGCCAGGGCTCCGACGGCTGGGAGCCCACACACGACCGCGTCGAAGCGTCGCCTGACGGCCGCGGATTCATCTACCTCGGCCGCGCAGACCGCATCGCCGACCTCGGCGACCAAAAGATTTCGCTCTCCGCCATGGAAGCGGCCCTCGCGCCCAACCCCTTCATCAAGGCGGCAAAGGCCTTCATGCTCCACGACGAGCGTCACTCGCTCGCCGTCGTCGCCGCGCTCACAGACAAAGGCATCGACCTCCTGCATCGCGAAGGCAAGAACGTTCTTGCCCTGAAGCTCTGCAACCTCTTGGCGGACATGTTCGACTCCGCGTGCCTGCCGCAGCGCTGGCGCTTTGTGAACGAGCTTCCCGTCGACTCCGTGGGAAAGACGTCCATTCCTGCCCTCATGTCGCTCTTTGAGCCCGCGAGTCATCAGACCGTGCTCGTCTCCCGCGACGAGACGCACGCCGACTTCTCGGTGACGATTCCTTCGACGTCCCCCTTCTTCAAGGTGCGCACCAAGGTCTACATCATTCCAGGCCTGCAGCAGATTCAGCTCTCGATGATGCTCGCACGATCGGTCTTCCCAGTGCCCGAAGCCTTCACGGGACTTTCTGACATGAGTTTTCCCCTTCCCGTGCCCGCCGATCAGACGTTTGACGTAGAGCTCACGTACGAAAAGATCCCCAAGGCCGTGCACTTCATCTGGCACACCAAGGAGGCCGTCATCGCTCAGGGGCGGATCTCCTTTGCCGCGCTCTGATTTTCATTGCTTTTCGCCTCGATTCCCCGAACGGCCTCCGCCATTCGGGGAATTTTCTTTTCAGCAGGCTTGGCGGCATAATTTCGGGTTCATTTTCCTCTGAAATCGCTTCTCGTTTTCAATCCATGCCCGACCGCATCTTTCTTGACAGCGTGAACTGCATCTGCGCCGCTGGAACCAATCTAGAAAAGACCCGGCGCACGCTCTTTTCGCCAGATTTTTCGCCGCTGCCGTCCTACGACGGCTTCATCGACGGCAAAAAAATTGCCTACGGTCTGGTAACGGAGCTCGCGGACGATCCGCTGCACCCCGACTACCGGCAGACGCGCACGGAAAAGCTCACCGAACAGTGCCTCTTGGAACTTCCCGGCGTCTTTGACCTCGTGAAGAAGTACGGCGCCCACCGCGTCGCGGTCGTTCTGGGCGCCTCCACTTCCGGCATGCACGAAATCGAAGCGGGCATGAAGGCCCTCAAAACCGAAGGCAAGCTGCCGGCCGACTTTTCCGTCGACGTTCTGAACCTCGGGCGTCCCGCGGAATACGTCGCCCGCCGCATCGGCGCGGCGGGCCCCGTCTACACCGTCAGCAACGCCTGCGCTTCGGGCGCCATGGCCCTCGCTTCAGGTGCCGAGCTCCTGCGCGCAGGGATTGCGGACGCCGTCGTCGCGGGCGGCATCGACGGCTTCTCGCGCTTTACGACGCTGGGCTTTGCGGGCCTCGGCGCCCTGAGTGCCGACCCTTGCCATCCTTTTGGCGAATCCCGCAACGGCATCAATCTGGGCGAAGGCGGCGCGCTCGCCATTCTCACGCGCGAAGAAAGCCCGGTGGAGCTCGCGGGCTGGGGCGTCACAAGCGACGCCTACCACGCCTCCGCCCCGCACCCCGACGGCCTGCAGGCGTCTTGCGCCATGGAAAAAGCGCTCGCAGCAGCCGGGCTTGCGCCTGACGCCATTGACTTCGTGAGCGCGCACGGCACGTCCACTGTCTTAAACGACGCCATGGAAGCCAAGGCCGTAAACCGCGTGCTGGGACCGGCGGCGCGCATGGCGTCCTTGAAGCCCTACACAGGACATACGCTCGCTGGCGCCGGCGCCCTGCAAGCCGCCTTTGCCTGGATGCTTCTCACGGAAAACCCCGAAGGGCGCCTCTTCGTGAACCACACGGGCGGCACAAAGGATCCGACGCTCTCCCCCTTTGACCTCGTGGAGAAGCCGGTCGCGCTCGGCCGGCCGCTTGCCGCCGTCATGGGGAACGCCTTTGCCTTCGGCGGCTCCAACGCCGTGCTTGTCTTCAAAAGGAATGCCGGATGACAGCGCAGAAAATCACCTTGACTCCTGCGGAGCTCCTTCCCCACAAGCCGCCGATGCTGCTTCTCACGTCCTGCGGCGAGGCGACGGACGACACCGTCACCGCCCAGTGCGTCGTAGGCCCGCAGTGCCGGCTTTTCCGTCTTCCCGACGGCCATTACGGCGCGTGGATCACGATTGAACTCATGGCTCAGACCGTGGGCCTTTACGCCGGCCTCAAGAACCGGCGCGAAGGCGCCGCGCCCAAGATCGGCTTTCTTTTGGGAACCCGCCGCCTCACGGTTCATACGGGCGATCTTGCCGAAGGCGACGTGATCGACCTCTCGGCCCGTTGCGTCTTTTACGCTGACACGGGGCTTCCGAGCCAGTTTGACTGCCGGGCGAGCATCGCCGGGCGCGAAATCGCCGCCGCCAACCTGACTGTTTACCAACCTGATTCGACTGACGCATGGAAAAACTGACTGTTCTCGTGACGGGCTCGTCCCGCGGCATCGGCCGCGCTGTGGCGCTTCGCCTCGTCAACGCCGGCTACACCGTCGTGGCGCACGGCCGCTCGACCTCCGCCGCTCTGGAAAAAACGCTCGCAGAGCTGCAGGCCGTCAACCCCGACTGCCGCGCGCTCACGTTTGACGTCGCCGACCGCGAAGCGTCCGGCAAGGCGCTTTTGGACGATGTGGCGCAGTTCGGCGCCTACTACGGCATTGTTCTCAACGCCGGCATCAGCCGCGACGGCACCTTCGCCGCCATGCCGTCTGAAGACTGGGATGCTGTTCTCAAAACGGACCTTGACTCCTTTTACAACGTAATCCAGCCCCTCGTGATGCCGATGGTGCGCCGCCGCAAGCCAGGCCGCATCGTCGCCATGAGCTCCGTTTCGGGCGTGATCGGCAACCGCGGCCAGGTGAACTACTCCGCGGCCAAGGCTGGGCTCATTGGCGCGGTGAAAGCGCTCGCCATGGAATTGGCGAGCCGCGCCATCACCGTAAACGCCGTGGCGCCGGGGCTCATTGAAACCGACATGGTCACCGACGAAGTGCTCGAACACGCGCTGCCCTACGTGCCCATGCGCCGTCCCGGCAAACCCGAGGAAGTAGCAGCCGCCGTCGCCTTTCTGATGTCGGAAGACGCGGGCTACATCACGCGTCAGGTCATTGAAATCTCTGGAGGTCTTTCATGAAGGAACGCCGCGTCGTCGTCACGGGCTTTGCCGGCATCAGCCCGCTGGGAAACAGCTGGGAAGCGGTCCGTACAAAACTTCTCTCCTGCACCAACGCCGTTCAAGTCATGGAAAAGTGGAGCGACATCACCGGGCTCAAAACGCAGGTGGCCTGCCCCGCCGCGCCTTTTGAGCTTCCCGCTGACCGCTACAACCGCAAGAGCACGCGCTCCATGGGCCGCGTAGGCGTCATGGCCGTCCGCGCCACCGAATGGGCGCTGGAGGACGCGGGGCTTTTGAACGATCCGCTCGTCACTTCCGGCAACATGGGCATCGCCTACGGCAGCTCCGCGGGCACGCCGGCCGCCATTGCCGACGTCTCTAACCTCCTGTTGCAGCGCACGACGCTCGGCATGAACGCCAACACCTACGTGCGCATGATGTCGCACACGGCCCCGGTGAACATCGGCCTTTTCTTCAAAGTGCACGGCCGCCTTATTCCAACGAGCTCGGCCTGCACGTCAGGCTCTCAGGGCATCGGCTTTGCCTACGAATCCATTCGCTTCGGCCGCCAGACAGCGATGATCGCCGGCGGGAGCGAAGAGCTGGACGCGAGCGACGCCGCCATCTTCGACACGCTCTTTGCAACGAGCACTGAATACAACACCACCCCCGAACTCACGCCGCGCCCCTTTGACGCAAAGCGCGACGGGCTCGTCATCGGCGAAGGCGCCGGCACGCTGATTTTGGAAGAGCTCGAGCACGCTCAGGCCCGCGGCGCCCGCATCTACGCAGAAATCGTGGGCTTTGCAAACAACACCGACGGCACCCACGTCACGAGCCCCCAGTCCGAACAAATGGCGCAGTGCATGCGTCTGGCGCTGGCTGACGCCGGCTTGAAACCCGAAGACATCGGCTACGTGAACCTTCACGGCACCGCCACCGAGCGCGGTGATGCCGCCGAAAGCGCCGCCACGAACGCCGTTTTCGGCACGAAAACGCCCGTCTCCACCCTAAAGAGCTACATGGGCCATACGCTGGGCGCCTGCGGGGCGCTCGAAGCCTGGATGACGATTCAGATGATGCGCGAGGGGTGGTTCGCTCCCAACGTCAACTTCACGCAAAAAGCCGACGACTGCGCCGAACTTGACTACATC
>CAVACW010000108.1:0-9587 GCA_963587345.1 uncultured Oscillospiraceae bacterium | reverse complement strand
AAGGCACTCTCATTCTGACAAATTTGACGGATTTTTCATCGGCTAGCAAAACCCTGACGAGCATTGTCTTCGTCGGAGTGCCGAGCCAGCGTCACAGCCCCGATGCCTGACAGGCTTTTGAAGTCGTCCTCGCTCACGGACGGCCGTTGCATGTAGCGCAACACTCCCAGCACGCCGGGACGGCTCAGCATCCGAGGCGCGTCAGAAAGACTGCGCAGCCCATCGGTCTCCGCAAAGATTGCCTTCGCTGTCGCCGCGGCCTCCTCGAAGCTCAGGTCATAAAAATCAGCGCACCGGCCTTCTTCCTCCCGTCGTGCGTCCACAAACGCCTGCCTTGCCTTCTGCGCCTGCTCAAGCAAGGATTCATCCGCATAGACCTCTGGAACAACGAGCTTCATCGCGCCTCCAAGACCGAAACCGGCGGCACCATGATGGCTTCCGCCTCCTTGGGTTCAAACTTGACGAGCCCGCCTGCGTACATGCGGCCGTCCTCGAGCGTCACATGCTCATTGAGGTAGTTCACCAAGCGCTGCATCGCCGCATCGGACAACGGCACTTTGGGATACAGGCCGTGAACCACGTTGAGCATCGGAAGACGGCGAGAGTTGATGACAAACGACGGCCGGCGGCGCCCCATGTAGGTCATGAGCACCGGAGGAACTTCCGCTGGAGGACGAACCGACCACCAGCGACGCCGATGCTGAGCAATGTAGCCCTGATTCACGCCCTGACTCAGACCCTCTTCAATAATTTCCCCCGCCGCATCCGCCGACTTTCCGGTCAATTCAGAAAGATCCTCCGGCAGCACGATGAGCCGCTTCAAGCATTCCGGCGACTTCTGCGCCACGCAATCCCCTGTCAGCTCTCGCGCATGCGAAATAACCGGAACCGTCAACGCCGGCGGGACGTCCTTCAGCTCGTCCTTGCTGCGAACCCAAAACTTGTTGTTTCCCGTCACCATGCCGCGATGGACCCTGACGAAGGTGCCCAACGGTACCAGCCCCGATGCTGTCGATTTCTCAGTGTGCATCGGCGCCGACACCATCGGAGACCAGCGATCCGCCGCGCGCAAGGCTGTCCGCGACACCATTCTCCCGCTCATCTCTCCATCAGAAATCCAAACGTTGTCCGACGGAGCGTTTCCTGCTCCAAAGCTAAAAACAACCGCAGTCGTGTTAGTGCCTTCAAACACCTGCGTCCGCCGATCGTGCAAGTGCAGACTAACAAGAGACAACGGTCCATCGGCAAGCATCCGACGCACCACTCGCCCGTAATTGACATCCAGCCATTCAGCGCTCGTCACAAGAATGCCGAAATCCCCCGGTCGTGACGCCTTCGCCATGGCAGCCAGAAAATAAAGGTGCAGTCCTGCCAGCGCGCTTCCCTGAATTCCAAAAGACGCCGTCGTCTCCCGAAACCATTCTTTTTGAGCAGGAGTTATTTCATGATGCCGAACGTACGGCGGATTGCCGATCCAGAGCACCGGTCGGGGCAACTCACTGAAATCAGCCGTCAGAAAATCCTGACACTGGCAGTGAATGCGGTCGGCCAGTCCGGCTGCCGCCGCATTGGCCTTCGCCATCAAAATGGCTTTGTCGTTCAAATCCAATGCGTAGATCTTCGCCTCAGGAAAGGCCTTTGCACATGCAATCGCATAGCGTCCGCTACCGCAGCCGCAGTCCACTATCGCCTCTGGCAAAATGCGCCGCTTCGCCTCCGAAACCATTTCGTCAACAATCTGACGCGGCGTATAGGTCTCTCCGCCCCCGCGTCGCTGCTCCGGCGAATTGACCTTCATGTAGGCGTCCCCCAGCGGATCCATCCCAGCCAGCAGCGCCGTCTTCAATGCTTCCCGTTCTTCCTGTGTCGCCGCACCGTTCAGAATCTTTTTAGCGAACGCAACAACAGCTCCACTTGACGTAAGGCGCGACTCAAAATCAAAGCTCGGCATGGCCTGACTTCTCCCAGAAAACACAAGCCAAGCAAGTTTATCATTCCCTGTCGTTTATCGCAAAATACAGACAAATAGACGCAACATAACAATCATATCGGCATAACTGCACTGCAACAAAAATGGCCTGTTCAAGCGTATAAACCACTCCGCACTGACCCGCAAAAAAATCCCCGCCTCCCACGGGAAAGCGAGGACAACCGTCGCCAGACGGGAACAGAAAGGACTCAATGCAACCGGCCCGCCGCCTTCACAAGAAGCGCTCCGAGGATGCTCTTTAACAGCGCCCCCAGTACAAAGGGCGCGGCGCCCACGGCCACAGCCTTCGCCACCGGCAGGTGCATCACCGCCACAAGCCACGCCGTGCCGAACACAAGGCACGCGACGTTTGCGGCCAGCATGGCGGCAAACGTCCGGACAACGCCGCCCCGGCCGGCAAGCCACCCCGCCATCGCGGCAATCACAGGGAAGGAATAGAGAAAGCCCGCCGTGGGCCCCGTCATGGCCGCGAGGCCGCCGTTTCCCATCGCAAAAATGGGGAGCCCTGAAAAGCCCGCCGCCACCCAGAAGGCAACGGTCAGCGCGCCAAGCCGCGGCCCCAGAAAGACGCCAGTGAGCGTCACCGCCAGCGTCTGCATCGTCATCGGCACCGGGCCCACGGGCACGGCGATATGTGACGACGCCGTCAGAACGGCAAAAGCAATGAGCGCTGCCATCGACTTAGGCAGGAAGTCGGCGTTGTCCGCCACGAGGCGGTTGGAATGAATCGAAGTCACGTTTTCTCCTTGTCTGCTGCGGGCGTCAACTGCCCTCGGCGTTTTTCGAAGAAACCCAGTGTAGACAAGGCCTGGAGAGCGTTTCAAGTCGTGCAACAACACTCGCTTTCTGCGTCGATCATCCTCTCAAAATGAAACGGCAGAAGCGTTTTCACTGCTTCTGCCGTCAGCGGCCGTTTCATTGCGCGATCGCGCAATTTCAACTATCGCTTTTGCGATCCGCGAGCTCCGCTCTCGGAATGTCGAGCCCGAAAATCATGCCGCCCGTGGGATTGGGCAGGGCAACGAGACGTCCGTGATGGCGCTCGGCGATGCTCGTGATGATGGAGAGTCCCAGGCCCATGCCGTTCGCCTTTGTCGTCACAAGGGGCTTCATGAAGGCGTCCACCTGCTCCTGCGTGATCATGGCGCCGTTGTCCCGCACCTCGACGCGCCAGTAGCGATCTTCGGCAAAGACGCGAACCGCGATTTCAGGATTGAGGCGCCCCTCCAGCGCATCCCCGGCATTTTTGAGAAGATTCAAAATCGCAAGCTCGATCTCCCAGCTGTCCACCTCGCTCCAGAGGTAGGGCGGCACCGACTTGCGAATGACGGCGTCCGTGCGGCGGGAGCGCTTGAAGGTTTCAATCGCGCGCTCGATGCTCACGCTCATGTCAGCGATCTTCAGTTCGGGAGTCTGACGCTTTGCGTAAGCGCGGACGCGGTTTACGATTTCGCTCGCCCGCGTGCCCTGATCCACGATCTCTTCCAAAACTTCGTTCAACATCTTCGCGTCGAGCGTCCCGCGACGGCTGCGACGAAGGAGTCCGTTGGCAAAGTTCGTGATGGCCCCCAGGGGCTGCTTCAACTCGTGCGCAATCATCGTCGACATCTGGCCCACGATGCCCGTGCGCTCGAGGTTGGCGATGTGCTCGCGACTTGCCGTCATCTGCTTTTCAATGCGGTTGCGCTCCTCCATCGCAGCCCGAAGCTGCTTCGTGCGATGGCGCACCATGACGGAAACGAGGAACGCGTACGCGAGAATCAGCATGCCGCCCGCCACAAGCGCAAAGAAGAAGTCGCTCTGCTCGCGCATGAAGCGCTCAAAGCTCCAGCGCGCCAGATGCTCGTAGGGACCGATCTTCAAGTCAAAAAAGAGGTCATGCACCGTGCGATTGCTCACCGGGAAGCCCCAGTCAGCGCCGCGGCCGAAGGTGGGCATCACAAAGAGCGCGGCGGACACCGCCTTCTTCAACGCCGAGTCCGTGCCCGGCGTCACCGCAAAGTAGTAGCTCGGGTAAAGCTCCGTGCTGTGCGAGCACATCACGGGGCCGCCGCGGCGAAGATTCAAAAACTTCAAGTGGTTGAGGCTCACCTTCTGCTCTTCCACGAGGGTCTCGATGCGGCAGGCGGGGAGCACCCCGGCGTCCGCTTCGCCCGACATCACGGCGTTGTAGATCCGCTCATCGTCATCCCCGAGGTAGATCACCTTCCCCATCAGCACGTCGGGCGCAAAGCCGCGGGAGAACAAGTCGCGCTTGGCGATCAGATTGCCCGCAAAGGACTGCGGCGCGCTCACCGCAATGCGGCGCCCCTTCAACTGTCCCACGTTGTCGATGCCGGAGTCATCCCGCGTGAAGAAGACGCTGCCCACCGCCTCCTTGGGGTCGCTCGTGGTGGAGGGCCAGAGGCTTGCAACGCCTTCCAGCCCCGCCGACGCCTCCATTTCGCTAAAGAACGCCGCAGACGACACCACGAAGTCAAGCCGTCCGGCGGAGACTTCGTCGCGGAGCGCCCGGCGCGAGAGGTTCTGCACGACGAGGTTCTTTTCACCGAAGACGCGCGCAAGCTGCGCCATGGTGGCCTTCACCATGCCGCTCTTTTCCATCCCCTCGCTGTCGATGTCTACGCCAATGCGCATCGGCGACGTGAAGACGTAGCTGTTTTTGCCGTCGTCGGGCTCCGTCGCGGACTGCGGCACGATCTGCAGATGGGCGCGCTCCTTGGCGTCCGCCTTCAATTTTGCATCGAGGTAGGGCGGCACGGGCGCGTTCAAGGCGTCCTCTTCGCGGGCGAGATTCGCAAGCCTCATCGCCGTTGGCATCAATAGCGACCGGTCGCCCCGCTGAAAACGCTGGTCCGCCTTCACCGCCGCGATGATGACGAGAAAGATGAACACGACGCTCGCCACGGCGAGCCAGACCTTGTTGTGGGAGTTCACGAATGTCTCCGGCGCAAAGCAGGACTAGACGCCCGGCATGGGAATGTGCCGGCTGGGCTTGCGATGGTCCAGAACGTGCACGATTTCGTACGTGCTCACGAGCCCGGTCGGCGTCTCCGTCGTGACGACGTGCATCTTCACCACAAGGATTTCGCCCGGCTTTAAAGCAAAGACGCCGTTGTCGATGACTCGTAGAAAGTCCGCGTCCTTCATCTCAGCGCGAATCATCTGGCAGCCGTCGGAGAAAGTCCAGAAGCGGTCGTTGCAGAAGACAGGCGCGGCCAGCGACAAGGCCATCGTCCGCGTCTCGTCGTAAAGAAGCTCCTCCTTCACTTCGGGCATCCGGAGCGCCTCAAAGTGCTGCGGCAGAAGCGTCATGATTGCTTCGCCCGTCGCGCGGTCGGAGATGACGATGCGGCTTACTTCGCTGCTCTTCAAAGCCGATGCAATGTCCGAGAGCCCCTGCCGCACGCCCAAGTGGCGCAGAAGGCGGTAGGCGTCGTTCGTGATGTGGTAAAGGTCGTCCCCCACCTCCACGTCCACCGTGTCGCCCACGAGGTAGAGGCGGTCAAAGCGCCGGCCGGCGACGGCGATGAGAAAGGGCACGAGCCCCGCCATCGTCCCTTCCTCCACGTCGGCTTCCGCGGGCTCGGCCAAGTCCTTCACAAACCACCCCAGCGCCCGCATGACGGTTGCGGGATCGGGATGCACGTAGCGCGGCACCCCCGCAAGCCCCGCGCGGCGCGCCATGCCGAAGTTCGAGCGAAAGCCGAGATCAATCTCATAGGCCCCCGGCGCCTCCTTTCGGCGCACATCAACTTCAGGGTCGCCCAGATAGCCATAGAGAGCGCGGGCCGCGCTCGTGAGCAGTCCGTCCACGCCGATGATGGCGCGCGCCACGGCGCTGTCTTCGCTCGTCGTTGCGGCGTGCAGCGAGCCCTGCAGGGTAAGATCAAAAGAAGTCAGCGCCACGGCCGCCTCCCGTTAGAATGATTGTCAGGAAAGCCCGTCCTCAAAAAAGCGGGCGATAACGAATTATTTTAGACCTGCCTTTTCGCCGCACGCATGTCATGTCCGACCTCGAAGTGATTGATGCTGACGAACCCGCTCGCGACATCGCGGGCGAGCCGCTTGAAAAGACACTCCCGCCGGCGCTCGCCGCACGAACCCTCGCCGCCCTGACGGAAATGGGGCTCGAGACCCCGGAGGATCTCTACGACTGCATCGCCAACGTGGGGGGCAACTGGTACCGGCGCTTTCTCGGGCTCACTCGCCAAGACGCGACGACGCTCGTGGAGTGGCTGAGAAAGTCCGTCGCCGACATCGGCGAAATCACCGAAATCTTCTATCCGCCGGGCGACGCCCCGGCCGAGCTTCACGCAACGGAAGACTCGTCCGGCGCCGTGGCGCTCGTGCGCCCCATGGAAAGCCTCACGCTCACCTCATCCTTGTCGGGCGCCGTCGGCACCAACCGCGGCCACGAAGGGACGCTTGACGCCGAAAACGACCTTGAAGCCGTGCGGCAGTGGCTCGCCGCCCGCGCCGTGAACGTGAATACGCAGGCGCAGTACCGCAAGGAAGCAGAGCGCTTTCTCCTCTGGTGCACGCTGGAGCGCGGCGTCGCCTTGAGTTCCATCACGAACAAGGACGCGGCGCTTTTTCCGCGCTGGCTCGAGGGGCTCGGCCGCACGGACCCCAAAGCGTGGGCCGCGCTCTGGCGCCAGCCCCAGACCATGTGGATCGGCCCCAAGAATGCGCCGCGTGATTCAGCCGAATGGCGCCCCTACAACGGCCCCTTGTCGGCTTCAAGCCGCCGCACGTCGCTCACCGTCATCCGCATTCTTTTCACCTTTCTCGTGAAGACGGGGTACCTGCGGTTCAATCCCTTTGACCAGGTGTCAAGCAAGGTGCGGTTTCTCCCGGGCGAGGGAGCGCCGCGCGACTTTGCGGACCGCTCGCTCACCGAAAGCCAGTGGACGGACGTTCTCGACTACTTGGAGAGTCTGCCGGAGACCCTTTCCTCGGCGCGCATCCGCGTGGTGCTCGCCTTGGGCAAAGGTCTTGGCATGCGCGCGAGCGAAATGATCACGGCTCGCGCGGGCTGGATCGTGCAGCGTCGCATCGGCGACGAAGACATGATTGTGATCGAGATTGTCGGCAAGGGCGACAAGGTGCGGCGGCTGCCTCTCGCGACTGAAACGCTCGAGGCGATCAACGCCTACTTCGCCCTGCGCAAGCTCCCGCCCGTCATGCGGTGCGATCCGAAGACGGCGCTTCTTGCGAACCTCGGGATCGGCCGGCGCGCAAACGCCGGCACGCTCACCGCTGTCTCCCGCTCCGGCCTCTACCACGCCCTCGTCACCTTCTTTGAAGGCGCTGCGGGCGTCGCCGAAGACCGCAGTCCCGCCGACGCCGCGAAGCTCCGAGCCGCCTCCACTCACTGGCTGCGGCACACGTTCGCGTCCACCGCGCTTCGGAACATGGACTTAAACGTCGTGCAAAACGCCATGGGCCACGCCTCGATCGGCACCACGAGCCGCTACCTCACGCCCGAAGAAGCGCAAATCGCAAAAGCGATGAAAAAGATGGCGCCGCTTTGAGCTGTGCCGCTCAGAAGCGAAGCGTCTCGCCGTCAGCAGGCACATAGACGCGGCTTGCCGTTAAGTCGCGAGCTTTCAGGTAGTCGCGCAGATCATCGCGATGCAGGACGCAGTGGTTGATCGCATCCATGTGCACGGCGACCACGGCTGCGTCCGGCGCCTCCTGCGTCGCCCGCAGCACGTCCGGCGCGCCCATGATGATCGACTGCGGAAAGTCCGTCACGAGTGCGTTGCCAGTGTTGAGCACGATGACGCCGGGCCGCCGCTCCTTCAACACAGCTGACACCCACGGTCCCCGCACGGTGTCGCCCGCCAAGTACACCGAGCGGCAGCCCGCCTTCTCAAAAAAGAACCCTGTCGTGTCATCGATCACCCGGCCAAAGACCGGCGTTCTCAACATCTCGTCCGTGCCATGTTGGCTCGCGGTCGGCGTCACCGTCACGCCTTCCACAGTCATCGGGCGGTCAAGCACTGTCACCTTCTTGAAGCCAGCGGCCTCCACCTGCTTTCTGGCGGACGTGGACGAGACAAAAATCGGCAGGTCCTTGCGAATCAGCTTTCGCGCCGCCTCGTCCCAGTGGTCCTCGTGAAGATGCGTAAGAAAAACAGCGGACACGTTTTCGAGCACCTTTCCCTGCGCCATCGGCAGGTCAAGCATCGGATTTTTCTGCCGGCTGTTCACCGTGCCGGCAAAGCCCGGCCACGTTTCCTTCGCAGAAAGCATGGGATCGATGAGGAACACCGCGCGGTCCATCGTGATCTTCACGGTGGCGTTGCGGATGAGCTGCACGGGCGGACGCAGCGGAAACCCCCGTCGGAATAGCGCTTGCCGCAGCGGTGGCGGCGAGCAGGGTGCGTCGAGAAAACTTCATGATTCACTCCTGAAAGAAATAGGAAAGGCTGGGAGTGTAGAAAGCAAGCGCTCGCGCCGAGCATAGCATAATGGACTATCATCGATTGATTTTTGCCAAGCTCATGGAAACCGTCGCCGTCATCGTTTCCCCCGGAATCGAGCCCTTTCTGCTTTCCGTGCCGCGCCTCGTCTTTGACGATCTGGCACCCTCTCCTCACCGGCGCCGCGCGGTGCTGTGCGCCGAACAGCCAGGCCGCATCGCCATGGCGGGCGGCCTCTCGGCGGACGTGACGCTGGGGCTTGAGTCGCTCGACACCTGTTCGCTTGCCGTCGTTCCCTACTGGCCGCATCCCGAAGAAAAGCCGTCCGCGGCGCTCCTTGAGGCGCTCAACGCGGCGCACCGCCGGGGCGTTCCCGTCGCCGGTCTCTGCCTCGGGGCCTTCGTGCTCGGATACGCCGGGCTTCTTGACGGCCGGCGCGCCACCACGCACTGGCACTGGTGCGACGACTTTGCAACTCGCTTTCCCGCCGCCCGCGTGGAGCCCAATGCACTCTACGCAGACGATTCGGGCGTCATCACTTCAGCGGGAATCTCCGCCGGGATCGACTGCTGCCTGCATCTTTTGCGAACTCTGGAAGGCGCCGCGGTCGCCAACGCTGTCTCGCGTCTGCTTGTGGCGCCGCCCTTTCGCGAGGGCGGCCAGGCGCAGTACATCGCCGAGCCTTTGCCCATTGCCGCCAAGGATGCGCGGCTGCAACGGATCATCGACGAACTGCAGGCGCATCCCGAAGCGCCCGCGGACTTTGCTGCGCTCGCCAAGCGCGCCGCCATGAGCCTTCGCACCTTCTATCGCGCCTTTGCGGCCGCCACGGGCCTGTCGCCTCACGCGTGGCTTCTCGCTGCACGGCTCCGAAAAGCGCAGACGCTTTTGGAATCCACCGCGCTTTCGATTGAGCAGATCGCAGGCGACGCGGGCTTTGACTCGCCCGTCACCTTCCGCCAGCGCTTTCGCGAGACGTTTGGCGTGACGCCTTCGGCCTGGCGCAAGACCTTCTGCGGCAGGCCGTGAATAAAGGCGAAAATGGCTATCACCCAATATTGAAGATGTTGAAGTGCACTGACCAAACCCAAACAAGTCTTCTTGGTAGTACAGCCGTTAGTTCGAAAGCTCCCAAATCTACCATCACGAGTCGGAGGAGCCTCGTT
>CAVACW010000107.1:0-9783 GCA_963587345.1 uncultured Oscillospiraceae bacterium | reverse complement strand
GGTCGGAAGACGGCGTCATCAACGTCGCCAACGTGAGAAACGCGTGGCAGGGCTACGTGGGCCTGCACCACTTCTTCTAACGAAATCAGCGGGCGCTGCGCCAGACGTTCCTCCTTTGCCGTCTGGCGCAACGCCCGCTGACCATTGTCTCTTCCTCTCTTGACGAGGCCGCATTTTTCAACGCGGCCTCTTTCTCGTCTCAGAGGTCTTCGAGCCGCCCGTGCTTTTCGTAATTCGTGACGCGCGTTGCGCGGTTCTTTTCGTCCACAAACACCACGCGCGGGGGATTGGCGGGAATTTCTTCGGGCGTCAATCGCGCATAACTCATGATGATCACCTTGTCGCCCACCGCGACGCAGCGCGCGGCGGCGCCATTCAAGCAGATGACGCCGCTGCCGGCGTCGCCTGCGATCACGTAGGTTTCAAAGCGCGCGCCATTGTCCACGTCCGCGATCTGCACCTTCTCGTATTCAAAGAGGCCCGCAGCCTCCATGAGGTCGGAGTCCACCGTGATGGAGCCCACGTAGTTGAGCTCGGCCTGCGTCACCGTCGCGCGGTGAATTTTCGACTTCAAGCGTTCGATCAACATGACTTACGCTCCGACGATGAAGTTGTCGATCAAGCGAGTCTTCCCAATGTAGACCGCCATCGCAAAAAGAGTGCCTTCCGTTGCCTTCGCCACGGGCGTCACCGTGACGCCGTCCACAGCCTTCACATAGTCAATCTTCGCCAGAGGCTCAGCTTCAATCGTCTTCACCATCGCGGAAAGAATCGTCGCCGTGTCGGCTTCACCCGCCTTCACCATCGATTCGCCAAGGCGCACGGCTTTAGAGAGCACGAGCGCCGCCTTCTTCTCGTCGTCCGAAAGGTAGGTGTTGCGACTCGACTTCGCGAGCCCCGACGCTTCGCGCACGATGGGGCACGTCACGATCTCCACGCCGAAATTCAAATCGCGCACCATGCGCCGAATCACCGCCGCCTGCTGCGCGTCCTTCTGACCGAAGTAAGCCTTCTCCGGCGTCACGATGTTAAAGAGCTTTCCCACCACCGTGCAGACGCCGCGGAAATGAATGGGGCGGGTCTCGCCGCACAGGTCCTTCGAAGGCCCGCCCGGCACGATCCAGGTGTCAAAGTCCGGGGCGTAGAGCTCCGAAGGCTCGGGATGAAACACAAGGCTGCAGCCGTTTTCTTCGAGCAGCTTCGTGTCGCGCGCAAAGTCTCTAGGGTAGGCCGCGAGGTCTTCGTTGGGCGAAAACTGCGTGGGGTTCACAAAGACGGACGCCACCACGCGGTCGCATTCCGCAGCCGCCCGGCGCACGAGCGACGCATGTCCCTCGTGCAGGTAGCCCATCGTGGGCACGAGCCCCACCGTGAGCCCCGCCTTCTTCCACGCGCGCACCGCGGCGCGCACCTCATCAACCTTCACTGCAATCTGCATTTGAACTCTCGTCCCTCGCGGGCGATTAAAACGAAAGGAAAAATCTTAATAGAGTTTGGCGAGCACGTCGTCTGCGGCAGCGAAAGTTTCCTTCGGCGCCGGGAATTCTCCCGCCTTCACCGCCGCTACATAGTCCGCAAAGCCCTGCTTCAGCGCGGCGCCCGCTTCTGAAAAGCGCCGCACGAATTTCGGTGAAAACGCGTCGTTCATGCCGCTCATGTCCTGCCAGACGAGCACCTGCCCCGCGACGTCTGCACCCGCGCCGATCCCGATCACGGGGATTTCCAACTGTCTTGCCGCCCAGGCCGCCACTTCCTTCGGGACGCACTCAAAGACAATCGCAAAGGCGCCCGCGGTTTCAACCGCCTTGGCGTCCGCGAGGAACGCCTGCGCCGCCTCCCCGGTCTTAGCCTGCACGCGGTAGCCTCCCAGAGCGTTCACGGACTGAGGCGTCAAGCCCACGTGCCCCATCACCGGAATCCCCGCGCGCACAATCGCCCGCACCACGTCAGCGTAGTCAGCGCCGCCTTCGAGCTTCACCGCCTGCGCGCCGCCTTCGGCCACCAGCCTGCCGGCGTTTTTGACCGCTTCGGGAAGGCTTGCCTGATAACTCATGAATGGCATGTCCGCCACCACAAAAAGCGACGGCGCGCCGCGCTTCACGGCCTGCGTATGCCGGATCATGTCCTCCATCGTGACGGAGAGCGTGTCCGGATACCCCAGCACGGTCATGCCGAGCGAATCCCCCACAAGCACCGTCTCCACGCCGCTCTCTGCCATCAAGCGCGCCATCATGGCGTCGTAGCAGGTAAGCATCGCGATCTTTTCGCCCGCGGCCTTGCGTTGGGCGAAATCCGACACCGTCATGGACTTCATTCTAAAAAACTCCTATCTCAGCGCCCGCAGGTACGCCAGCAGCAGCTGCTCAATCACGACGCGCGCCGTGAGCGGATGATCGTTCACGCGGCACACGTCTCTCACGCTGTTGATCCACATAAAGACGGCGGCGGGCTTCAGCCCTTCTGCAGCAAGCTGCGAAAACACCGCCGCCTCCGCCGGAAAGTAGCGCGGCGGCACGCCCGACAAAGCGCCCGCCAAGTCCCACGCCCAGCGAGACAAAAAGACGCTTGCGGCCTGCAGCGTCATGTCGCGCGTCACGGCGCCCACCGCGGCCGCCGACGTCGCCCGGCGCCCCAACCGCAGAAAGCCCAGCAGCTTTTCGCGCTGCTCAGGCGTCAGGACACGCTTTTGATCCGTTTCAAAGACAGCAAGCGGCATGCCGCCCGCGGCGATCAACGCCGCCTCCGGATTCGCCACTTTTTTCGTCGAGAGCCACGCCACCGCCTCTTCGTGCGTCGGCGGCTCCGCCTTCAAAAGCCGGCAGCGTGAGCGAATCGTGGGCAGCACGAAGTCGATCGCGTCCGCCACGAGAATGAAGACCGTGTTTTCGGGCGGCTCCTCCAGGCTTTTCAGGACCGCCGCCGCGGCTTCAGCGCGCAGCTGGTCCGCCGGATAGAGGAGCACGACGCGCAGCCCCCCTTCGTTCGTCTTCAAGCTGAAGATTTCCGGCAAGTGGCGCGTCTGGTGAATGAGAATTTCGCGGTAAAGGTTCTTTCGCTCGCTTGTTGCCCCTTCGGGCTCCTCAAACGGGAGCTCCCGGGGCACGGCCTCGGCTTCGCTCAAGACATAAACCAAGTCGGGGTGCGTCATCGCGGACGTCAGGTGGCATCCCTTGCAACGGCCGCAGGGCGCGCCGTCCGCCGCGGGCGAGAGGCAGAGAAGGCTACGCGCAAAGCGCTCGGCCAATTCAAACGTTCCGATGCCGCGGGGCCCGTGAATAAGCAGTCCGTTGGGCATGCGGTCCCGCATGTCATTTAACTGCCGGGCGAGCTCCTTTTGCCAGGGATAAAGCGCTAGCGCCATGTCTGCACCTCCGTGAGCAGCTTCTCGCGCACCGCTTCGAGCGGTTCGGCCGAATTCAAAATCACAAAGCGGCCGGCATTGACGCGAGCGCGATCAAGATACGCGTTTCGCACCCCAGTGAAGAACGCAAGTCCCTCGGCTTCAAAGCGGTCCGCGGCGCGAGCCTTCACCAGACGCTCAGCAGCAATCCGCGGATCAATGTCAAAAAGCACGGTCTTGTCGGGGGTCAGATCACCCTGCACAAGCTTTTCCAAGAGTTCAACCGCTTGAGCCGAATAGCCTTTGCCCCCCACCTGATAAGCGTAGGTGGCATCCGTGAAACGGTCGGAAAGCACCCAGGCGCCGCGCGCCAACGCAGGGCGAATCACTTTTTCCAAATGCTCGGCACGGGCCGCGAAAAAAAGAAGCGTCTCGCAGTCCGTCCCCATGTCTTCCGTCAAGAGGAGCCCTCGAATTTTTTCCGCAAGCGGCGTTCCGCCCGGCTCGCGGGTGCGAACGACTTCAAGCTCCCTTGCCTTCAGTGCCGCCTCCACCGCATCAATCTGGGAGGATTTTCCTGCGCCGTCGATGCCTTCAAACGTGATGAAGCGGCCGCGCGTCGTCGTGGCTGTCATTGGGTGACTCCTTTGCTGCGAGGCCTAGCGGCCGCCGCGCTGAAACTGGTTGACGGCGCGGTTGTGATGATCGAGCCGGGTGGAGAACTGCGTCGTGCCGTCGCCGCGCGCGACGAAATAGAGGTACTTCGTCTTCGCGGGATTCAAGGCCGCCTCAATCGACGCCTTCCCGGGCATGGCGATCGGGGTGGGCGGCAGTCCATAGTTCTTGTAAGTATTGTAGGGACCAGGGCGATTCAGGTCGCTGCGGCGGATCGTGCCGTCAAACGTCTCCCCCAGCGCGTAGATGATCGTGGGGTCCGTCTGCAGCGGCATGCGGATTTTGAGACGGTTGTGAAAGACGGAGCTCACGAGGCGCCGGTCTTCGGGGTGCGCCGTCTCCTTTTCTATGAGGGAGGCGAGAATGAGCGCCTCGTAGGGCGTCTTCACCTGCAGGTTCGGCGCCCTCTCGCGCCAGGCTTTCTCAAGAATCGCCTTCTGATGCTGGTAGGCCATCTTAAAGAGCGCCAGATCCGTCGTGTCGCCGTTGAACTTGTAAGTTTCGGGCGCAAAGAGTCCTTCGAGCGACTTCTCCTCGGCGCCTATCGCTGCAAGGAGCTCCGCTTCGCTCATGTCCTTCGTGACGGACTTGATGTCACGGTTCGCTGCCAAGGCGCTTCTTAGCTGCCAGATCGGCATGCCGTCCGCAATCCGCAGCGTCCCCTGCACGACGTCCCCCGTCGTGAGCTTCGTCACGATGGACTTCAGCGTCTCGCTGTTGCCAAAGCGATAGCGCCCCGCCTGAATGGCAGAGCCCGAGAGGCGAAACGCGTTCAAAAGGGCCTCTGGCGTGGTGTCGAGCTTTTCGGCCACGAGCTGCGCTGCACCGCGGGCGGAAGTACCCGAAGGAATCGTCACGTCCGCCGTGCCTTCGGAGCCTGCGCGCAAAAGAACCGGAGCGTCCGCCATCACGGTGACGCTCTTTACCGCGCAAACCGCGGCAACGCCGCCCGCGACGGCAAAGACCGCGAGGGCCGAGAGCCACGGGTGCGCGAGCACGGCGCGTCCGGCGGCTAAAAGCCGCTCCCTGGCGACCGCCGCATAAAGGTGCAGTTCGTAACGATTCAAGACCGAGAATCCCGAAGAGATGATGAAGCAAAACGCCGGGATTTTAGCGGCTCGCGCCCCGGGGCCGCCGACGAAAATTGTTTCGCCTCGGCACAAAACTCGAGGTCCCGACGAGTAGAATCGGCCCACGCCAAGCAGTCCCTGCGGGGATTGCCCACTTTTTTCGGATTTTTCAATGACTCAGACCACCTCTTGCGCGCGTCTTGCGTCGCTTGCCGTCCTGCGCCTTGCGGGCGAAGACGCCGCAGGCTTTCTGCAGGGCCAGCTCACGAACGACATCACCAAGCTCACGAGCGACGCCCTCCTCACCGCCGGCTGGTGCTCGCCGCGCGGCCGCCTCCTTTCGGTTCTTCGCCTGGTGAAGGACGGAGACGACATTCTCATCATTCTTCCCGCCGACGACCTCGAAGCCGCCATGAAGCGGCTTCGCATGTACATCTTGAGAAGCCGCGTGCGCCTCACCAAGGAGGACACGCTCACCGTCGTCGGCCTCGTGGGAGGCGCAGCGCTTCCCGCTGCGGGCCGCGTCTTTCCTCAAACCTCGGGCGCGCCCGAGGCGCTCGCGGCGCTGGGCCTTCTCGAAGGCCGGGCTCTGGCGCTCGTCCCGCGTGAAGACGCCCCGTCTGACACGGACGAGTCCCTCTACTGGGCGGCTTCGGCCGCCGCGGGCGACGCCTTTGTCTTCGTGGCAGTCAAGGATCAGTTCGTGCCGCAGGCAATCAATCTCGAACTCACGGGCGGCGTGAGCTTCACCAAGGGCTGCTATACCGGTCAGGAAATCGTCTCCCGCGTGGAGCACATCGGCAAGACGCCGCGCCGCGGCGCGCTTTATGCCGCGGAAAAGCCGCTTTCCGCCGGCACTGTCTTGACGGACGCCTCGGGCGCTGAAGCCGGCATCGTGATCTACGGCGCCGCCGCTCCCAAGGGCGCCGCACTCTTTGTGCAGCGCCCCAACGAACAACTCGGAAAGCCCATCGCCGCAAACGGCTTGACGCTCACGCCGCTTCCCCTCCCCTATACCTACGAGCGCGAGCAGCTCTAAGCCAGCGCCCTTTCAGAGAATCAACATGGCCATTCACATCAATACGCCCGAAGAAATCGAAGGCATGCGCCGCGTCGGCCGCAAGGCATCCGAACTTCTCGACTTCATCACGCCCTACGTGAAAGTAGGCGTCTCCACGGCAAAGCTAGACAAGCTCATGCTCGAATACACGCAGGACGAATTGAAATGCCGCTCCGCGTGCTTGAACTACGCCCCGGGCGGCTGCACGCCCTACCCCGCCGCCACCTGCATTTCCGTAAATCACGTGATCTGCCACGGCATTCCGTCGGAAAAGAAGCTTTTGAAGGCGGGCGACATCGCCAACATCGACGTCACGATCGTGGACGAAGAGGGCTACTACGGCGACAATTCCCGCATGTTTGAAGTCGGCAAACCCACGATCGCGGGCCATCGGCTCTCCGAAGCCTGCTGGGAGGCGATGTGGAAGTCAATTGAAGTCGTTCGCCCCGGCAACACCTTCAACGACATTGGCGTTACCTGCCAGAAGTTCTGCGACTCGCTGGGTCTTTCCGTCGTAAAGGAGTACGGCGGCCACGGCATCGGACGAAACGTCTTTCACGGCGAGCCGCACGTGAGCCACGCCCCCATTTCGCAAAAGACCGCGGTGTTCGAGCCCGGCATGATCTTCACGATCGAGCCGATGATCAACGCCGGCCGCCGTCACATCATGGACTTGAACGACGGCTGGACCGTGGTCACCAAGGACCGCAGCCTTTCGGCGCAGTGGGAGCTTGAGGTGCTCGTCACCGACACGGGCTATGACATTCTCACGGTGAGCAAGGGTTCGCGCGAAGCGCCCGAATGGGTGAAGGGCTGGAAAAAGCCCGTCTTTGACTGATCGCGCCTCACGCGCCGCGGGCCGCCGGACTGATTTCGGCGGCCCGCTTCTTTTTATGCGGCCCGCTCCAGATGCCGTAGACTGCCTCGATTGTCTTTTTTTCGCCGAATCGCCATGAGCACTCCGTCGCCTGACTATGAAGACTTCGTCCTCCAGCGCCAGAAGCTGGCGGACGCTTTTCTCGCCAACGGCCGCGTCGCCGCCTATCTGAGAGGCCACTGCGCCTTGATCGACCGCAGCGTCAAAGCGCTCGCCGCCGAATCGGGCGTTCCCGCCGCCTGCACGATCGTCGCCGTCGGGGGCTACGGCCGAGGCGAGATGTTCCCCTATTCCGACATCGACGTGCTGGTGCTTCTCCCCGAAGACCATGACGCGGCGACGGACGAAGCCGTGGGAAAGTTCGTGACCGACCTTTGGAACCTGCGCCTTACCGTGGGGAGCGTCGTCAGAACGCCTCAGGAAATGCTCGAAGCCGCCCGGGAGGACATTTCGGTCGCCACCGCCTTTTTGGAGGCCCGATATCTCAAAGGCGACAAGCGGCTCTTTGAGAAAGTTTATGCGGCCTTCAAAGAGGCGCTTGACGCCGGCCTCTTCTACCGTCGCAAGCTTCTAGAAATGCAGCAGCGGCATCAGCACTACAACGACAGCGCCTATGCGCTGGAACCCAACTTAAAGGAAAGTCCAGGGGGGCTTCGGGACCTGCAGGTCTTTCTCTGGTGCACAAAGGCCGCCGGCTGGGGTTCAAGCTGGCGGGAGCTTGCCGCCAACGGCATCATCACCGACACCGAGGCCTTCCACCTAAACGAGTGCCAGCACTTTTTGAACGCGCTGCGCATTCGGCTTCACATTCTGAGCAAACGCCACGAAGACCGCATCGTCTTTGACGTGCAGCGCTCGCTCGCCGTTGCCGCGGGGTGCAAGGAAAGCGACGGACTGCAGGCAAGCGAAGAGCTGATGAAGCGTTACTACCTCAACGCAAAGAACGTAGTGCAGCTCAACGCCATCCTCATTCAGGCCGTCGCCGACCGCTTCTTCACGGACCGCCTAGCAAAGGAACCCGTAAAGCCCATTGACGACGTCTTCTGCGCCCGCGGCGTGCTTCTGGACATCACGACAGAGAACGCCTTTTTTGCGGACCGTCACGCCATCCTGAGAACTTTCTGGACATACGCGAAGCATCGGGAGTTGAAGGCGCTCTCCACGCGCCTTCTGCGCGCCCTGTGGCACTCCCGCTACACCATCGACGCCGCCTACCGCAGCGATCCGGTGAACCGCAAGCTCTTCATCGACATTCTGAAACTCTCGTACGGGCCGTACCACTGTCTCAAGAACATGAACACCTGGGGCATTCTCGGGCGATTCCTCCCGGTGTTCCGCCCCATCGTGGGCCAGATGCAACACGACCTTTTCCACGTCTACACGGTGGACCAGCACACGCTCCTTGTCGTGAAGTACCTGCGCCGCTTCACGCACTCGTCCTACGCTCACGAGTTTCCGCTTTGCTCCGAAGCCATGAACGAACTGCCTGACACCTGGCGCATGACCATTGCGGGGCTCTTTCACGACATCGCCAAGGGGCGGGGCGGCAACCATTCGGAACTCGGCGCCAAGGAAGTGCGGCTATTTGCTCGAAATTTCGGCCTTTCAGACAAAGACGCTGACTTTGTGAGCTTTCTCGTCGCGGAACACCTCACGATGAGCCGTGTGGCTCAAAAGCAGGACATCTCCGACCCCGACGTCGTGAAGCGCTTTGCCGCCGTCGTGAAGACCAAGGAGCGGCTCGACGGCCTGTTTGCTCTCACCGTCGCGGACATCCGCGCCACGAGCCCCAAGGTGTGGAACGCCTGGAAGCAGCAGCTGCTCGAAGACCTCTACCGCGCCACCCTCACCGTGCTCACGAGCGGCAAGGAGCCCACGAGAAGCACAGTTTTCGCCAAGCACCGTCTCGAAGCGGGCGTCTTAGTGGACAAGCTGGGCGTCCCCGCCTTCATCCGGGATCAGTTCTGGAGGGAATTGAACATCGTCTACTTTCTGCGCCATTCGCCTGAGGACATCGCGTGGCACACGAAGGAAGCGGCGTGGACCCCGAACCTTCCCTACCCCATCGTGCGCGCGCGCCCCGTCATTCAGGGACAGGGCATTGAAATCATGGCGTACTGCCCCGATCAGAAGGATCTCTTCGTGCGTGTCGTGCACTACTTCGAACTTGAAGGCCTCTCCGTCTTTGACGCGCGCATTCACACCACGAAGCACGGCTGGGCGCTTGACACGTTTCTCGTGCACGACAAGCGCGAGCGCCCCGACGTCGACTTTCTCATCAGCAAGGTGCAAGTGAATCTCGCCGCCGTGATTTCAGGCGCCAAACCCGTGCCGCAACCCACGACCGGCAAGCTCTCGCGGCGCTCTCGAAGCTTCCCGATTCCCGCCATCGTCAATTTTGAAGAAGACGAAGCACACAAGAACTGGGTGCTGCAGATCACGGGCAATGACCGGCTGGGCCTTTTGTTTGCCATCGCCTGGGTGCTCGCCAAAAACGGCATTGCGATTGAAACCGCGAAGATCTCCACGATGGACGAGCGTGCTGAGGACGTGTTCCTTGTCACAAGCCCAAGCCTCAAGAACGACGAATTTCTGGTCGCCGTGGAAAGCGAATTGATCGACGCCGTGAACAACGCCAAATAGGCTGCCTAAACGAATGCCTCCGCCTCCGTCCTTCGGGCCGGAGGCTTTTTTTCGTGCGCCAGGAAAAACAAAACCCCCGAGACCGATGTGATCTCAGGGGTTCTGAAAAGGTGAGCCC
>CAVACW010000106.1:0-9853 GCA_963587345.1 uncultured Oscillospiraceae bacterium | reverse complement strand
ACTCATCGATGATGAGGTAGATGCGCTCGCTGAAGTGCTCGGAATAAGCACGTAGGAAATCATTCAGAAAATCAGTTGGATAGCTGGCATTCTTTATGATCTCAAAGCCTTCCTGAAAATTGCGACGCAGACAAAAATCGTGGAATCCGTTCTTTAAATTTTCAAGAAATCCAGCCTCAAAACGGTCCGATGCAATTCCTGAAAAGTCGAAGCGAATGACGTTGTAGGTGTTCGCGAGCGGCGTCTTGTGAGCGCCGATGTAGGTGCCGGCAAAGTTCTGCTCAAAGTCCTTAGCAGCGGCTATGTCGTAATAGGCTTGAAGCGTTTCCGTGAAGAGCGTCTTGCCGAAGCGGCGCGGACGGACAATGAACGGGTATCGAGCCAGAGAGTTTTCCAATAGTTCGATGTAGCGCGTTTTGTCTACGTAGGCTCCGCCTTCTTGACGAAGGGTTCCAAACTGAGCGAGCGTGTATGGATTTTTCTTGAGAACGACGTTTTCGGACATGGCAGACGGCATCTTCAACAAAGTTTTCGGCGCACAGGGTCGCCATATCTTGATTGTAGCTGTATTTTCGCGCCAAAAATTATAATGTATAAGTCAGCTCGCGCCTAGCTTCTCCGCAACCTCGCTGCAATGAGAAGCGCTAGAAAATATCCCGCGCTCAGAACAGAAGCGAGCGTCCCTGCCAGAATCTGTACCGGCGCCATGAGTTCGCGCCCAAGCCAGTCCGCGCAAGCGACAAGAAGCGCTCTCTCCCAGCATCGCTGCGACAGCAATTTGAGGACGCCTGCTCTTTCTTCTGTCGTGCTTTGAGATGGTGACACGATAGAAAGACAAGCGTCATTTGATGACGCACGGAAACGGCCGACGTTCACCAGACCTCATGCCGTGACGGCAGAAGGAATCACCGGCTGTAGTGTGCCTTGAGGCGCTTTGAGAAGAATACGGCGGCTGACGCCAGCGTGAAGGTGGCGCAGCCCGCGAGAATGCCGGCGGCGAGCGCGTAGGGGCGGTCGATCGCAAGACGCATTTGCACGAGCGCATAGTCCGCTCGAAGCCATTCGGCGGCAAGCATCACGAGTCCCGCGACTTCGAGCGAGCGCACCCAGCGGTACGGCACCAGCAAAAAGAGGAGCAATGCGCCCGGAAGCGGCAAGAGGAAGTCCCAGCCGTGAAAGTAGAAGTGCGCCTCAGCGAGCACGAGACTCAAAATGGGAAAGACAAGCCGGATCATTGGTCGGACTCGAAAAACGTTGCGAGGGCGCCGATTTTACGGGCGCCGGCTTTGCGCAACTTTAAGGGAGCTGGATCACAGCGGCAGCGCTCGAGGCACCGGAACGGCGCTCTTGTCATCCTCGAAGTCGGTGCCTAGGCTTTTGTTGAGGCTCGCAAGCTGGCACATGCCTCTCATGGGGGGAAGCTTGTAGGCCTTCAGCAGCTGGAAGTCGTTCGACGGACTGAAGCGCTCCTTCACGAAGCCGCAGCACACCGGCCGGCGCCGGGGGCGCTTGATGGCCTGGTAGAGACGCTCGCCCTTGGGGAACTTGAAAGTGATGAGCTCGGCGTCGGCGAGCGCGTTGCAGAGCTCCGTAAGGTTGTAGATCGTTCCGTTGAGGGCGATCCGCTGCTGCAGCTGATGCATGAGCAGCAGCGCCAGCAGGCAGGACACTACGTGGCCCGTGAGCAGGACGGTGTCGGGCTTCTTTTCAACGGGCACCACCAGATGCCGGCCCATGACGCGGAAGCAGTCTCCATAGCGGCGGGCGGTCGCTAGTTCGAAGTCTTCCACGGGATCGTCAGTGACCTTGGGCGTCTTCACGGTCATGCCGAGCGCCGTGAGCCGCCGGCGAATGGCGGGCGCCGCTTTTTGCGCGACCACCACGGCGCGTTCAATGTCAAAGCGCGACTGCAGCTTCGTTAGAGCGGCCGCGAGCGTTTCCTTCTCGATGTTTTCCAGAAATTCGACGTCTCTCGGAAAGCCTGTCTCATCGAAAACCAACGCAACAAAGTATGGCTGGAGGCCATGCTCGTTTTCGGCTTGGACTTCGCACACCGCCATCGTCACGTAGTCTGGCTCATAGAGCACGTCGCATTCGGCGTTGAGATTGGCGATGAGCGCTTCCTTCGATTCTCCGAGAAAGCGGAGCGTGTCGACAATGGCGGTCACCGACGCGTCCCTGAGCGGGTCGCCCAGAAAGAGCCGGTTCCAGGCGCAGATGTCGAGCGAGTCCGGATCCATCGCCTTGAGGCTGGAGACAAAGCCCGCGAGCTGGGCGCGCTTTTGCGCGGCCTCCGGGGCGACGCCAGAGGCGGTCTGAAGACGCACGAGGCGGTCCGTGAGGCCGAAGTCTTTCCAGGGGAGGGCGAGAATGCAGTGGCCGTAGTGTAGCGTGAGCGGCGCCTCTTCGAGGTCGTCCTCTTCTTCGGGCTCGTTCATCTGCGCGGCGATGCGGTTGAGTTCAGCGCAATTCTCTTCGATGATGGCGCGGCGCTTTGCTTGGCGCGCTTTGCACTCTTCAATGGATGAGGACATGTTGGTCTCCGAGGATCAGGTGCCGCATTATGGCATTCGGGGGACGATTGCAGGATCAGGCCGGACGTGAAAGTGTTTGCGGCAGCTGGTGATCGTGGCAAAAAGGATGGTGCGGGAGCGCGGCGCTGCTCGTGAAGGGGCGCGCTGCGGTTTGAAACTGGTCAAGGCGCTTGGGGGAATTGTCCAGCGGCCTGAACTGTCGGCAGTCGGCTCTGTTTGCATGCGTCATTAGTTGACGCTGTCGTTCGTAGGATGACGGCAAGAGAAAATTGCTTTGGGAGCTTTTTGCCCATGTCGCTCAAATCCTATGGAAATTCTCGCCACCTCGTGGTGGACATTGAAACGCTCGGCACGGCGGCGCCGGCGCCGATTCTTGCCATTGGCGCCGTTTGCCTTGATGCGATCTGTGGGCGCCCCGCCATCGTTCGCACGATGAGGATCGGTCTGGATCCGCGCGCCTGCGCGGGATCGCCCGACGCCGACACCGTCCTCTGGTGGAACCGGCAGGCCGAGGCCGTGCGCCGCGAAGCGTTTGCGGGTGCAACGACGTCCGACCCTTGGGGCGACTTCATGTCGCTCATTGCCGATTTTCAGCCGGACTACTTCTGGGGAAAGGCGCCGGACTTTGACTTCGGCCATCTGGCGGCGCAGCTCTCGGCCGCGGGACGTCCCGTGCCGTGGCGCTACTGGCAGCTTCGGGACATCCGGACGCTGGAAGGCCTTTGGGGAGAAGGAAAGCCTGTCATTGAGATTCCGGCCTCGGAAGTCGTGCCCGTGCCGATGCCGCACGTCGCGATTTACGACGCCATGGTGGAGGCGGAGCTTTTGCGCCTCACGCTAGAGCGCTTTGGCGCGCTTTGAACCTTCTCTCGCGAAATCACAAGGACTGATGTCATGGCTGGAAAGGAAACGACCACTGACGAAGCGCTGCTGATGCTCGCCATTTTGAAGCGCATTCCGTGCGACCGCAGCATTTCGACCGTCGATCTCGCGCGGGAGCTTGAGGAAAGCGGCATGGCGATCCCGCCGCGGCGGCTGCAGCGCTGCTTGAAGCGCCTTGTGCTCTCTGAGGACTTCGCCGTGGTGTGCGACGACCGCACGCGGCCTTACGGTTATCGCCGCCTCCTGAAGGATTCTGTCATCGACGCAACGCGCCTTCGGCCCGAGGAAAGCCTCGTGCTGCGGCTGGCGCAGGAGCACTTGAAGCACCTCTTTCCCGCACCGGTGACGGAGAGCCTGCGTCCCGTCTTTGAAAAGGCCCGCGAGTCCTTGAAGGAGTTGCCGGCGACGGATCCGGCGGCCGACTGGCTCAAAAAGGTGGCGGTGGTGCCCGCGGCGCTGCCCGTGATGCCCGCCCGCATCCTGCCGCGGATCTTCCGAGCGGTGAGCCGGGCGCTCTGGCGAAATGTGAAGCTCGACGTCGAATATGAGAACGGCGACGGGAACGTCACGCGCGGCATGGTGTCGCCGCTTGCGCTGGTGCAGCAGGGCAAGCGCACCTATCTCGTCTGCATTTTTGAGGGCTACCATGATGTGCGGCACCTTGCGTTGCACCGGCTGCGCTCCGCGAAGGCGCTGGACTTTGCGGCGGAGCGGCCAGCGGACTTTTCGCTGGAGACCTACGTGGCGAGCCGGCACTTCAACTACAGCAACGGGCAGAAGGTGAAGCTTGTGCTCGAGTTTGAGAGCGAGGCGCTGAAGCGCTACCTCACGGAGACGCCGTTCAATTCCTCTCAGGAGATGACGGTACTGTCGGATGGGGCTTGCCGCGTGGAAGCGGTGATGGATGACACGGTGCTGATCGATGCGTGGCTTGCCGCTTGGGGGTCTGAGAAGTTTCGGCGGGTTGAGCGGACGGCGGTGGAGAAAGTCTGACAGGGAGGGACGACTGAGGCGATGCATGGAGATCGACAAGGACGCGACTGAAGCGCCAGTTGGTCACCGCGGAGGGGAGACCAACTGGCGACAGCATCTCTAGGATCTCTTTCTGGAGTGGTCAGTATTAGCGCCTGATTACTTTGGGGGGGGCATGGGAGCTGACCTCCCGTAGGGGGCAATGTAGCGTGTATGAGACGGATGAGGGCCCTTGCCTCAGAACGTTCAGAACCTTTTCCGTAGGTACGTTGAGTTCCTGACCGATTTTCTCCGGCGACATGCCTTGCTGATGCATGTTCACAGCAGCTACCTTGAGAAGGTGGTTAATTTCAGCTTTGGCGGCCTCTAACTGAGGCAATACCTCATTTCTGCCTTTTTCAATAAGTCCCAGAGACAACGTGCACATTTTCTTTACCTTCGCTTCAAAGCAAGCACAGCACCATGCTTTTTCAAGGCTTGCTTGCGTTCTGCCATGGAGGAAATGCCGAGTAGCACGCCCATGGGTGAAAGCCATTCTGTGCAGATAACGCCGCGCTTCGGATCCGGTAGGCGCGCACGACGCAGAGCTTGTCCGCGTCGGTATTGGGCTCGAGATCCCTCTATGGCAGAATGGTTTACCGAAAAGATAAGGAACCAGACAAAAGCCTTTCTACACCGCTGAATTCCGCGAGTCCGTCGTGCGCTCAGTGCGGCCATGCGAGCTGTTCGGCGCTCATGGCCACTCTCAGGTCTTAGTGAAAGGCGGTCGGAGTTTCTGATGGTGATTGCAATAGAAGTTTTTGCAATACATCGATTGGCGTGTCAACGGCTTCGCTAATGGCGGCCAAAGACATGCCTTGACTCTTGAAGATGGATATCGCCCGTTTTAATCTGTTGTCGGAATTGATTCTTTCTGATTCGATTTCAGCATTCCTTGCCATGATGGCTTTCAGTTTTGGTTGTACTTCGTTTTGGCCGGCCAAAACGCCTTCCTCGTACCCCTTTTCGATGAGTCCTTGAGACAACGTGCACATTTTCTTCACCTTTGCTTCAAAGTTCGGTTCAAGCACAATACCATGCTTTTTCAAGGCTTGCTTGCGTTCAGCCATCGAGGAATTACCGAGCAGCACGCCCATGGTTGAAAGCCATTCTGCGAAGATAACGCCGCGCTTCGGATCCGGCAGGTAGGCGAGCACGGCGCAGAGCTTGTCCGCGCCGGGATTGGGTTCGAGAAGCTCCCTCTTCGTGCCGTCCGCGCTGATTTCGGTCGTCTTGACGGAGTGGCAGACGATCCTTCCTTGTACCGACGCCGCGGCGTTCGAGATCAGCCAGATGGAATACACCTTCCGCAATCCGTCGTAGTTGGAGCCTTTGATCCAGCCTTTGCGGACCTGATCCACCAGCAATGCCGCATCGTAGAGGATGGATCGTGTGTCGAGCGAGTAGCCGGGATGCGGCTTGTTCTGCGCTTCCACGTTGACCCGGACGATGAGGTCATCTCGGATCTTGAGGGTGACGACAACGTCGGCCCGGAGGCCGTCCATTTCCGTATTCTCAAGATTTGCCGGGGCGTCTACATAACTGTCCAGCGAATAGTCCATTGCCAGAATGGTGGATGGATGTTGCAGTCGGCGCACAAGATCTTTAAACGTCATGTCGGCTGTTTCCGGTACCGTGTTTTTAATGATAAGCGCAAGAATAGGCGCATGAGCGATTAGCTCTTTGGCGAGCCGGTCGAACGGAAAAGCCATTTGAATCGCATCGGCGACAGGCGTCAGTGCTAGCGGATTCGCTTTTTCTCTTTGTGGCGGCATGAAAGACGCTGAACGTTGACTAATAAAGATTATTAGGGTCATTGTATACCGACCTAGATTTTCATTCAGGATAATTTTCGAAACTCGCGATGAATATCGCTTCTGCAGTGTCTCTCGCTAGACCGGGATGAACGGGGTGTTGCCTTGCCTTTCGCGCATTAAGTGGCGACTTCCTGTTGCAGTGGTCCGGCGTGCACTCGTCGCTGGCACTGCGGCAAAAGAAGCCAGCATCGAGCTGAGGAAGAAGGACAAGCTGTCAAGCGACCTGATTTCTGACCCACCAAACGACAAGAAAATTGACCCACCTGCAAAGGGGGCGTGGTTTTTGCGGCAGGCAGTGGATTGAGGGTCTGAGGCCGCAGGCCGATGAGTCAGGCCGCCGCCTGCAGCGTCGCGCGGCCCGAGCCCCATCATTGCTATGTAGCGCTCATGTTTGTGGCGCTTCAAAGCCTTAGCCAGGCCCGCCGACCGTCAATATCGCGGCGCTCTTTGAGTGTGGAAGAACCTCTACTGATGCTCTTCGCTGGTCGTTATTGCTGCGAACTAAATCGCAACCTTTCCAAAAACAAGCATGAAATAACGCTGCCAACCCCGGCTCAACATTCTGCAAAATCGTCAAAACGTTTTGATGATACCCCCTTACTCATCTAAGCACTTCGAACTACACTGACTCTCTGAAAGCAGGAAAATAAAGGGTTCTCTGTAATCCATAAGATACCTGCAACACCTGCAAATTCAACAACATGGAGAGTTAGAAATGACAGACCTTTCCCGTCGCACTTTGCTCAAGTCGTCGATGATCGCCACGCCGGCTTTGTTCGGGCTCGGCATGAGCACGGCCGAAGCCGCCGCCCTGCCCAAGAAGTGGGATGAAACTGTCGATGTGGTCATCGTTGGCTCTGGTTTTGCCGCGCTGACCGCCGCCTACATGGCGAAGAAGGCCGGATGTTCCGTTGCCATTCTGGAAAAGATGCCCACCGCTGGCGGCAACTCCATCATCAACGGCGGCATCATGGGGGTTCCCGGAACCGAAATTCAGAAGGAAAAAGGCATCAGTGACTCGCCAGAGCTTATGGCTCAGGACATGCTCAAAGCCGGCCTCTACATGAATCATCCCGACAAGGTGAAGGCGCTTTGCGAAGAAGCCTATCCCGCTTACCGCATGCTTGTGGATGAACTTGGCGTCGAATTTAGCAAAACGATTCTGAAGCACGAAGGCGGCCACAGCGTGCCGCGCTCTCTCTTCACCGCCAACGGCTCTGGCTCTGAAATCGTCAACAAGCTTCTGAAGGGGTTGGAAAAAATCGGCGTGAAGCCTCGCCTCCGCACGATCATGGATCACATCCATCTGGATGCGTCCGGCCGCGCTGTCGGTGTCACGGTTCGCGAAAAGTATCGCTTCGGCAAGCCCGATTCTGGCAAAACGAAGACGATCCGCGCCAAGAAGGGCATCGTTCTTGCTCATGGCGGTTTCGGTGCGGATGTTGAGTACCGCGCCATATTCGATCCCAAGCTCGGCGGCGCCTTCCAGACGACCAACCAGCCGGGTGCTACGGCTGAAGCCTGGCGCGAAGCCGCCTCCATCGGCGCGCAGATGATTCAGAACGACTGGATCCAGTGTCTTCCTTACACGAGCCCGGATGAAAAGGGCTTCGGCAAAGGCTGGGCATGGGCTGGCCATACTCAGGCTTACGGCTTCTGGATCGATGCTGCCACGGGCGAACGATTTGTGAACGAACTCGCAGACCGCAAGGTCCGTTGCGACGCCATTCTGGCGCACAACAATCTTGGGCATGACTGCCTTTCCATCGGCGACAAGAAGACGGCCGACCTCTTTGAGGTGATCCGTCCGCACTGGATGGAAGGCATTCTGAAATCCAAAGTGTGCTTCAAGTACGAAACGCTTGAGGACATGGCTAAGGCTCACAACGTTCCGCTCGACAAGCTGAAGGCCACCATCGCTGCCGTGAACGAATCCGTCAAGACGAAGAAGGACCCGATGGGGCGCCGTGTCAACGCCGACCTGAAGCCTCAAACTGAAGGGCCGTGGTATGTGACTCGCTTGTCGCCGAAGGTTCACCACTGCATGGGCGGCATCCTTACGACGCCGAAGGCGGAAGTGATTAGCGTCGCTGGCAAGGTCATTCCCGGACTTTATGCCGCTGGCGAAGCCACGGGCGGCGTGCATGGTGCCGTTCGCCTTGGCTCCAACGCCATTACGGACTGCGTCGTGAACGGTCGTATCGCTGGTCGCGAAGTCTCCAAGTAATGCGGTGTTGGTCTAACCAAAAGGCCGGCGAAGATGTCCCCTTCCTTCGCCGGCCTTTCTTGTTCAAAAGCCGTTTGCCAACAGTTTCTCTGGAGTAAGTCCTTGCTGCTTGAACGCCGTGCGCAGACGCTCTCGGCTGTTCCGGCTTTCTTGCTCGGCGTACCAAATCGCAAACTCTTTGAGATTCTTGTTGACCAAGCCGCGCTTGAGCATTACCAGGGTAAGGTTCCACAGCGGCCGGTGCCAATGCGGCAAAACAGGAACGAGCCGCCCTGACTGGAAATACGGCACAAGCAAACCCACTGACACGTCAACGCAAATGCCCACGCCCTCCAGAGCCGCCTGCAGGCAGCTTTGCGCGTCCCCATAGAAATAGTCCGTAACGCCCTTTTGGCTCAAGAACCGGCTTTGCTGCTGTCGAATGTACAAACTCAGGTAGGCATTTCGCTCATAAGGTTCCAGCACAGCCGAGTCTTTGATTGGCAGTGCCATCCGCATCCCGGTTGTGAAGTCAAACGCTTCCTCTTCACTCACGAGAAATTGCGTCTTTGGATAGTGCGGCCCGCTGCGCAGAATCAGGCGGCGAGCCACCAGATCTTCGGGAGATTCAACACCACTTGCCTCTGCAAGGTAGTCTGGAGATGCCGCCAGAAACGTTGTCGTGCGCGACAACGGAATGCATGACAGCCTCTCATCCTTCGGGCGGTAGGGTAGGGCGGCAATGTCAATCCGTCCCGTCAGAATGTCCGTATGGTCACACTCTGAATAGATTTCGAAGACCGTGTCGGGATGACTTTGCTGGTACTCGTTTGTAATACTTATGACGGCTAGACGCGGAATGTTCCCGGGCACAGACAGACGGACCACTGACTCATGCAGCCTCTCATCCACTTGCGCACGAGCCTCTGCCAAAAGCGCCTCATAGCGGTCAAGGAACTCCATCACGCGAGGGAGCAACCGATAGGCAACTTCTGAGAGCTTTACCGGCTTGGTAGTTCGGTCCAGCAACGTCAGTCGCAGATCCGCCTCAAGCGACGAGATCATGCGAGATCCCATGCCGGAATCCACGCCGCTCATGTCGGCCGCTTCTGAAAGACTCTTCCCTCGGGCTATGGCAAGAAGAATTTGCCAAGGAACGGGATTGCTGGCAGTTCGCATGGGATTTTGCTGTACGACTTTTCCAAGAAGTTTCTCACGGCAAGCATATGACTGCTCTCCGCCCAGACAGGCGAAGCTTACGCGCTTCGCGCCAATGCGTGCACTGCTGCGGCGGTTTCGGTGCGGGCGTCGAGCACGAGGCGGGATCCGAAGCATCACTCGGATGCTGCCCAAATTCTGCAGTTCTAGTTACACATAGAAAATTATAAATTTTTACCCAGCCC
>CAVACW010000105.1:0-10283 GCA_963587345.1 uncultured Oscillospiraceae bacterium | reverse complement strand
AATGCCTTCCTCACGACCTAACTGGCGACCTTCTTCACGGCCCTTGTTGATAAAGTGTTCTTCAAGCGTGCACATGGTGTCAATTGCTCCTTTCGTTTCGTCGTCGATAACTATACCGTTGTTTTGCAGAAATTGCTCTTTTTCCTTGATTCCGGCGGGATTCCTCATCATGACGGCCAGAATGTTCATGGGATCTGCATCGGTGGCCGTGAGGTCCCCTTTGGGAAGATAGACCGTCGTGATGCAGTAGGGACTGCTTTCGCGATCATCCGCCAAAACCGACAAGTCTTGGCTCGGATAGCGGCAGGAAGCCTTTGTGCGATAGTCGAATTCGATGAGGCCTTCCATCGATTCTTCGGGATCGGACATGAGCCAGATCGAATAGAACTTCTGCAACTTGTGGTACTCAGATCCTTTGAAGACGCTATGGCTTTTCTCGGAAGACAGGCCGCGTGCGATGTAGTAGTTCTGGCGCTGAGGAAGGCTTTTCGGCCTCGTGGTTTGTGCCTCGATATTGACGCGAACGGCCGTCCTGCCGTGCTTCACGACGAAGAGCGAGTCGAACACCGTTTTGGTGCCGTCGTCACAGACCTCGCAGTTTTCACCCGCCGCGAGTGAACCGACCGTCGGATCCAGAGCCGGCAAGAGTTCTGCCGTCGAGATCTTTTTCTCGATGTCTTGCCGTGAATTTTTGCAAAATTCTATGCAACCGACTTTTATCGCAGAGGCGACAACCGGACGCATGCGAAGCAATTGCTTGTGAAGAGTATCACTCATTTTGCCATGTATTGATCCGTTGTTTTCACTGTTTTTCATCGAATTCTACCGTACGTGAGAATCTAAACAAGCAAAGTTTAGCATATTTTTTACCTCTATATGTAGGAACGACAATGCTGAAAGTAATTCTTTCTCTTGGTAATTCGCAAGGTTGAGAGACGTAGTTGGCGAAAGACAACGTTGGAATGGGAGGCGACAAACTCGAGAGGCGTCGCAGATTGCAGTGCTTGGCTGCGACGAAAGGTGCTTCAGGACTGAATTTGTGTCCTTTTTAATGATCAACCACAGATGCTGGACGTAGAATTAGAAAAATAGGCACAGAGACGGTATACCGAGTTCTATACCGCGGGCAAAACACTTGAGGCGGAAAAAGGGGACGTGGTGGGTATGGCCATCGTCAAGTCCATCAAGATTGGGTATTCGGCTACGTGCGGCCGACGAGCATCTTTGATTCGGCTACGTGCGGCCGACGAGCATCTTTGTGGAGTAGCTACCGGCGACTTTCCTTCACTCGCACGTCGCCCTCCTTCAAGAGCACGGTGAATTGTTGCGGCCGGCGGCCGACGCCCACGATTTGAAGCGCTTTGTATTCCGCCGAGGAGAGGCTTTCCTTCAAGACGCGGTTCACCATGGCCTTCTTTTCCACAAAGAATTTCTGAAAGGCTTCGGTGCTGTTGAGAATGTCCTGTGCGGACTTGTCAAGGCGCGTGCTCTTTTGTCGGGATCGCACGGCGTGGCTCATCACGTATTCGCGCACGAGTATGAATTCCTGCGCCGCCTGCTTGTCCGCGGGATTGGGCCCTGGGAGAAGCCGGGATGCTCGGTCGGCAAGCCAGTAGTAGAACGCGAGAAGCGTGGGCTCCATGTGCACATGAGCGCCGGAGCGGCTGACGATTTCGCAGCGCGGCAGATTGAAGAAGATTTCATGGCCGGCGCTCTCGGCGAGCGCGGCGGCGTTTTCCCGCTCGGCCTCCTGCTTGGGCGTGGGCCGGCGGAACTTGTCTCGAAGGAGGGCGTGCTTGAGGAGGACGACCTGGTATTCGTCGTCGGCGCGAAGGTGCCCGGAGAAGTCGAGCCAGGCGGCGTCAATGGTTTCGGGCGTCTTCTCGGTCGCCTTGTGGGTGATGAGAAAGAGCTGGTCCTGCGGACGCGCGAAGTACGACATCGCGAGCGTGGCGTAGGAGGCGAGCGGACTCGTCGAAGGCACCGTGAGGTAGAGCGCCGTCGTGTCGTCCTTTGTGAGGTCGCGAATCAGAGTGAGGAGGCAGTCGCCAGCGTCCTGAAGCCCTTGGCCGCAGTACACGCTTTCCACGGGGACGCCCTTGGAGTTCGTAAAGAGCTCGATGTCGTCCGGGGATACCTTCACGAGCTGGCCGCCCAGCGGGATTTCGTTTGTTTCCAGCGGCCGCACGAGCTCCACAAAGCGGTGGCGCCCCTGGGGCGTCGTAAGAAGCTTCACGGCCTGCGGGGCGGGCAGTTTTTTCTTCAGGATCTGACGAATCGACACGAAAAGCGCTTCGGGCTGGCTTTCGGTCACGGTGAGGAGAATGGGGCGAAGAGGCGTCTTGGGCTTTCTGGACATGGTTCAGATCCGAAAAACGGCGAGAGAGAACGAAAAAAGGCCCTTTTCGTTTTCTAGTTGAGGATGAAAGAACGTTTCCCGATGAATCAACGAAATGTCAACTTTTTTAAGGCTGAACCTTGCGAATTTCCGAAACGCTCATTTTCTCCCGTCACAATGACAAAGGCCGATGACCGCTGATCGTAGCGCAGTTTCGGCAAAAGTAGTTTTAGGAGACAAGCAATGGCAAAGCTTTTGTTGAGGCAGGCCGTGCGCATGGCGCTCACGGTGCTTCTGGGGGCGTTTTTCGTCATTTGGCTGCCCAGGATGATGAATTCCGGAAGCCTCTTTCTGATGGGCGTCGGCCTCGCGATCGCGGTGACGCTCGCCTCCACGCTGATCAACGTTTTTTTGAGGAAGTTTTCAAATCATGAGTAATGACATCAATCTCACGCTGGCCGCAGGCAAAGTCGGACTTGCCGTCGCGGGCGTCGCGGCAGCCGTCGCCTGCGGCTGGTACGCTTGGAACAACGTCGTCACGGTGCAGGCGGGCTACGTCGGCGTCCGCGTCAATCTCTACGCGGACAAGGGCGTTCAGAACGAAACGGTGGGCACCGGGCGGTATTTCCTGGGGATCAACGAGCAGCTCTATCGCTTTCCGACCTTCAACCAGCTTTGGAACTATGAGCAGCCCTTCGTGTTCCAGACGTCGGACGCGATGGACATCCGCGCGCAGCTCGGCATCGAGTACAACATCGATTCCATGAAGGCGGCGACCGTCTTTGCAACCTACCGCAAGGGGATCGACGAAATCACCGACGTCAACCTGCGGCAGTACATCGCCGACTCCCTCATCAAGAACACCGCTCTGATGGACATCAATGCGTTGACGCAGGGCGGGAAGACGCATCTTCTCGACGCCGTCACGAAGGAAATTCGCGCGAAGCTCGATCCCATCGGCATTCGCATCGTGAAGCTTTCGTGGCTTACGGACCTGCAGTATCCCGAGCAAGTGCGCCAGTCGATCAACGCCAAGATCGAGGCGACGCAGCGGGCGCTGCTGCGGGAAAACGAAGTGGCGCAGAGCAAGGCGGAAGCCGAGAAGCTGCGCGTGGCGGCGCAGGGCGAAGCGGATGCGCAGTTGACGCGGGCCCGGGCGGAAGCTGAGGCGATCGCGATCAAGGCGAAGGCGCTCGCGGACAATCCGGCAGTGCTCGAATTAAACGCCATCGAGAAGTGGAACGGCGTCCTGCCGCAGTACCTCACGACAGGGGCCGCCGTGCCCTTCGTGCCGATGGTGACGAAGTCGGGAGCGCGGTGACATGATCGATCCGACTGTGGCAGCGCAGCTGGCGGTGATTGACCGCGCCGTTCGGACGGACGCGGCGGGCATTGCGAGAAAGGTGCTCGAGCACCACGGCATCGATCCTGATCACGTGACGGTGGCGGACTTGGACGGCAATGAGACGCTCATCAGCGCGGCGCAGCTCTGCGGCGCCATTGCCATGCCCGAAAAGACGGCGGCGGCGCTTGTGGCGGAAGCCGAGGCGGATCCGCTTCTCTGGCGCGAGCTTTCTGAAGACGTGCATCGCGAGTGCCGGCGCCGCGGCGCCCTCACGGCCAGCGCGTTCTATCAGGACTACTCCATGGTGACGTCCGAGGAGGCGGCGTTCGTGAAGCGCCTCGTGGCGGCGGTGGGGGACCCCGTGCTGGCGGCCAGACGCCTCTCCTTTTCGAGCCTCGAAGCGACCGAAGCGGAGCTTCTGGCCGGGACGGCCGGGCCGTGTTCGGACGATGAGAGGGCGTGGATTATCGAATGCGCCGGGCAGTTTGCGGCGTTCGTGACGGATGAAGAGCGTGCGGCCGCGGCGGCGTTCTTTCATGACGGGCAGCGCTTTACGATGACGCGACTTTATGCGGCGGAGGCGGCGCTTCGCGAAGGCATTGTCGGCGTGGAGGCGTTTGGGCCCGGGAGCGGGCTGCGGCAGTAGAGGAAAGGGGCGGCGGCACCCTGAAAAAATCCGGCGCCGCCTCTGTTTTTCGGCCCTTGAAATCGATAGAATTCCGCCACTTCGTTCGAAGTGGCGGCAGGCAAGACGGGGCGTGAGCATATTTTTTGAGGGACGACGGCGCGATTTCGGACGCTTCTCCAACTTTCAAGCTACGAGGAGAGTCGCTGTGACGGCGCGACTGCGGCTGAACAACATCACCAAGACCTACCCCGGCGTCCGGGCCAACGACGGCATCAGCCTCGAGGTCGATCCCGGACGGGTGCTCGCTGTGCTGGGCGAGAACGGCGCCGGGAAATCCACTCTCATGAAGATCATCTACGGCGCGGCCCAGCCCGACTCGGGCACGATGGAATTCGACGGACGCCCCGTAGTCATCCGCAGCCCCGGCGAAGCCCGGTCGCTCGGCATCGCGATGGTGCACCAGCACTTTGCCCTCTTTGAAACGCTCACGGTGGCGCAGAACGTGTTGCTGGGGCTTGAGAAGGGCGCGTCGCTTGCGGAAGTTTCCGAAAAAATTCTGGAGCTCGGCTCCCGCTACGGTCTGGAGATCGAGCCCGACAGCTTTGTGTCCGAGCTTTCGATGGGCGAGCGGCAGCGCGTGGAGATCATTCGCGCGCTGATGACGAACCCGAAGTTGCTTATTTTGGATGAGCCCACCTCGGTGCTGACGCCGCAGGCGGTGACGCGGCTCTTTGCGACGTTGAAGCAGTTGGCGGCCGAAGGCCTCGCCATCATCTTCATTTCGCATAAGTTGGATGAAATCCGCGACCTCGCCGACGCCTGCACGGTGATTCGGCAGGGGAAGGTCGTGACGACGGTGGATCCCAAGAAGGTGACGGCCGACGAGCTCGCCCGCCTCATGATCGGCGCCGAGCCGCCGAAACTGATGCGCCGCGACGGCAAGCCCGGGCGCGACGTGCTCGTTGTGAAAAAGCTCAATCTCGACGGCGGCAAGCGCATCTGCGGCTTGAAGAACGTGCGTCTCACAGTGCGCGCTGGCGAAATCGTCGGCATCGCAGGCATCAGCGGCAACGGCCAGTCCCGTCTGCTGGGCGTCTTGGCGGGCGAATTGAAGCCTTCGTCGGGCGCCGTCACCCTCATGGGGGAAGATGTGACGAAGTGGGGCCCCGAGCAGCGCCGTCGTCTGGGACTTCGCTACGTGCCGGAAGAACGTCTCGGCCACGGCTCGGTGCCGGAGCTCCCCTTGGAAGAGAACACCCTTTTGACGGGCGATCAGTTCCACGCGCAGGGCGTCATTCGCCGCGGCGCTGTGGCGGACTTCACCGACCGCGTGATTGATCGCTTCAAGGTGGCCAGCGGCAAGCGCGGAAAGAGCGAGGCGCAGGCCTTGTCGGGCGGCAATCTGCAGAAGTTCGTGGTGGGGCGCGAGGTGCTGAATCACCCCGCAGTGCTCTTGATCGACCAGCCCACCTGGGGCGTGGACGTCGGGGCGGCGGCCGTGATTCACAACGCCCTTTTGGAGATTCGTGACCAGGGGGCGGGGCTCTTGATCGTCTCCGAAGAAATCGACGAGCTTTTTGCCATCTGCGATCGCATTGCGGTGATGTACCGCGGCTGCATTTCGCCCGCGGTGCCCGTGCACTCCATTACGGTGCAGGAGATCGGCCTTTGGATGGCGGGTCTCTGGGCGGGCTGCAGCTGCAAGCCCTCTGAAAAGTCGTCCGAAGACGAAGTGGAGAATAAATAATGGCCTTTCCGATTCGACTGACGGTGCGTCCCGAGCCCTCGAAGTGGATGCGCTATTTGTCGCCCGTGGCGGCGCTGGTGCTGACCGTTGTTGTGGGGGCGGCGCTTTTTGCGTTTCTGGGGAAGGATCCGCTCGCTTCCCTCTACGTCTTTTTGGTGGCGCCCTTGGAAAACCTGCGCGGCTGGTGCGAGGTGGGCGTGAAGATGACGCCGCTTCTTTTGTGCGCCGCGGGGCTCACGCTTTGCTACCGTGCCAACATTTGGAACATCGGCGCCGAGGGGCAGCTCATCATGGGGGCGGTCTCAGGCGCGTGGGCGGCGCTCCTGTGTCCGCCCGAGGCGGGCCAGCTCTACGTCGTTTTCGTCCTTTTGGCGGGCATCGCCGGGGGCGCTCTCTGGGGCGGCGTGACGGCGGTTTTAAAGGACGTCTTTCACGCCAACGAAATTCTCGTGAGCTTGATGCTTGTCTACGTCGCGCAGTTCTTTCTGGCGTGGTGCCTGCAGGGTCCCTTGCAGGATCCGGACGGCTTCGGCTTTCCGCAGTCCCCCTTGTTTGAGGCGGCGGCCTGCGTTCCGACGATTCCGGGATTCGGGCGTCTCGGCTGGGGCTTTGTGATGGCGGTGGCGCTTGCCTTCACTGGCGCCATCCTCATGAGCCGCTTTTTCATTGGCTTTCAGATTCGCGTCTCCGGCATGGCGCCGATGGCGGCGAAGTACGCGGGCTTCAAGCCGTCGCGCCTCATCTGGACCGTGATGCTGATTTCCGGTGGTTGCGCGGGACTTGCGGGCATCTGCGAAGCGGCAGGTCCGGTGGGGCAGCTCACCTTGAACATCAGCCCGGGCTACGGCTTTGCGGCGATCATCGTGGCGTTTGCGGGGCGCCTTTCGCCCGTGGGCTGCATTCCGGCGGCCTTCGTGCTGGCGCTCTTTTATCTGGGGGGCGAATTGGGGCAGAGCCGTCTGGGGCTGCCCTCTTCCATCACCGGGGTGTATCAGGGGCTCCTGCTCTTTTTCCTTCTGATCTGTGACGTCTGGGTGCTGTACCGCCCGACCTGGGTGGGCTTTGCGAACAAGGAGGGTGCAAAATGAGCACGACGGCTGCGCTGATTGCTTCGACGCTCAATGCCGGAACGCCGCTACTTATCGCGGGGATCGGCATTCTCATTCATGAAAAGAGCGGCGTCTTGAACCTCGGGATCGAGGGCATCATGCTGATGGGCGCCGTGGCGGGGTTTGGTACCTGCTACGCGACGGGGTCGTTCATGCTGGGGTTTGCCGCGGCCGCTGCGGTGGGGATGGCGCTCGCCGCCGTCTTCGGCTTCCTGACGCTGGGGCTTTACGCAAACCAGAACGCCGCGGGGCTTGCGATGGCGATCTTTGGCGCGGGGCTCGCGGCCTTCATCGGCCAGCCTTTGCAAGGCGTGTCGCTTGCATCCCGCGCGCCTGAAGGCATTCCCTTTTTAAAGGACATTCCCTTTGTGGGCGAGGCGCTTTTTTCGAGTCACGTCGCCGTGTATGGCGCCCTCATCATGGCGGGGGTTGCGGCGTGGTTTCTCTACAAGAGCCGCTGGGGGCTCATCCTTCGGGCGGCGGGCGAGTCGCCGAAGTCGGCGTACGCGCTGGGCTACCCCGTGCGCGCCATTCGCTTTTCCGCGCTTTTGTTCGGCGGCTTCATGACGGGGATTGCCGGCGCCTACCTGTCGCTCGTCTACACGCCCCTCTGGGCGGAAGGCATGACGGCGGGGCGCGGCTGGATTGCGCTGGCGCTCGTGACGTTTGCGACGTGGCGTCCGATGCGGATCGTGCTCGGAGCCTACCTTTTTGGCGGCGTCACGATGGCGCAGTTGAACTTCCAGGCGGCGGGGATCGGCATCCCTTCGCAACTGATGGCGATGACGCCCTATCTGGCGACGATTCTTGTTTTGGTCATCATCAGCCGCAATCCGCGCTGGATTGCGCTCAACGTGCCCACGGGGCTCGGGAAGACCTTCACGCCGGAAAAGTAGTCCGGCGGACAAAAGAGAGAACGCGGCGGCTTCGACGAGGGGGCGCGCCGCGTTTTCTTTGGGGGCGCTAGGCTACGGCTCAACTTCCTTGAAAATCCGGTCCACCCAGACGGCGTGGTCCTCGAGCCATTTGGGCTTCAGGTGATCGTCGTCGCGGTAGCGCTCGCCGATGTCGCATTGCCCTTTGGGACAGACGATTTCTTCTGTGGAGATGATTGTCACTTGACTGGAAAGCTCCTGAGCGACAGTTTGGTTCCCCTTGAGCCACTCCTCAGACTTGGGGAGCGGAACAATGAAGTGGCGATAGTCCTCTGGCTTGCCGAAAAGGCGCGACAGATGTGTGGCGATGTCAAGCGACCCCATCTCTTCATTGCGCCCGCCGCCGTCCCACGGGGCGTCAAGGATTGCATAGAACTTCTTGTCGGGATGCTTGTCCGCGAGCGTCTTGATGAGGTCGGTGAGGCGCTTCAGGCCGAAGTGGTACAGGTCGAGATGCCCCCACTTCGCGGCGAAGACAACGGACTTGATTTCGCGGTGCGACAAAACGGCGTCAAGCTTTCGAGTCATGTCGGGCCAGTTGTGGTTTCGTGAGATGAAGAGCTGGCCCGCGTTGAGGCCGTATTCGCGAGAAAGCTTCTGCAGGCGGTAGAAGTACTGCTCGGTGTGGCTGTCCCCCACAAAGAGGACGGCCGGCAACTCGCCCGCCTTGTGCGTGATGATCTTCACGCCGTCGGTGGTGACGCTCAGGGCGCGGCCGAAGTCAATCCATTCGCGAGTCTTTGCAAGGAAATCGCCCCAGCGCTCGACGACTTCGCGCGGCTGCGTGCGGTCGGCGTGAATGACGGCTTTCTGAAGGCCGGTGAAAAGACAGAGGAGGAGAATCAAGACGGTGGCGGCGCCAAAGCGGCCGCTCTTCCAGACGCGGGATCGAAGCGGGTTTTCCAGCGTGATGAAGGCGAAGGACTGGCTGTGGCGCATGGGATTTTCCACGGTGAAGTAAACCACCGTGGAGACGATGAACGTCAGTCCCAGTGCGGCAAGGAGCTCCCAAGCCGGCACGATGCCTTGATTGAGTCGCAGGTACGCAAGAAACGGCCAATGCCACAGGTAGAGCGAGTAGGAGATGAGGCCGATGAAGACGAGGGGCTTCACGGCGAGCGCTCGGTTGACGGCGCAGTCCTTTCCAGCGGCGATGATGAGCACGGCGCCGAGCACGGGCATCAAGGTCTTGATGGACGGATGAGCGGCGGTCGGCGTCGCCATGGCGGCGATGATGAGCGCAAATCCGGCGGCGCTCATGAGTTCGCGCGCTCTTCTCGGCAGGCGTTGCAGATCGGCGACTTCGAATCGCTCCAAGTAAGCGATCACGATGCCTGCGCCGAGTTCCCAGAAGCGGTAGAGCGGCCAATAGAACGCGCGCTCTGGCAGGTGGGCGTGCAGGCAGGCCGCAAGCGAAGCGACGGTCATCAGAAGGACGAAGGCGCCCATCACCTTCACGGACTTGAATTTCCAGAGGAGAATGCAGACGAGCGGAAAGAGAATGTAGAACTGCTCTTCAATGGAGAGCGACCAGAGGTGCAGGAGCGGAAGAAGCTGAGAGGACTCGTCCCAGTAGCCGCAGCCCTTGAGGAGGTTGATGTCCTGATAGAAGAAGGCGGAGGCGCGCAGGTGCTTGCTCAGTTGCGAGAACTCGGCGTCCGTCATGATGAACCATCCGAGCGCCAGCACAACGGTCATCACGAGAAGGAGATTGGGGATGATGCGCTTCACGCGTCGGCGGTAGAACTCGGCAAAGGAGAAGTTGCCGGCGAGCAGGCCGCGGAAGATGATGCCTGATATCAGGTAGCCGGAAATGACAAAGAAGATGTCGACGCCGAAGAAGCCGCTCGGCAGAAGATCTGGAAAGGCGTGAAAAAGGAGAACGGGGATGACGGCCAGGGCGCGCAGTCCCGTGATGTCATCGCGCCAATTTTTGTTGTTTATTGATTTTTGTTGAAAATCATGTATTTGGTTTGCTGCGGGGGGGCACATTTCACCGACCTTGTCAAGTCGTTAAGTGAATTTAACAAAACCCCCTGGCATTGAAGCCATGCGGTCCAAACAGCTGCGCATCGGATTGGTCGTCCGTCGTCGGCGTACAGGCATTGCCTCGGTCGATGAGGTGTCTAAGGTAAGCTCGGAAAAGATTCCGTAGCAGGCGCACATCAGGATCTAGGCCGC
>CAVACW010000104.1:0-10331 GCA_963587345.1 uncultured Oscillospiraceae bacterium | reverse complement strand
GCGGCAGGGAAAGCCGTCCTCCGCTTTAAGAGGTCAGAAGATGAAGTAGAGCGTCGCAATCGTGGCAAGGGCCACGGGCGCCGAGCGCTTGATCACATCAAGGGGGCTTGCGCCCGCGATCCCCGCGATGATGATGACGCCAGCGGCGAGGGGCGAGGAAACGCGCCCAAGCGTAGCGGAGAGACAGGCGATGAAGCCCAGGTCAGAAATCTTCATGCCGAATTCCGGAGCAAAGGGCGTCACGGCTTCGTTGAACGCGAAGGCCGCGGCGTTGCCGGACCCCGTGATGACGCCAAGGAGGTAAGGACCGAAGGAGGCGCCGAGCTTGGCGATGGCAGACGAATTCTTCAAGAGGTCGATGAAGAGGTCCACCACGCCGCAGGAGCGAAGGCCCGCCGCAAAAACACCGGCGGCGATGATGAGGCCGATCACGTTGCCGTAGCCCGAACCCATGCCGTCAAAGAACTTTTTGGAAAGCGAGGCGAGGCTTTCGCGGGTGACCACCATGATATAGATGAGGCCCAGCAGCATGGCGGTCGCCACACTCATGTGCAGGTTCGGCATCCACAGGGCTTCCACAAAAAGAAGCACCACGGGCAGCAAGGGCGCCACGGCCTTCAGAAGGCTCGGATTCGCCGGCAGCTCCGGAATCTTCGACTGCACGTCGCCTGCGGGCGTCGCGACGTTTGTGACAAAGCCCCCTTTCTTGTAGTCCTTAAAGATGAAGCAGACGATCAGAATGTAGACGATGGACAAAACGGAGAGCATCGTCACCGTGGGGGCGATGTAGGTCACCATCTCCATCACGGGGATGTCGGCAAGCTTGGCAACGAGAATGTTGTCCGAGGAGCCGGGCGACCAGTAGTTGGGAAGCGTCGAGGAGATCACGACCGCGGCGGCCATCGCCGGACGAAAGCCTGCGCGCACCATGAGAGCCACCAAGGTGGGGCCGATCGCCGCCGTCAGCGCCGAAAGCGACCCGATCGCCAGCGACGCAATGCCCGTTACGATCATGCAACACGGCATGAGAAGAATGCCCAGCTTGTTCAAGGGCTTGATGAGCAAGCTCACCAAGTGCAAGTCGCACTTGGTCATCGTCACGCACGCCGCAAAGCCCAGCGACGAGCAGATCGAAATGATGAGGGCGGCGTTCGTCATCGACTTGTCGAACTGGCGGAAGGCCATCATCGGGTCAAGCGCCGCGCTGCACATCACGAGACCGCCGATCAAGAGAATGAGCTTCGTGTCGTAGCGCTTTATGAGCGCCCACAAGGTGGCGATCACCACCGCCAGTGCAATCCATACCTGCAGGTTCATGCTGTTGTCTCCTTCGGGGGCGGCGCGGCCGTTCTGACCGCGCCTTTTTAGGGTCTTCGAAGACTAACAGTCGGGTTTTCCCTGCTCCATGCGGACTTTCGGCGCCATTTCTCCGTGTTTACCCTGATGCTTGACACGGCAGGTCCAACAGTTTTTGCCTTGTTCATCAAACAATTGAGATAGATAAAACGAAAACTATACCCACAAAGAAATACGGACTAACCCTGTACCACTCTCCCCCAATAATGCGCGGCATCAGAATTTCCCTAAAAAAGGAGTCGGCGATGTCCGAAGCAACGGTTCTCTCTCGTTTCCTGAAGTATGTGTCCTTTGACACCCAGTCGGCTCGCGACAGCGACACCACGCCCTCGACGGAAAAGCAGCTCGCGCTCGCCGCGGCGCTCGTGGAGGAATTGCAGGCAATCGGCGTTGCGGACGCCCGCATCGGCCAGGGCGGCGTAGTCTACGCCTCCATTCCTGCCACCCCAGGGCTTGAAGCCAACCCCGCCATCGGCTTTATTGCCCACATGGACACGTCCCCAGACGCTTCGGGCCGCAACGTGAAGCCCCAGATTCTGCGCTTTGAGGGAAAAGACGTTCTCTTGAACGAACAGGAAGGCATCGTCTTCTCCACAGCGAAGTTCCCGGAAATTGAGAAATACCAGGGCGAAGACATCGTCTTCACGGACGGCACGACGCTTCTCGGCGCCGACGACAAGGCGGGCGTCGCCGCCATCATGAGCATGGCAGCTTACGTCATGGCACACCCTGAAATGCCGCACGCCAAGCTCTGCATCGGCTTCACGCCCGACGAAGAGATCGCCCGCGGCACGGAGAGCTTTGACATTCCGCTTTTCGGCGCAGCGTACGCCTACACCTTCGACGGCGGTGAAGTGGGGACGCTTGAGAGCGAAAACTTCAATGGCGCCACGGCGATGGTGACCGTGAAGGGCGTGGGCGTGCACCCAGGGCAGTCAAAGGGCAAGATGGTGAATTCACTGCGCTACGCCGCAAAATTCATGGAGTCGCTCCCAGCAGACATTTCGCCTGAATGCACTGAAGGCTACGAAGGGTTCCTCCACCCCAACATGATGCAGGGCAACGTCGTCGAAACGAAGATCCGCATCCTCGTGCGCGACCATGACCGCGCGCTCTACAACGCCAAAAAGGACTTCCTCGTCAAGCTCACCGAGACGATGAACCAGACGCATCCCAAGGCGCGCTTTGAAATCGAGATCAAGGACAGCTACGAAAACATGCGCCCCTACCTCGACAAGGCGCCCAAGGTGCTTGACATCGTGCGTGAAGCCTATCGCGCGGCGGGCTTGGAGCCCGTTGAAGAGCCGATTCGCGGCGGCACGGACGGCGCGCGCCTCTCCGTGCGCGGCCTCCCCTGCCCCAACGTCTTCACGGGCGGCATGAACTTCCACGGCGTCTTTGAGTGCATTCCGGTGAAGTCGCTGCAAAAGGCGGCGGACGTAGCGGTGAAGCTTGCGGCGCTCTCAGCTTCCGTGAAGTCGCTTGCGAAATGACTCCGGAGCGCCGTCGGCACGACGGCGCTCGCGGCCTCTGGCTCTCCTGACGCCTCCGGCGGTTCCTTGATAACCGTCGGGGGCGTCGCCGTCTTCGCCAAGGCAATAACGGACGTCAGAAATGGACCCGCTGTCCAGCGGCACGCATAAAAAGAGGGGCGGCCCCCAACGAAAAACCGTCCCCTTCAACCCAGGCTCTAGGAGAAAAATTGCGCGACGCCCTTCTTTCAGGCGACGGCGTCGTAGATGCGGACTTCAGGCTCCGCGCTCCACAAGGGCTGCAGCCCCGTGAAAACGTCCTGCTGGAACATGTTGCTTGTCAAATACGCTTCCGCCGACGGACGGTCCGCAAAACCGTGCAACACCTGAACGTCCTCGTCGCGAACGAGGAGCGACTTTGTGAGAGCGCCCGGGATCTTGGCGAGGAACGGGCCGCGCCAGTCGGAATACACCTTCGCCGCCGCCAGGCGCTTCGCTTCGTCGATCTTCATCGTGATTTCAAGGAAAGCCTTCACTTCCATTTTTTTGACTCCTTCAGGGCCTCGCCTTCAGAGCGCCGGCCGCCATTCATTGAACGGAGGGCATCGTACAATTCACGCTCAGCAATTTGAAGATATCAACAAAACAATGAGTCACTCAGTGTTTTATTAGCATGATGTTTTCAAACGTTTTTAATCTTTCGGAGCACCGCCATGTATGAACCCAAGCTCAAAAAGGACATCCGCTGCCCGCTCGAACACGGTCTCGACATCTTCGGCGGCAAATGGAAGTCGCGAATCATCTGCGTGCTCGCCGCAAAGAAAGTGCTCCGCTACAGCGAGCTGCGGCGCGAGATGACAAACATCTCCGACACGATCCTCGCCGCGACCTTGAAGGAACTGATGGAGGACGGCATCGTCAAGCGCGAGCAGTTCGTCGAAATTCCACCGCGCGTAGAGTACCGGCTCACGGAAAAGGGCCTCACCGTTGTGCCAATTCTGCAGAGCATCTGCCGCTGGGCGGGACTTTTCCGGCCCGAAAGCATCGACACCGACAAGCCGTTGCCGCAGTGCCAGCAGTGCGACTACGGCGCTCACGCCCCGTAAGAAAAACGGCAGCCGATCCACAAACCGGCTGCCGCTTGACGCATAAATTTGAGAATCGCTGGAATCAGGCCTCAGACGCTTCCGCAAGACGCTTTTCGTACTCCGCCTTCGCCCCTGGGACCACGGGGTTGGGCTTGTCCATGAAGAAGAGCCAGCCCGCGTAGACGTAGCCCGACAAGGCGTAGAGGCAAAAGAGCGTAAAGATCGCCAAGGATGGATTTCCCGAAATGAGGATGAAGACCACGGCGCCCGCCACGATTGCCCAGAAGGGCATCGTCTTGAAGCTCGCCCCCGACTTGCCGGACCAGAAGGGCGCGTTGCAGACCATGGTGAGCCCGGCGTAGAGGGTGATCACAAAGGCAAACCACGCGATGTGATCGTCAAGCCACGCCGGGAGCTTGTTCTCCACCGCAAGCCACACGAAGCCCGCCACCAAAGCTGCAGCCGCCGGGCTCGCGAGCCCCTGGAAGAACCGCTTGTCCACGACGCCCACGTTGCAGTTAAAGCGCGCAAGACGAATCCCCGCGCAGAGGCAGTACACAAACGCGGCCGCCCACCCAAAGCCCCCGATCTGGAAAAGGCAGAACTTGTACATCACCAAGGCCGGCGCAACGCCAAAGGCCGTCATGTCGGCAATGGAGTCAAACTGCACGCCGAATTCGCTCGACGTGTGCGTCAAGCGCGCTACGCGCCCGTCCATGCCGTCAAAGATCATCGACAGGAAGATCATGACGGCAGCAAACGCAAAGTGCAGGTCCATCGCCGAGACAATGGACAAGAAGGCGCAGAAAAGCGACGCCGCCGTAAAGAGATTGGGCAGCACGAAGATGCCGCGCGTACGCACGGTGCGGACGCGCCGGCGACCGGCTTCAATCATGCGCTGGCGCGCCGGGCGCCTTCTGAGACGAGCAACCATGAAAAACTCCCCTTCTAAGGAAAATAACCCGCCCAGCCTTTAGAGCGAGCGGGTTTTGAGGCTTGGGGCCTTACGGCACTTCGCGGGCGAGGACTGTCGAGACGCCGGTCACCTTCTCGCCGATCGTCACCTTCACGTCCCACGTGCGCGGGATGTAGAGGTCGACGCGGCTCCCGAAGCGAATGAAGCCGTAGCGCTCGCCGCGAGACAACGTGTCGCCGATCTGGCGGTAGCAGAGAATGCGTCGCGCCACGAGACCGGCGATCTGCACAAAGCAGACGCGCGCCCCCGAGGGCGTCACCACCGTCACGGCGTTGCGCTCGTTCTGTTCGCTTGCCTTGTCAAGCGCCGCATTGAAGAACTTCCCGGGCCAGTATTCGATCTTTTCGATCTTGCCCGCCACCGGCGCCTTCTGGCTGTGGACGTTGAAAACGTTCATGAAGACGGAGATGACGCGAGCGTCTTCGCCCGTGTAGGGGCAGACCGTCTCTTCAATCTTGATGACGCGCCCATCCACGGGGCTCACCACGGCCTTTTCGTCCGTCGTCTGCTCGCGGCAGGGATCGCGGAAGAACTGCAGGACAAAGAGAAAAAGCACCCACACTAAGAACGCCCAGAAGCCGCCCGCGAGACACTGCACAAGAAGCGCAATGGCAAGCGCGCCGCCGATGAAGGGCCAGCCTTCGCGGGCAAAGAAGGGATGCGGGTAAAGTTTCCGATTCACGTTGATCTCCGGTTTTGGACGGCTTCGCCGCCTCATTTTTTCGGCCGATTGGTTGATTATACGGACCGCTTATGACAAGCGGCCGACATCCACTGAGGCGTAGTCCGTATCATCGTCGTCGCCTTCGTCAATGATCTTGTCCGCGAGCCCCAAAAAGGACGGAACGACGGTTTCGTCGTTTCCCGTCACCTCGCGCCCGTCGGTCGCCTCCACGGCGAGCACCTCGACGTCAAACTTCAAGGTCCAGCCGGCGTAGGGGTGGTTGGCGTCCAGCACGGCCTTCCCTTCGGCGACGTCGGTGACGCGATAGTTGCGGCCGTCGTTCGCCTCCCCCGGGACGTGGTCGAACACAAGCCCCGGCACGATCGTCTCGGGGTCGCCGAGCTTTTCAACGTCCGCAAGATAAATCGCCTCGTCGTCAAATTCGCCGAAGGCGTCTTCGGGCTCCAGGACCACGATCGCGCGGTCTCCGGCCTTCTTGCCTTCCAACATCGCTTCGATCTTGGGGAAGATGTCCGCGTGGCCGTGCAGGTAGGTGTAGCCCCCTTCGGGCGTCTCTTCCAAAAGATGTCCCTGCAAGTCGAACATCTTCACGCAAATGGTGACCAGCTTGTCTTTGGCAATGATTTCCATGGCTTCCCGTTTCCTCAAGTCTTTTTCGTGTCCTGCCTCAGGCGCCCTGCAAAAGGCGCTTTTTCTGCGCTTCATACTCTTCGAGCGTCACGGCGCCTGCGGCCTTCAAGTGCGCGAGTTCATTCAAAAGCCGCGCGGTCTCTTCTGCCGTCCCGGCCACCTGATGCTCCCTTGCTCCCGGCGCTGCGCCGTAGCGGTTGGCGCCGTCGCTCCCCCGAAGGCATCCCAGAATGATGACACCCAGCGGGATGAAAAACGGGATGAAGACGGAAAGCGCCCACCAGCCCGTGCGGTCAATGTCATGAAATCGGCGCACAAGGAGCATCAGCGAGAGCCACACGCAGAGCACTCCCGCAAAGGAGAGCGCCGCGATAAGCGCATTAAAAAGCGTCTCGCTGATCGTAATGCCGTAAAGAAGCCGCTCCCCCTCCTCCACCGCTGTCACAACGATCGCTAGGAGGATGAGGCCCGCCCAGTAATGCCGGCGGCTCGTGCGTCCAGCCGGAGAAAAGCTCAGCATGTCACCCATGTCGGCTCCTGAAATCGAAAAAGCCGACAGGCCGTCCGCCCGAAGCGGAAGGCGCTGCCGGCCGTCTGTTCGTGCCCGATCAGCGGGTCTGCTCGCCGATGAGGTTCACGATCTTGGGCGCAACGCCCGTCGCGTCCGCCTTGCCTTCGGCGCCCGACACCGTCACGCGGGTGCTCTCGCCCTCGGGGGTCAAGCGAATCTGGTAGGGCACGGGATCCACGGCGCTGCCCTTGCCGAACATGTTGGAGAAGAAGCCGCGCTCCTTCTTCACTTCCTTTTCATAGTCCGGATCGAGGTACTTCACCATCACCAGGCCCTGGCTGCGGTCGCGGTCCGTGATGTCAAAGCCCGCGCGATCGAGCGCAACGCCCACGCGGCGCCAGGCTCGGTCAAAGGGTTCGGAAATAAGCACCGCCTGCGGCGTGCCGTCGGCGCCCTTCACCACTTCACTCACCGGAACGTACTTCACGGCGGCCATGGCGTCCAAAGCCTTCTGCTCCTCAGGCTTCGCGGCGGGGTTGAATTCCGTCTCGAGCTTTTGCGCCAGGCGCGTCAGCATTTCGGCTTCCAGCTGCGGATCCGACGGCCCCGGCTGCCAGATCGTAGAGTCTTCCTGCTTGCCCTTCAAGACTTCGACCATCTGCTTGTGCGTAATATAGATGTCGCACGTACCGTCGTCGTTGCGCTCCATGCGGGCGCGGTACTGGTCGCGCTCGCCCGTGTCGTAGACGACGTCAAGCACCTTGCCGATCGTGCCGCGGATGATGTCCTTCGGAAGATTCGCCTTGTTTTCGGCCCATTCCGTTTGCATGACGCCGCTTGCGGCATCCTGATCCTTCACCGTAAGGCCCACAGTGGCCCAGAAGTCCTGAAGCACAGGCCACACCTTTTCGGCGGGCTCGTTCACGTGCACGTAGCGGATCTGGCCGTCGCGCACGACCTTCGCGACTTCAGTCGCCGGAAGAATCTGGCTCGGCGCATCACCCGATTTCGCCAGAGCCATCTGCTCCTTGGCGGCCTCGGCGTTCGCGCTCACGATCTGCGGGCGCGTCGGCACCGTGAACCGGTCGTTCTTCGGAATGGAGGTGAGGTCCGGCGGGATCTCCAGCGGCGCGCGCGACGTGCTGGATTCATACTGCACCTTGTCGTCCGAGAAATTGACGCCCAGCACATTGCAGCCCGCCAGAGCCGCCGCCACCGACGTCAGCGCCGCAGCGCGCATCGCAGTCTTGACCATGGATTGAATTCCTAAATTGTTCGCAAAAGACGGACCGATTGTGTCACCGACCCGACAAAATTGTTTCTGAGTTTAGCAAAGCGCGACGCAGGCGGCCGCTTCTTGTAGCAGTCGATCACAAATCGACGGGCTCGCTTTACGCCGCGGGGGTCGCCTTCTTTCCCAAAAGCGCCACCAGTTCCGCCACCACAGGCCGCAGCTCCCGGCGATCGACGATCATGTCGATCGCGCCCTTTTCGAGAAGCATCTCGGAGCGCTGGAAGCCTTCCGGGAGCTTTTCTCGCACGGTCTGCTCAATGACGCGCGGCCCCGCAAAGCCAATGAGGGCTTCTGGTTCAGCGATGACAACATCGCCCATGAAGGCAAAGGAGGCGGAGACGCCCCCCATCGTGGGATCGGTGAGAACCGAGATGTAGGGCACCTTCGCTTCGCCAAGGAGCGCCACCGCGGCGTTCGTCTTGGCCATCTGCATGAGGGAAAGCAGCCCCTCCTGCATGCGGGCGCCGCCCGTGCTCGTGAAGGTGACAAAGGGAATGTGCTCCTGCAGGCTGCGCTGAACGCCCAAAGCGAATCGCTCGCCCACGACGCTGCCCATGGAGCCTCCCATGAAGCCGAACTCAAACGCGGCGGCAACAATGGGCTGCTTGCGCAATTCACCCTGCATCACCACGAGAGCATCCGTCTCCCCTGTCTTCTTCTCATACGTTGCAAGACGCTGGGGGTAGGGCTGCGAGTCCACGAAGTTCAGCGTATCGACCGGACGCACTTCGGCGCCGATCTCTTCGTGCGGCCCCTTCCAGTCAAGGAAGGCATCGAGCCGCGCACGGGCCGTGAGGCGCATGTGGTAGCCGCACTTGGGGCAAACCTTGAGGCTGTCGTCCAATTCCGACTGGTAGAGCACTTGATCACAGTGCGGGCACTTCAACCACAAGCCGGGCGGAATCACCGACTTGCGCTTTTCCGTGCTGTCGCCGGACTTGGAGTTGATCTTGGGCAGAATGCGGGTCAGCCAGCTCATGGGGATGTAACGTCTTCTAAAAAAGGGACGGCGGTATTCTAAAGGACTACAGCGGGCGGGAAGCGGCGTCGTTAGCGAGCTTCTTCGCAAAAAACGCGGCCTGATCGGTCAAGTGGCGCGTAAGAAGCGCCTCGGCCTCCGCCACGTCGCCGCGGCGAATCGCGGAGAGTATCTGCCTAAGCTCCGCGGCGGTCTCTTCAAAGAAGCGGGCGTTCATGCGCCGCACCTCGCCCGCCGTCTTTTCAAACCAGCAGACAAGCACGCCCGAAAAGATCTGCAGAATCGGATTCCCGCACACTTCCATCAGCGTCATGTGGAACTCCCGGTCGCAGGCGTCCGCCGTCTCGGGCTCCGCCGCGTGCGTTTCCATTCGCTCGATGATGGTCTCAAGCTTCACCGCGTCCGTTGCCGAAAAGTGCGGCACGATGATCTTCAAAAGCGACGTCTCCACCCAGATGCGGGCTTCGACGAACTGATCCAAAGGATAGTTCGCGATCGCAAGGCGCGTGCGGATCTGGTCCCTGAGGCTCTGCCGCGTCACCGTAAGCACTTCGATGCCGTTTTTAGGCTGGCGCTTGATGAGGCCCATCTGGCTCAGGACGTCCAGCTCCTTTCGCACGCGGTAGCGCGTGACGCCAAAGTGCTCAGCGAGCTCCGTCTCGGTCTCAATGCGCCCGCCCGCCTCGGCTTGCGCGAGAAGGCGGGACTTGACGGCTTCAAAAAGTTCTGTGTCGGGAAGCTGCATGCAGAAACTACCAGAGTAAATCGAACGGCACAATTTGCCGATCCATTATTTTATCCGCGTTGCTTCAATTTTGTCCAAATTCATTTCAGCAAAAAAACTCCTCATACGCCATTAATTAGCCAACCTCCGATTATTCTGGCTTATCAGCAGGCGCCCATTTGTCAGTATAAATTTTACTAACAGTACGACCAAGATATTTTTTCAACCATTCCGGCTTATCTCGATCAGGATAGCCCGTCCAGAATAATAAAATGGTCACACCGGAATCATGCAAATCTTGAACCATCCGTATGGTCTCCTGTTGCCTGAAAAAATTATTTGCATCCATTGTCACGATAGGAAACCCAAACTCCTTCGCCGTTTTCAGATGTGCCGGCGTCCAAACACAGTAAGCAGGATATTTCACCCCCGCTCGCAACGCCCTCAAATAGTCCCTCGGACTAAACACCTCAACAATCATTCGATCCGGATGAGGAATTTCTCTCAACAAAAGATCATAATCTGAAATCTTATCCGTCACCAACACAAAATCTAAATTCTCTTTCATTAATTTATCAATATCACTGCCCGAAATTGGCGACATAGATTCTTTAAT
>CAVACW010000103.1:0-10350 GCA_963587345.1 uncultured Oscillospiraceae bacterium | reverse complement strand
TTGGTGATGGTCGAATATTGCCCGTCCCAATGCTTGAGCATGATGCCAATGAAGTAGTCCACCGCCTGACGATACAGAACCGCCGCCGCTTCGAAGGCGCCGGACGATTCTTTTATCTTGGCTGAATAGGTGGAAAGGATCTTCATGGTGTCTAGAGGAATTTCCCTCGGATTTTATACTACTCCGAGAGATCTCAAAACCGTCGGCTTGACCCGCGACTGAAGTCGCAGGTTTGCGCCGACTTTTCTATCAAATTTTACGTTTATATTGGTCTTTGGGCCGCATGAAATCCCCCATGGAAAGAAATCTTGATCCAAAGCCTTACCATTCAGAACTTCTCCAGCATCCGCTCCCTGAGCCTTGACCTGCACTTTGCCGAAGGCAAGGCCCCCAACGGCTACCAAAGTGCGCCTCGCCTCCCTTTCGTCGCCGCCGGCGCCGGAAAGATCGGCCGCGTTTGCCCTGTGCTGGCGCTGTACGGTGCAAACGCCTCCGGCAAGACCTCTCTCTTGAAAGCACTTCACCTGCTTTGCCTTCTGGAGAAAAACGGCTGGACGCCTCTCAGCTTTCGCCCCTATCGTCTGGCGGAAGGCGACCCCGCAAGCACGGAAACCATCATCGCCGTCTCCTTTTGGAAGACAAGGAAGCTCTTTCGCTACGAAGTCAGGATAAACAAAAACGGCCTTTCCGCTGAAAACCTGTCCGTTGACAACCGGCTACTGTTCGCCACCCGGCAGGGAAGGATGATCGAGCTTTCAACGGAGCTTCGGCAGCTGTACGTCCGAGCGGAAACGCTTTTCAACCATCGATGTGTCAAAGCGGAAGCCTCCGTGCAATTGAACAGCTTTCTGCGCGAAGCAGCCCACCGGTACCCCGGCATTTCTGCTGAGATCAACGCCGCCGATGCCTTCTTTCAAGAGGAGCTGCTGTACCTTGACGACTCGGTTCCCTGCCTTTCAGGGATCAAAGCGCTGGCAGCGACTTATGACGGCTCTGCGCACGACCGTCGCAACGCGGCGCTGACCGAGATTGTCGTCTGGCTGCACAAGCTTGACAGTCGGATAGCCGGCCTGCATCTCACCGAGCAGGAGGCCTCAACCGATTTCGTGACTTTTTGTCCGCCAGCTCCATTCCTCAACCGTCCCCCGGCTTTCGCTTGACAACCGTTCACAGAGACGTCAACGGCCAGGCGGTTCTTTTTGATCTCTCAGAAGAATCTCAAGGCACTCAGCATCTTGTCGGCTTGATCGGCATGCTGCTGTCAGCGCTCCGAAAAGGTCGCCCCGTACTCATCGATGGGATCGACAATTCGCTGCACAGTCTCGTCGTCATCGAGCTCGTTCGCCTCTTCAAAGCCCGCCGCCTCAATGAAAACGGTGCCCAGTTGATCTTCACCACACACAACACCGACCTGCTCGCCTCCCACCTTCTGGGACTCTCTGATATCGGCATCGTCGAACAACACGGATTCAACGGCACAATCGTCACGCGGCTCGCGCAAGTACCCGGCTTGAGGAACGTCGACAACTTCCGCCGACTCTACCTGCGCGGTGACTTCGGCGGCATTCCTTCCTTCCACGCCTGACGCAAAGCGCCCGCGGTCTCACCGACTCGCGGGCGCTTCATCCTTCTCTTCCTCCGGCTTACGCTTTCTTGAAGTCCACCAAAATCCGCAGCATCCGGCGCAGCGGCTCCGCTGCGCCCCAGAGGAGCTGGTCACCCACCGTGAAGGCCGAGATGTACTCCGGCCCCATGGCAAGCTGGCGGATGCGCCCGATCGGAATGCGGCGGGTGCCGGAAATCTTCGAGGGAGCGAGCTCCGCAATGGACTCCTCCTTCCGGTTGGGCACCACGTAGGCCCACTCGTTGGCGCTGTCCAGAAGCTTCTCAATTTCAGGCACCGGCACCGCCTTCTTAAGTTTGATCGTCAGCGCCTGGCTGTGGCAGCGCATGCTGCCCACGCGCACGCACAAGCCTTCGACGATGAGCGACCCCGGCTCGCCCATGGCAGGAAGCCCCAGAATCTTGTTCGCCTCCGCGCCGCCCTTCCACTCTTCGCGAGACTGGCCGTTGCCCAAATCCTTGTCGATCCACGGAATGAGGGAGCCCGCCAGCGGAGCGCCGAAGGCCGCCTTCGGGAAATCTGCGTGCGTAAAGGCGTCGGTGACGCGACGATCGATTTCGAGGATGGACGACTTCGGATCCTTCAGCGCCTCGCCCGCCGCGGCGTTCAGGTAGCCCATCTGCGTGAGCAACTCGCGCATGTTCTGAGCGCCCGCGCCCGAAGCCGCCTGATAGGTCATGGAGCTCACCCACTCGACGAGCCCCGCGCGGATCAGGCCGTCCAACGCAATCAGCATCAAGGACACCGTGCAGTTGCCGCCGATGTAGTCCTTCACGCCCGCCTGAAGGCTCTTCTCAATCACGTCCATGTTGACGGGGTCGAGAATGATGACGGCGTTCTTTTCCATGCGCAGCGACGAGGCCGCGTCAATCCAGTAGCCCGTCCAGCCCGCCGCGCGCAGCTTCGGGTGAATTTCCTTCGTGTAGTCGCCGCCCTGGCAGCTGATGATGGCGTCGCACTGCGCGAGCGCTTCAACGGACTTCGCATCCTGCAGCACCGGCTCCGCGTTCGGGACCGCCGGCGCGGGCTCGCCCGCCTGCGACGTGGAAAAGAAAATCACCTTCTCCACGCTCGCAAAGTCGTTTTCTTCCTTCATGCGGCCCATGAGGACGCTTCCCACCATGCCGCGCCAGCCAATCATGCCAAGAATCATGTTGAATCTCCCTTTGGTTTTTGCCTATCGGAAGCCTGCGGGCGGACTTTCTCCCAGATTCCGTCCGCAGACAGGTTTTACTTCAGCGCGTCGCGCACCGCGTCGCCCATTTCGGAGCACGACACCTTGCGGCAGCCTTCGCTCATGATGTCGCCCGTGCGCAGGCCCGCGGCGAGCACGCTCTCCACCGCCTTTTCAATGCGGTCGGCGTCTTCGGCCAGCCCCAGGCTGTAGCGCAGCATCATCGCCGCCGAGAGAATCGTCGCAATCGGGTTGGCGATGTTCTTGCCGGCGATGTCAGGCGCAGACCCGTGGGAGGGTTCAAAGAGGCCCTGCCCCTTGTCGTTCAGGCTCGCCGACGCGAGCATCCCGATCGAGCCCGTCAGCATCGACGCTTCGTCGGACAGGATGTCGCCGAAAAGGTTGCCCGTCAACACGACGTCGAGCGCCTTCGGGGCGCGCACGAGCTGCATCGCCGCGTTGTCCACGTACATGTGCTCGAGCGTCACGTCGGGGTAGTCCTTGGCGATGCGGATCACGGTGTCGCGCCAGAGCTGGCTCGTTTCGAGAACGTTCGCCTTGTCCACGCTCGTCACCTTGCCGCGGCGCTTTCTTGCCGCTTCAAACGCCACGCGCGCAATGCGCTCGATTTCGGGCACCGAGTAGCGCATGGTGTCAAAGGCTTCGAGCGTGCCGGGGAAGTGACCGTCCACCGCCGTGCGGCGGCCGCGCGGGGTGCCGAAGTAGATGTCGCCCGTGAGCTCACGCACGATGACAAGATCGAGCCCCGACACAAATTCGGGCTTGAGGCTCGAAGCCGCGACGAGCTCCTTGAAGCACTTTGCGGGACGAAGGTTCGCAAAGAGCCCCAGGTTCTTCCGGAGGCCCAGAATGGCCTGCTCGGGGCGCAGATGGCGCTCCAAGGTGTCGTACTTGAAATCGCCCACGGCGCCGAACAAAACGGCGTCCGCTTCCTTCGCGAGCTTCAAGGTCGCTTCGGGGAGCGGATGCCCGTGGTGCGCGTACGCCACGCCGCCCACGTCCGCCGCCTCCATTTCAAAGGGCTGGCCCAGCGCCTTCAACACTTTCACGGCCTGATCCACGATTTCGGGCCCGATGCCGTCGCCCGCCAACACTGCAATCTTTTTCGTCATTTGCTGTCTTTTCCTGAAAAAATTTTTACTGATGAAGCGTTTTCGCAAGCCAGGGCTTTTCCGCAAGGCGCTTCGCTTCAAAGGTCTTGATGTCGTCGGCGCGCTGAGAGAGCGTGATGCCGATGTCGTCAAAGCCGTTCATGATGGCCCAGCGGCGGAAGGCCGCGATTTCAAACGAGGTCGCCGTGCCGTCGGGCTCCGTGACAGTCTGCTTGTCCAGATCCACCGTGAGGCGGTAGCCCTCGGTCGCTTCGCACGCCGCGAAGATCCGATCCATCACGTCGTGCGAGAGCACCACCGGCACCAGGCCGTTCTTCAAGGAATTCGAATAGAAGATGTCCGCGAAGCTCTCCGCGATGACGCAGCGAAAGCCGTACTGCAGCAGGGCCCACGGCGCATGCTCGCGCGAGGAGCCGCAGCCGAAATTCTTGCGCGCCAGAAGAATCTGCGCCCCCTGATAGCGGGGAAAATTCAGAACGAAGTCAGGGTTCAGAGGGCGCTTTGAATTGTCCATGCCGGGCTCCCCCTTGTCGAGGTAGCGCCACTCGTCAAACGCGTTGGGGCCGTAGCCCGTGCGATAGATGGACTTCAAAAACTGCTTCGGGATGATGGCGTCGGTGTCAACGTTGCTGCGATCCAAGGGGACGACGAGCCCCGTGAGCTGAGTGAATTTTTCCATTTTTGATCTTCTCGCTTTAAAAGAGTTGGCTCACGTCCACAAAATGCCCCATCACCGCGGCGGCCGCTGCCATCGCCGGGCTCACGAGATGGGTGCGCCCGCCCTTGCCTTGCCGCCCTTCGAAATTGCGGTTCGACGTGGAGGCGCAGCGGTCCCCGGCGGAAATGCGGTCGGCGTTCATCGCAAGGCACATCGAGCAGCCCGGCTCGCGCCATTCAAAGCCCGCGTCCTTGAAGATGACGTCAAGCCCCTCTTCCTCGGCCTGCAGGCGCACGAGCCCCGACCCCGGCACGACGAGCGCCTGCTTCACATTGGGCGCCACCTTGCGCCCGAGCTTTTTCACCACCGCGGCCGCCGCGCGCATGTCTTCGATGCGGGCGTTGGTGCAGGAGCCGATGAAGACATGATCCGGCGCAATGTCCGTGATCTTCGTTCCAGCCGCAAGCCCCATGTACTTCAGCGCCCGCACCCAGCCTTCCTTCTTCACCGGATCCGCAAGCGTCTCGGGATCGGGCACGACGCCGTCGATCGTCGTCACCATCTCGGGACTCGTGCCCCAGCTCACCATGGGGCGGATGTCCTCCGCCTTCAATTCCACCGTGACGTCAAACTTTGCATCAGCATCCGACACCAGCGTGCGCCAGTACGCCTCGGCCGCCTCCCAGTCCTTGCCCGCGGGCGCCAAGGGGCGCCCCTTCATGTAGGCGATGGTCTTTTCGTCCACCGCGACGAGCCCGCTTCGGGCGCCCGCTTCGATCGCCATGTTGCAAAGCGTCATGCGACCTTCCATCGAGAGATCACGGATCGCGGAGCCCGCGAATTCAATCGTGCAGCCCGTGCCGCCCGCGGTGCCGATCTTGCCGATGACCGCGAGCGCGATGTCCTTGCCCGTCAGCCCGGCGGCAAGCTTTCCCTCCACCTTCACGAGCATGTTCTTGTTCTTTTTCGTGAGCAGGGTCTGCGTGGCGAGCACGTGCTCCACTTCAGAGGTGCCGATCCCGAACGCGAGCGCCGCGCAGGCGCCGTGGGTGGACGTGTGGCTGTCACCGCACACCACCGTCATGCCGGGAAGCGTCGCGCCTTCTTCGGGGCCCATCACATGAATGACGCCCTGCCCCTTGTCCATGAAGGGGAAGTAGGCCGCACAGCCGTTTTCCTTGATGTTCTTGTCCAGCGTCTCCACCTGAAGCCGCGCAATGGGATCAGTGATGCCGTCGAGCCCAAGCTCCCAGCCGGTCGTGGGGGTGTTGTGGTCAGCGGTCGCAACAATCGAAGAAATGCGCCAGGGCTTGCGGTGATTTAGCCTCAGGCCCTCGAACGCCTGAGGACTCGTCACCTCATGCATCAGGTGCCGGTCGATGTAAAGCGTCGTGGTGCCGTCGGCTTCGACGTGAACCACGTGTTCGTCCCAGAGTTTGTCGTAAAGGGTCTTGGCCATGGGTTTCTTCGTTAATGGTTATAAGTGGGAAGGCGAGCGTCTGACGGCGGAGCCGGGGGCTCGGATCGTCTGACGAAAGGCACCTTCCGCCGTGTTCGGCAGACCTATTCTGCCAGTTCTAAAAAATCGCTTTGGATCGGGGGAGTGTCTTGTACGATGTTCGGCCTATGCGCAAGCAACCGCCTCTGGCTTGTCTCACTCGCTGTCGTCCTTCCAAGCAAACACCAGATTCGCATGCCGATGCAACGACTCGTTTTTCTGCTCAATCGCGGCCCAGCTGTCCTTGTACGAATTTCCAAGCAACAACAGCGGCGCCTCAAAAAACGTCTTGAAGCCTTCCACATCATCACAAAAGCGCATCGAAAACACCGCCGCCAGTCGAGCCTTCTCCGCGGGACTGCAGTTGAGCCGATCATGGAGCGCATGCTCCAAATTGCATGACAGGTAAAAGACCCGGTACGGGATGCTTCCCAGCACCGTCTTGGTCTTGGCTAGCTCAATGAGACACCGGCTCTTGCGCGCGTTTCTTTCTTCCACCGAAGCCTTGCTCGGTGCGCGGATGGCATCAGTTTCGTAGCGAACGCCGACCACCCCCGTCTCCTCAAGCACGCTCTCATTCGGCACAAATGCGCCGTCCGTATCAACGACATGAACAACACGGGCGATATCCGCTCTTGACGCCAAGTGATTGGCGCCAATCCACGCCTTCACGAGCTCACCTACCTTGCGGCGAATGGTGGCGGCGCTGCTGCCGGTTTCCGCCGTCACATCGCCTCGCGTCACCTGAACCGCCAGATCAAAGCGAGAAAAAACCGCTGTCAAGCCATACTGCAACGATTCCTCGTCTGTTGTTCCTTCTACGATGACGAGAACCATCTTGCGTCTAGCCATGATGCTGCGCTCCCGCTTTTCTCATGGCCATGGCAATCGCCGCATTGTTGGTCGGCGTATAAAAGGGCGGCGTCTCATCCTCGGGGCCGAGAAAAATATCGCGGTAATAAACATCCCGAAGGTTGTTAGTGCCCTTGATGTTCTTCATTCGCACGTACCGCCGCGCTGGATCGGCGGAAGTAAAGGCTATGAACTTCCGGTTCACCGTTTCCAACACTCTCAAATTATGTGAAGTGAAGATGAGCTGTCCCCAGCCGTGGTCAGCCATGAGTCGAACCATCTCCCCCAGCAGGTACTCAAAGACGCCGGCATCGAGTTCATCAATCGCCACCGTCACCGTGCGGTCGTTGTAGGCACAAATTAAAAGATGCAGCACAGAAAAAATTTTCTTGATGCCGTCAGACTCGTAGCGCAGGGATATCGGCTCTTCATTTTTGAGCGACACCAGCTCCACTGCCACGCGTCCCTCGCCCTTCGGGCCAGTTTCCCGGTACCGTTCCTGACATTGAACCGTCAGTCCGGGAACGAGCTGATTGAGCACCAGATTGACCTCTCCGATGATGTGATTCACTACTGGCAGAAGCTCTTCGGAAATCCAGCCCACGCCGCTCATCGGAAGCAGCACGGCGCCGCTCACCCCTGGATGATCCGGTGCAGGCTCTGCTTTCATTTGCAACGGCATGGCATTCAAGCTCACCAATCCCGCTTGCTCCGGCTCAATGACAAAAAGCGCCGACATCCCATAGCGCCAAAGTCGAAAAATCAAACCTTCCACTGTCTTCAAAACACTGGAAGACTCGGTCGCCTCGCGTTCCATCTTTGCTTTTATCGTCTGATAAAGCGCCCCCGAAAACACAAAAGACTGCCGCCTCTCCTGCGCCAGACGGCGTTCGGCTTGAAGATTGGAATGAACGGTTCGATCTCGCCCCACTAAATCCAGCAGTCTTGCTTTCGGTCCAAAAGGCAGCAGGTCTTCCGACGTATCGATGAGACAAGTCTTGCGCACGCCCTCACCGCCAGAAAGCCAGACAACAAATTTTTCGCTTTGAATCTCCGCCGTCTCTCGAACGGGATCGGCCAGCCACAGCTCTGACACTGCCTCCATCTTCTTTCGCGCGAGCACTACCTCGTACGCCACCCGAATCGGATCCCCGCCCTCCGCGGGCGTCACCCGAAACTCAAACGCGAGCCTTGCCGACGACGCCTTGACGTGAATGCTGTCGCCAAAATCCTCCGGCAACGATCGCCCAGCCAAAAGCGACTTCAGAAAGGCCAGCGCCCGAATGAGAGCCGTCTTGCCCGAACCATTCTGACCGTAAAGCGCCAGCAGGCAGCCGACGCCATTGTCGACCGACAAATCAAGCGAGCCACGCACCACATTTTTGAAGTTCTCCAATGTAACAGCGGTCAAGCGAACCCAAGCGTCGGTCATGATGAAATTTCTCCATTAGAAACAACCTATTTCTTGTTCGATTGTACCGCTTTGCCCACCGCAAATCAACACAAAATCGCTTAAACGGCATAAATTATTTCGTTTTTACGAATTCTTAATCTTTCTTCGTTCCAAACTTTCCGCTCTGAATGTGCTACTTCCTCGGCAGACCAATGTCGGACTTGCTTTCGGTACGGTAGTTGTCAAGTCTGTGTTCCGGTTTTTTTAAACAACTCGATGCTCGCTTTGGTCGCCTTCCGGCAAGCATCGAACCTAATGCCACCGCCTGCGCCACATCAGCGCCTTCATTCTCGCCACGTCGGCTGCAGAAGAGCATCCAACCCAACCATCCGTCCAACAAATTGCCGCTCGCCTTCCGAAAACACCAGCACTACATGCGTCACCTCGAAATCAACGGCTTCAGACATGCCATAATGGCGCTTCTCCATCTGTTGCTCCGCCTCCCGCAGGCGCCGCTCCACTGACTGTCCCTTCGCCGCCCATTTCATTTCAAACACCCAGCGCCGGCGTCCTGCCTCCACTTCCAAGTCGCTTCTTCCCCAAGCATTGTGCCGTTCAGCCATCACGCGCAGCCCGGCCGCTGCGAGCATCATCTGCACCGCGTTGCGTGCGTCCGTCTCACACTGAATGCTCCAGCCTTGGTACGAGAGCCCCGAAACCACCGCATTCAGCGTCTTCACAAAATCAGCCAAGCTTTCAGTGAGAAGAATCCGCGCGAGCGACCGCGTCTTCGTATAGGCCGCCGCATCGTCTGCGAGCATCATCTCGGTGTAGAGCCTCGCCATCGACTGACGCATCTCCTCGTTGGGATAGCCAAGCTTCAACACCTCTCCATCGCTTTCCAAAATGGTGAGGTACCCCGTCTGCGCCAGAAGCACCTCGGGGCGCAGCGACGCCACATCCACAGTGTCGGAGAGCCACTCCGCCGGCACCACGGGCGACGCCGCATAGGTCGCCGGCGTAGCAAGGCGACGGCCTTTCAGAAAATTCATCAGCACGGTCGGCTTTCCAGCGCTGTCGTACCAGTAATTTCTCAAGCCCATGGCTGGATCCTGCAGGAACTTCAGCACCGACCAAGGAACATAAACATGCGTTTTCGCAAAAAGGTCAAAGCAGAAGCCGTCGTACATACGTCGCATCTCGGCCAGAAGCGACGATGAATCAGAAAAGCCCGCAGCCTCCGTCGCCGCCTTTAGGTAGCTGCCAAAGTACTTTTCGAGCTCCGCTTCCGTGTAGCCCAAGAGACTGCCAAACCGCGGATTGAGCGAAATGTCCGTGATGGGATTGAAGGCAGAGAAAATGCTGGCGTTCTCAATCTTCGTGATGCCCGTCATGAAAAGAAACCGAAGACACCCCTCGCATCCCTTCACCGTGGCGTAAAAATTGCTCAGGACATCACGCACCAGCGCAAAGAGTTCTGCCTTGTCAAAGCACGCCGTAAGCGGCGCGTCATACTCGTCAATCAACAGCACGAGCGAAGCGGGCTCCCTTGTCTGCATCCACTTGTCAATCTGCGCCACAAGCGACACCGAACTGGCTTCATCCTTTCGGAAGCCTGCCGCCCCAAACTGATTTACAAGGTGGTCTTCAAACCGCTTGAGAAATCCCGCGAGCGAACTGAAATCCTTCGTTCGAGAAAAATCCAGCGTCACCACGTCGTAAGTCTTGTCCTGCCACAGTTTCTCGATGGCGAGTCCTTGAAAATCCCTCAAGCCGTCCCGAAACAGCGACTCAAACGTGGAGACCAGCAGTGATTTGCCAAACCGCCTCGGCCGCGCCAGAAAAAACTTCTGACGCTCTATCGCGAGCTCGTAAATCTGAGCCGTCTTGTCCACATAAACGGCCCCATCCCGCCTCAGCGTGCGAAACGTTGAACGACCGACGGGCAACCGCGCCGGCATCGGGCCATAGTCTGTCACAGTAGTTTCATTCACGAGTTCCCCCACCCAGCGGACACC
>CAVACW010000102.1:0-10474 GCA_963587345.1 uncultured Oscillospiraceae bacterium | reverse complement strand
GACGGCAAAACACCTGCGCCCAAAGACGCGATGCTGAAGAAAGGGGAAATCAAGCGGCCGGGACAGCTCTGTGATCTGCTTCGACAGATCGTTCATGAAGTGCAGGGCAGCCTTCCGGCGCACGGCGCCAGCCGCTCTGTGTGGTTTGACAGTCAATGCTGGGATCCGCTGGAGTCCGACGCAGAAGCGGACGTTCTCAAAGCAAGCCGCCGGGATCCGGCGCGGCGGCAGGATGCCGTGAGCGCTGGGACGGGCTTGGCGTGCGGGTGGGCGGCGGGCGGCCCGGCGGTCGAGGTGACGGACCGCCTTGACGTCATTGAGGCGCTGTTGGAGAAGGACGAGGTGCTCCTTGCGGCGCAGCTTCAGGCGATCGCGGACATGGCGAGCCCGCTGCCGCCCGTGTCAGAGGGCTTTCGCGCGCCGTGGCTTCTGTAGGCCCGGCGACTTGCCCGCGGGCCTCCTCTGCTTGCCTGCGCCATTGTTTCCATCGGCCTCTCCGCGCTTTTTGCGTCGCCTGAGGCCGCGGCCGCCGACAAGATTCGCTCCGGCTGACATGAGAACGCCTGCAGCATCACCGGGCGCCACGGCGAAAGAAGCGGCTACGGCGGCGAATGCCTGCTGGCGGTGGCGGGCTGCACGGGCTGGGACTGCGACTGCGTCAAGGGCGGCTGGTCAGAGCTGCTCGCCTCTGTCGCTTCGGGCGACATCGACATCATGGGTGCCGTCTCCTACACGCCCGAGCGCGCTCAGGCCATGCTCTATTCCGAAGTTCCGATGGGCTTTGAGCGCAACTACCTCTACGCCGACCTTGTGAACGCCGGCATTTCGACGACGGATCTCTCCACCCTGAACGGCAAGCGCCTGGCGGCCTTGTAGGACAGCATCCAGACCGATCAGTTTCGGGAGTGGGAGAAGGCGCACGGGATCGCCGTGAACTACGTCTACGTGAAGAGCTTTGAAGAGGCGAAGGCGATGGTGGCGGCGCACGAAATCGACTGCGTCATTTCCACCGAGACGCCCGCGTGGGTGGAGGCGGGGCTTTCTGCCATTGCGATCACCGGGTGTTCGGAAATCTACTTCGTCATCAACAAGCGCCGTCCGGACTTGAAGCGCGCGATGGACGCTGCGATGCGGCAGATGGAAAGGGACCGCCCGTTTTACGCTGACGAGCTCTACCAGCGCTACCTGTCGGCGGTCGCCGTGCCGACCCTGTCCGCCCATGAAAAGGCGTGGCTCGCCGCCCACGGTTCGGTGCGCTTGGGATGGATGGAGGGCGAAACGGGCTTTTCCCGCACGAACGACGAGGGGCGCTTGGAAGGCGTCATCAATGACTACTTGAGTCTTGCGACCGGGACGTTCGCCAACCAGGGCCTTGCCTTCGAACTGGTGCGCTTCACGTCCCGCGAAGCCGAGCTTGCCGCCTTGAAGCAAGGGCGCGTCGACGTCGTCTTTCACGTGAGCTCGAGCCCCTACGCTGCGGAAGTGAACGGCTTGGCGCTCTCCAACACGCTGCTCACAATGACGCTTGCCGCCGTCACGAAGCAGGACTATTTCATTGAGGCGGCGGACAATCGCGTCGCCGTTCCGACGGGGAACCTTCTCGTGCGCTGGCACATCGCCTACAAGTACCCGAACTGGACGATCGTTGATGTGGCGAGCATAGAGGAGGCGAAAAAGGCGGTGCTCGACGGGCGGGCGGACTGCCTTGTCGTGCCGTCGGGCCAGACAGTCGGCGCGCATGATCATGACGCGCGGCTTCGAAGCGTCTTTCTCACGGAGTCGGGCGACGCCGTGATGGCCGTAAAGCGCGGCGAATCGACGCTTCTGATGATTCTGAACAAGACGCTGCAGCCCGTGTCGGCCTCGACCTTGTCAGGGGCGCTCTCCATGTACGAGAGCGCGGCGCGGCGGGTGACGACGATGGACTACCTGCGGGCGAATCTCGGGCCCGTCGCTGTCGTGGCGGCCATGATCGTTCTGGCGGTGCTCGCCGTCTTTGCGTGGCTTCTGGCGAAGGCCCGCGGCGCCGCGCGTGAGGCGAACGACGCAAAGACGTCCTTTCTCTTTAACATGAGCCACGACATCCGCACGCCGATGAATGCGCTTCTCGGGTTTTCCAAGATGATCAAGGAGGGGCTCACGGCCCCGAAGCTTCTGGGCTACCAGGCGAAGATGGAGCTCGACGAAACCGACGATCGCGTTGGCAGCATCATTGACGAGATCGCGGGCGTCTTTGAAGTGGAGGCGCAGCAAAAGGGCGTCGCGATTACGCACGAATGCCGCGTCGAACATCGTCACGTGCGCTGCGACGCGACGAAGGTGCGGGAGATTCTGACGAACCTTGTGAGCAACGCCGTGAAGTTCACGCCCTCGGGCGGCTCCGTCACCATTCGCTGCGAGGAGATTCCCAGCAAGCGGCCGGGCTTCGTGCGGCTTCGCACCGAAGTGGTCGACACCGGGATCGGCATCAGCCCGGAATTCCTGCCGACGATCTTCGAGCCTTTCACGCGCGAGCGCAACACTACCGCGGGGCGCGTGGCGGGCACGGGACTCGGTATGGCGATCGTTAAAAAGCTTGTGGACATGATGAAGGGGGAAATCACGGTGGAGAGCGCTCCCGGGCGCGGCAGCCGCTTTGCGGTGACGCTCGAGCATCCGATGGCAAAGGCTGCGGCGCAGGCGCCTGAGGCGGAGCCGACGCTTGCGGAGTCGGGCGAGGCGCTGCGCGGGAGGCGCGTGCTTCTTGCGGAAGACAATGACCTCAACGCGGAGATCGCGCTCTTCATTCTTGAAAAGCTGGGGCTTGCGGCGGACCGCGTTGCTGACGGCCGGCAGTGCGTGGCGCGGCTTGAAGTAGAGCCTGCGGGGCATTACGACGCCGTCTTGATGGACATTCAGATGCCCGTCATGGACGGCTACGAGGCGGCGCGGGCCGTGCGGGCGATGGCGGACGCAAAGAAGGCCGGCATACCCATCATCGCCATGACCGCAAACGCCTTTGAGGAAGATCGGCAGAACGCCGCGAAGGCCGGCATGAACGGCCATGTCGCCAAGCCCGTGGATGCCGAAAAGGTGAAGGCGGCGCTGCTCGTGGTCTGGCGCTAGCAGTGGCGGGCGCTGGAGGCTGCGACGGCGCTTGCAGGCGGGCAACTTGTTCCATTTTGGAACAAGTTGCCCGCCCAGAGAGAGTTTTCCTTTATTCGAGAGAGCAAAACTGCTGCGAGTCGTGCGGGCGTCGGTGCTAAAGCGAAGCCTTTGCTCGGCGCCGAACGGTTGCTTTGGAGAGTTTAGTGGGGGTGGGCGTGGACGTCAGTGATTTTGCCAGTTCGCGCAACTCCTCCAAGGAAAGTCTGGTGCAACGGCGTATGAGCTCCAGCGGTGCCTTGAGGGAAAGCATTTTTCGGGCCACTCCGACGCGGACCTCTTGCAGGCCTATCCGATAGCCTTCACGGCGCCCTTTGTTGAGAATATGTGCTTCCAGAGTGTGCATGGATGCAGCGCGCAACATAACCGTCTGATGCGGCCGATGTGGCGCATCAGACGGAGTTCAGCAATCAGGCAGGAGAGGCGGTTGCTTTGGCGGTCGGATGCGGTGTCATGGCATCGGCCAGCTCGCGAAGCTTCTTGAGCGTCAAGCCTGTCGTTTTTTTGATGAGGTCAAGCGAAAGGCCTGCAGACAGCAGATTTTTGGCGATGGTGACGCGTTCCTCTTGCCGTCCTTTATTGAGAAGATGAGTTTCCAAAGTGCACATGGTTTCAAAAGCTCCTTTCATATTATGGTCAACAACTATACCGTTGTTGCGCAAAAATTGCTCTTTCTCTGAGAGACTGTCCTTGTTTCGCATCATGACAGCCAGAATGTTCAAGGGATCCGCGTCGGTTGCCGTGATGTCGCCGTCGGGCAGGTAGACGGTTGATATGCAGTGGAGGCTGCTTTGCGGATCGGCGGCCAGTATGGAATATTCGCCGTTGGGCTCCTCGCACATGTCCTCCACGCAATAGCGGCGCTTGATGCGGCCGCCCATACGCTTTGGCGCATCGAACATCAGCCAAATGGATCGAACCTTCTGAAGCTTGTGGTACTCGGAATTCTTGAAGACGCCGTGGCTTTTCTCGGAGGAAATAGCGCGGCCAACGTAGAAGTCCTGCCTCTCGGGGAATCCTTTGGGCTCCGTGGCTTGAGCTTCAATGTTGACTCGAATCGGCTTCTCAGCGTGTTCAACGATAAAGAGCGAGTCGAAGACAGTCTTCGTGCCGTCGTCGCAGACTTCGCAGTTTTCTCCGGCGGCGCGTGACCCGACGGTCGGATCCAGAGCCGGGATCAGCGGCGAGGGGGAGATTCGCTTTTCGATGGCGAGAAGCGTTTCTCCCTTGAGTTCGGGACAGCAAAGCTTCATCGCGGCGGCGACGATCGGCTTCATCCGAAGAAACTGCTTGTGGATGACGTCGTCGATTCGGATTCTGTTTTTTGGTTTCTTTTCAGTATGGTCCATTTTAGAAGTGCTCCTCCTGTAAAACGGGAACACCCGAAATGTACCAAAAATTTTGCATTGTGAATATAAAACGACAACGTTCAAATGCTATTTGGCCGTTTTTTTGCGCTTTGTTACAAATTTTTCTCTTCGTTGTTCTCAGGCTTGTCCTTTGATTCGCTGACCGGGCCCAGCTGAATCCGAATGTTTTCAGGTCCTGAGGCGATCTGATAGGCATGGTTCGGCCGCTTGCCGCTTTGCGCGATGACAAAGGGCGCGCAGCCTTCCTTGCCGAGAATGAACGCCAGCTCCTTGTCAATGCGGCAGCGGGCCTCGCGGAAGAACTTGGGGAAGTCGGAGAGTAGGCATTCGCGCATCACGTCGACCTTGACGGAGCTTCCCTTGGGCTTTTGCAGCCCGCCGTGCGAGAGGACGCTGCGGTAGGCGTCGAGAATGTCTTCAAGAGGCACCGGGTCGACGGTCTTCATCTCGGGGAGCAGGGCAAGGCGACGCCGGGCAAGCCAGAGGTAGACCGCAAAGTCGCCGGGCTTCAGGTGAATAAGACGGCCGCGGCAGAGAATCTGCCGGCTCGCGAGGTTGAAGATGAGCAGCGAGTCGAGCGATTTGGGGATCGAGCCGCTCTGAAGGACGCCGTCGGAGAGCTGCCTCGTGAGCCACTCCGCCCGGACGAGTTCCTTTGAGTCAAGCGTTTCGGCAGGAAGCTTGCTGCGGCACTGAGGCACTGTGAACGTGAAGAGGTCGCCTGTGTCATCGCTTGAATCGGCGCCGGCTGCGCGCGGACGGGCGGGCGGCAGGAGCACCATCTCGTCTTGGGGCCGGCCAAAGAGCGACATGCCCATGGCCGCCCAGCGCACCAGGGGGCTTCCCGCTTCGAGCGCAAGAAGCACCGACGTGTCCTTGGACTGCGTGAGGTCTCGAAGCCGCGTGACGAGCGACTCGGCCGCCGCCGCGACGTCGATCGGACGCTTGAGTGAGGGAACGACGCTGCCGTCGGGCGCCGTGAACGCGCCGATCGCCGACCAGTCAAAGCGCAGGCGCGGGTAGTTCAAGGCGCGGTACCGGAAGAAAGCCCCCTCTTCGCGGCCGTGCACTTCGTTTTTCATGCGCTCGACGCCCGCCGCGGTGGAGAGCGTCCGCACTTCGTTGAGCCGATTGCGCCGCCCGATCGGGAGCGCCTGCAGCGTCAGCAGCAAGAGCGACGGATCATCGTCCGTGGCGACGAGCAGGCAGCGATGGGCGTAGAGGGGACGGCGAGTCATGTCAGTTCCTTGTTGAAGAAATGAGGGACGGTGTGGCGGTGATGAAAATCGGGACGGCGAGGTCCTTTGAAAGTTCGCGGAAAAGGCCGCAAGGCGCGGCAGTCGTCCGGGCGTCCCGCTGTCGGCTCGACAGTCGCCAAGCGGAAAGCGGCGGACATGCTGCGGATTCTATAGCTGCGCGCCGAATGCCGCTTCAAAGGCTTCGACGACGCGCCGCAGGTCCCTCGTGAGCAGCGCGAGCGCTGCGCGCTCGATGGCTTCTGGCACAGGCGAGCCGCCGGCGGCAATCGATCCAGCGATGGCGGCCGTCGTGTCGCAGTCGCCGCCCAGCGCCACCGCAAGCCGCACGGCGTCCTCCCACTCGTCCGCTGCGAGCGCGATCGAGATCGCGAGCGGCACGGTGCCCGGACACGTTTCGTCAAAGTCGATGGGGGCGGCAAGGCGCTCGACGTCGGGAAGCGCGCCCAGCCGTCCGAACTTCGCCCGCCATTCTTTTTTGAGCTGTTCGCGGCCCGCTGCGCCTTCCATAAAGCGACGGGCGGCCCAGACGGTCGCCTGCGCGCCCAGAATGCCCAGCGGATGGTCATGCGTAGGCAGCGCCGAGCGCTTGGCAAGCCGCTGGGCCTGCGCTTCGTCTCGGGCGGCCCAGAGACAAGGAGAGACTCTCATCGCCGAGCCGTTGCCGAGGCTACGGTAGGCGGGAGCGCCGGGCCTTTGCAGCCACGCGAGGAACCGGCCGCCGTAGCCGCCTTCGGGGTGCGCGAGCGCAAAGCGCCGGAGCCGCTCGGGAAGGAGGTCCGAGAAGGCCGCCTCGTCAATGTCGCCGGCGCTTGTTCGGGCCGCCAGGAGCGCGTCCGCAACAGCGCAGGTGAGAATTGAGTCGTCGGTTGCAAAGGATCCTTTCGGAAAGAACTTCAGGTTCTTCGCTTTCCCCGTGAAGTTGTTGAACTCGTACGTGCTGCCGAGCATGTCGCCCGCGATGGCGCCCAAAAGCCGCATGGCTGCCTCCTTTTTGTCTTTTCCGGCGGGATTATGCCGAGACCGGCGAGGCTTGCACCGCCATTTGTTAAGCGCGGCGGCCCTGATTGTCCTTAAGTCACGTTTTGTCTGATTCGTTCGATCTACCCCTTTCGAACTAGTCCGAACTATGTCAGAATCGGAGAAAAGACACGGAGATACCTCCAATGGGGTAATCAACCGATAGCCGTTTTCAAAATGCCGCCGTTCGGGCGCAGATCCGGGGGCGCGGCAAAACAAGAGGAAAGAGAAATGCATACGATCGTCAATACGCCGAAGGCCATGGCCGCCATCGGGCCCTACAATCAGGCCATCCGCGTTGGGAACCTCGTCTTCACTTCGGGGCAGCTCGGCATCGACCCCAAAACCGGAAAGCTCGTTGATGGGCTTGAGGCCCAGATTCTGCAGACCTTCTGCAACCTGCAGGAAGTCCTGCGCGCGGCTGGCGCGAGCCTTAAGGATGTGGTGAAGTTCAACATCTACTTGAACGACATGGCGGACTTCGATCGCATGAACGACATGATGCGCCGCTACCTGCTCGGCACGCAGCATCCGGCCCGCACCTGCAACCAGCCCACTGCGATGCCCAAGGGCGCGCTCTTTCTGATGGACGCGGTGGCGGTCATTGAGGAATAAGTGATCCTACCTCTTCGGAGGTAATCCCTTTGAGATCGGGCCCAGCGGCTTTTCGAAGCTTCCGGGCCCGATTTGTTCGCTCGGACGGGCGGCAAAGACGTCCGTGACCGTCAGGGCTCGCTAGGTTGTGGAAAGCAGCTCGTGCGATAAAATCTGCGGGAGTTTTCCGTTGTTGCAGCCGGCAGGTGCCATGAAAGCAGATTTTTCGCAAAAGAAGCGCGTCCCAGTGGGCAAGGCCGTGTATTCATCGCTGCGCAGCGGGCCGTATGTCTACGCGGACAAAACCCGATTCATCCCGGTGCTGGAGTCTCTGGATTAGGCCTCTCTCGTCGTGCTGCGCCCGCGCCGCTTCGGGAAGTCGCTCTTCCTGTCGATGTTGGAGTCGTACTATGACCGAGCTCAGGCGGAGGATTTCGACCGGAATTTTCAAGGCACCTGCATTCACGAGCATCGCACGGACGGGCAAGGCCGATACTACATACTGCACCTTGACTTCTCTGGCATCGACCGGACGAATCTCATAGATCACTTCATGACGGAAGTGAAGTCTTCGTTTGAGAACTTTCTCATTCGCTACCAAATTGAAGGACGGGAGGCGTTTCTTCAGCGCCGTTAGTTCGAAAGCTCCAAAATCTACCATCACGAGTCGGAGGAGCCTCGTTCGCTCTCAGGATGGCAATTGCTCGACACCCCAAGTCATGTGCCACAACGGTAGCCAAATCAATGATTCGGTCTCTAAAGGCACGCTTTTTACCGTCTCGCAAATGCTACTGTTGCACGATTTGCTCCCAGCTCGAGTTCCGAAGAACCTATCGAATCCAGCATTTCTGCTTTCATCCCCTGCCGAGAAACAGCACCAATGCACTTCAACAACCTTTGCGCCGACTCTTCTGAAGCGCCTTTTGGCAAAAGCATTCATCAGATGTGACGCACGTTATCATAACTTTTCCAAGTTTTCCAATACCGTGACAAGTTTGGAAGATTTTTGTTTCGCTAGCTAAACCCCTACACGTCGCCCGCGGACTGGATGACGGGCTTTTGTGAGCGGTTTCAGCAGGAGCTGGGCAACCGCGTGATGCTCTTCGTGGATGAGTACGATCAGTTTGCCAATGAGGTGCTGACAGCGGCCCCGACGCCTGAGGCCATGGCGGATCTGAGCTTTGTGAAGAGCTTCTACGCGGTCATAAAAAAGTACGCCGACAAGATTTTTCCGCGCATCTACCTCACCGGCGTGACGTCCATCTCGCTCGATTCCATGACGTCGGGCTTTGGCATTGCGACGAACTATTCGACGCACCCGCTTTTCGCGGAAGCCTTTGGACTCACGGACGACGAGCTTCGCCAGGTCATTCGGGAGTCCGTCGACTGCGAGGCGCTCGGCCGGACGGAGGAAGACTTTTTCCGCCGACTGAAGGAGCTTTACAACGGCTATCGCTTTTTTCCGAAGGCGGACCGGTCGGTTTGTCACACCTCGATGTGCATGGCGTACCTGCGCTTTGTTCGGGATCACGGCGAGGAGCCCGACGGCGACGATCTCATGGACGCCTCGGTGGCGGTGGATTTGACCAAAATTCACGGCATCCTTTCGCTGGGCGACCCGAGCTTCGTGCGAGGTGTGGTCGAACGCTGCTTGAAGGGCCAGACCGTGCCGTACGCGAGCCTCAGCAAGACCATTAACCTCAATCAGCAAGGCGGTCTGGACAACCAAGGCGTCCTCACGACGCTCTTTTTCTTTGGCTATCTGACGTTTGCGTCTGGTGAAGAAAAGACGCTCGCCTGTCCGAACAAGACGAGGCTCGAGCAGTTCTTTGGGTACTACTTCAAGTATTTGTCCGGCTTGGGTCAGGAAGTCGATTTTGAAGCGGAGGCGCTCCAGCGGGCGGGCAAGGCATTGAGCTTGGGCGACTTGGAGCCGTTTCTCCGGCTCGTGGAAAGGACGCTGCAGCAGGACGCGGGACTGCACAGCCGGCTGCAGCTTGCGGAGGCGCCGATACAGTACTTCATGCTGGGCGCCGCGCGGGCGTTGCGCGGCTTCAAGGCGGTGGCAGAGGAGGAGGCGCTTGGAATCGGCTTCGCGGACGTGCTGATCCGGCCGACGCGAGACGCCGGCAACGAGCATTCCTACCTTCTGGAAATAAAGCACCTCACGCAAGAGAAGGGGACGGACGAGGCGGTTCAAAGAAAGCTTGAAGAGGCCCTGGCGCAGCTCGCGTCGTACGCTGAAGCCGAAAACATCAAGCGGCTGCCGAGATTGAAGAAGGCGGCCGTCGTGTTCGTCGGTCCGACGATCAGAGGACTTCGGTTCTGCTGAAGCGCCTTGAGGAGAACTGACGATTTGGTGCTGGATCGCGAGGCCTGAAGTGATCGGCGGAACGCGGCAGATTTTCTTTCTCAGTAGATTTCCAGCGTTTCGAGCTTCAGGCCGACAAAGAGCGCGATGAGGCGCTTTAGCTGCGGCAGGCGCTTCACGTTGTCGCCCTGCTCGTAGCGGCTGATCTGGACGCGGGCGTCTGAAAGCGCCTTTTCTCTGGCTTCTGGCGAGTCATCCTTCATGGTGAGGTACTTCACCTCGATGAGGTACGCGGTCTTGGCAGAACTGCCGGCCGCGGGCGCGGCGAGAATGTCGATGTAGCCCTTTTCTTCACCGCGGACTTCGACTTCACTGGTGACGGTGAAAGCATTCGTGAAGTTGAGGGCGCCGATGAGAAGCGTTTGAAAGTCGCTTTCCTTCAGATGAGCGTGAGAGTGCAGGCCGCTTGCGGTTTGGAAACGGCTGCAGGTGACGTCAAAAAGCGGCTTCGGATCGCCCGCAGCGAGCGCCTTCATGGCCTTGAGAAAATCCTTGGCAATGAAGGAGTAGTTGTCCGTGGCGAGAACATGCTTCAGGAAGTATTCGAAGAACTGGATGCTCACCGCACGGTTGGGAATCACGAGAGACGTGGTGTCACCCGGAGCAAACGTGAGGAAGCCGAAATAGAACATGGCCGAGAGGAGTGCTTCTTCGTCGAACTGAGACTGCAGATTGAGGTTGAGCGTCTTCAAGTCGCCCGAAAACTCAATCGGTTCGCG
>CAVACW010000101.1:0-10492 GCA_963587345.1 uncultured Oscillospiraceae bacterium | reverse complement strand
GACCGCGACTTGCTCAACTTTGACTACGTGGACTGCCACCCTTGCAGCAACGCCGCGAGCCTGCGGATCGCTGTGAAGGACCTCTTTGAAAAGTGGCTGCCGGCGACGGGGCACGACGTGGAGTGGGTGACTGTCTGAAGCCGAAAAGCGCGTCTGTCGTGCGAATGACGCGGCCGGCGCGATACACTGAAGCTTCGGAGGTCATGGAATCATGGAAATTTCCGCTGAGAAGCTTCGGGGCCCGACGGCGGCGACGCTGATCGGGGTCATCGGTCCCGTCATGTGGGCCATGAACGTGCCGCTCATGCGCGCCGTAGTCGAGGGCTTTGGCGTGGCGCCGGGCGAATGCCTTTTGTATGCCGTGGCGACGGTCGCGCTCTTTTTGAGCGTCGGCGTGCCGGACTGGCGGAAGGCGGACCGCCGCTACCTTTTCTGGGGGCTTTCGAGCGCCGTCGCCTGCACGGTTTGTCTCGTGCTGGCTGTCTACCTTTCAACGGGCGGCGCGCAGACGATGGAGGTGGGCATGGTGAACTACCTCTGGCCCGCCACCACGGTTGTCGCAGCCGTGCTTTTCACGGGCGTGCGGGCGACCTGGATGTTGGCACCTGGCATGGTGCTTTGTATCGCCTCTGTTTTCTGGATCATTTCGGGCGGCGCTTTCTCGTTCTCCGCCTTCTTCTCTCACGCAGCGGACAACCCGCTGAGCTACGTGCTCGCCTTGGGCGCCGCGCTCTTCTGGACGGCCTATTCGATCTTCACCAAGCTTTGGGGACGCGGGCAGAACTTCAGCACCGTGATCTTCGCGGCGGACACGCTCGTCTTTGGGCTGATGTGGGCCGCGGGGTTCGGCGGCGAAATGTTAGTGACCGTCAAGGGCGCCGTGAGCGTTCTGGCGGGCGGCCTCGCAGCGGGACTTGCCTACGGCTGCTGGACGCACGGGATGCTCTACGGCAACGTACCAGTGCTTTCCGTGGCGTCCTACTTCACGCCGGTGATGAGCTGCGTCTTCGGCGTGATTTGGATCGGTGCCTCGCTCACGCAAAGCTTTTGGCTTGGGACGGTTGTGCTGGTTGTGGGGTCCCTTATCTGCTGGTGGGCGACAAGTGTGCAAGGAAGATGACATGCTGCCAAATGGTTATGCATAGTAAATAGCATGCAAATGTAAATTTTAAAACAATAAGAAGCAATGAAACTAGTTCGAAATAACTATACACGCATGTAGACATGACTCTACATAAAAATGGCCCATGTAGACATGATGGCAAAGTTCATTGTCATCTTGTACGCTGAAGCGACAGAGCATTGTTACGCGGACAAAGGGCGACTCAGTCGCGAGCGCGGTAGCGCGTAGCTGGGCCTTTGCCGATAGCTTCAATGAGTTGCTGTTGCCGGAGCATTTTGAGGCGTTTCACTAATGCTGAGGCGGATAGTCCAACACAGGCCTCGAGTTCTGGACGAGAGGCTGTTCCGTGGTCCCTCATGAAGCGAATCAAGGCGGCGGAAATGGCGTCGGTTGCCGGAAGTTTGGGATTGATTCGGGGCAGTCGAATGATGAAGTGATGCGGTGCCATAGTGAGCAAGTCGGTGAGAGGCACACTGGGGTAGGCGTTTCTCAGCTGGCGAAAACCGTTGCCGATGCCTTCCATCAACTTCAATTTTCCTAACAACATGGCCAGATGAGGATTTCGACAGTTTGTAGCCATGCCGAGTAAGACTTGTTCTGGTTCGAGATCTGGGAGACCTCCGATGGTGAAAATTTCAACAGCCGCAGGTGTGATATGTACCGTTATGGGAGCGTTGCGACTGTAGTCTCGATGGGCAATGGCGTTGACGGCGGCTTCTCTCAGCACCAATGGAGAGAAGTAGTGGAGCTCTTGCCGTTGCAGAGAGCCGTTAGTGGGAAATGTCCAGCCTGCAAAGTTGTTTTCTTGGATGAAGGCTTGAATTTCTGAAAGCAGATGAAAGATGGAACCGTTCACAGTTCTGGCCTGCTTGACGGATAATTTTTCGTCCTCAGAGAATGCAACCAGCACGGTGCCGAAAGTGCTTTGATCTGAACAGATGAATCCTAGATTGGTGTAACTGGCTGCTTGAGAATTCCAGAGACAGTATTGGAGGTTGGTTTGGGGATTCAGTGAGAAGTCATTTTCTTTGCAGATGGCTTGAAGATCATTGAATGTCAGCGTCTGTTCAGACGAGATGCGACGTTCAAATGGCGTGGGGTCGTATTTTCTGAAGATGTACTCCAGATCATCTAGCGAGGCGGGACAACTGGTGTTCTCCATGCGAATGTAGACAGTTTCCGAACGTTTTGGATCCAGAGAATAGGGTTTTAGTCGGCCAGGGAGGACGTGGACCTTGACAATTTTTAGACCGCCAGGAGCCGTGATGACGGTGGTGCTGACACAGTCGGCCATGGAAGGGAAAATAGAGTCGCGAATAACGGAAGTGAGCGACTGGATGACTTCATCGGTGTTACTGACGCCGATTGGCAGACCATTGTCATCCATGCCGATATAGAGGTCGCCGCCGACAGTATTGGCGAAGGCAACTAAGGTTTTTCTAATCTTGTCCTTGTTCCATTCGGATTTGAACTCAACGGTTAAGGATTCGTCACGAGGCAAAATGAGTGCGTCAGACATGAGGGCGCCTATAAGAAGAGAAGGGAAAGATTGATTCTCCTTGATTGTACTCGATTGGCCATAAAAATACTCGATTATTGCGTAATCGCGTAATCGAGTGTACGCGATTACGCGATCGATATTTGTTTTGACATTGCTGTATTTTTTCTTGTGTTGCGCTACTGGATTTATCAATGGCTAAAGCGATTAAAGCAACGGCGACACGAGATAGCACACGCCTTCAAGGAACCGCTCTTTCAAAGAGCGCTGGTGCCACGTGGCGGGGTCCACGACGGAGCAGGCGGCTTCGTAGGACTTCATGAGGGTGACAAGCGCCTTCACAAAGGCAGGGTCGAAGACAAGTAGCATCATCTCGAAGTTGAGATGCAGGCTGCGGTTGTCGAGGTTCACAGTCCCGAAGAGCGCGAAGTCGTCGTCCACCGTGATGGCCTTCGTGTGCAGAAGTCCCGCGTCAAAGCGCATGATCCGGACGCCCGCGCTCATCAAGCCTTCGAAGTAGCGCTGGCTCGCGTAGTGCACGAAGGTCGAGTCGTTCTTCATGGGGAGCAGAAGCCGCACGTCAACGCCTCGGTACGCGGCATTTTGAAGCGCCACGGCCATCGCTTCATTCGGAACGAAGTAGGGCGTTGTGATGAGGATGGAACGGCGGGCGCAGTTGATCGCCTCAATGATGAGAAGCATGTTGGCGTTGTCGGGCGCCGTTGGCCCGGAGGGCACCGTGACGACGCGCGCGTCGCCCGTGGCAGGCACGCGAGGCACGGGCATGAAGGAGACGCTCTTTCCCGTGTCGTCGGGCTGCAACGCCCAGTCAAAGGCCAGAACGAGATTGAGGTCGGCAACAGCGGTGCCCGTGACGCGCACGACGGCGTCCACCCATTCGCCCACGTGGGCGTCCTGATTGAAGAACGCGGGGTCCACCATGTTGAGACTGCCAGTGTAGCCCACGGTGTTGTCGATTACGACGGTCTTTCGGTGCAGCCGCAGGTCAAAGCGGCCGTGTGCGGGGCCGAAGAAGCGCACGGGAAGGGCGGAGGAGAGATGGATTCCGGCGTCGCGGAAGCGCTGGGCTGCGGGGCTTCTCAGAAAGCCGTGAGAGCCGATGTCATCCACGAGAATTCGGCAGGAGACGCCGCGGCGGGCGGCGTCGATAAGCGCAGATTCCACGTCGCCGACCAAGCCCCCTTCCTGCCAGATGTAGTACTCCATGAAGACGGAGGTTTTGGCCGCGCGGATGTCGGCAGTGATGCGCTTTAAGGCCTCATCCGTGTCGCCGATCAATTCCAGAGTGCTTCCGCAGCTCATCGGAATGTCGCCCAGACGCTCCGCCAGCCGCACGAGCCCCGCGTGGCGCTGCGTTGCCATGGGCGGCCGCGCTTCGGCGGGCTTTTGCGCAAGCACTTCGTTCCAGCGGGCGACGGCCTTCTTGAGCTTGAACTGCCGCCACCGGCCGATGGGCTTTTCGCCGATCGTGAGGTAGAGGAAGAATCCCACGTAAGGCAGGATGACGGTGAGAAGAATCCACGCGAGGGCGGCCGACGGCGGATGTCGCGTGAGGATGACGCGAAGAATCACGGACGCGGCGAGCACCACCTGCAGCAGGGCGGCGACGGCGCCGCCCACGACCGCCCAGTTGACCGAATCGAAAAGCGCTTCCATGAGTTGAGCTTGTTTTTATCGCTGGTTGGCGGCTTCTGCCTTTGCGCTGAGCTCCTCCCAGCGCGCGTAAGCCGCTTCAATGAGGCCGGGGAGGGCGTCCATGCGTTCCTTGTCAGCTTTTTGCCTGGCGGGCTCGCTTTTGAAATAGTCTGGAGCGCTCATGGCAGTCATGAGGTCGGACTGCTCGGTTTCGAGCGCCTCAATCGTCTGCGGCAGGCTTTCCAATTCCTTTGTTTCCTTGAAGGACATTCTCACGCGCTGCGGCGGGGCGTTCTTCACCTCGCGCTGCGGCTTTTCCTTGGGCTTTTCGGGGGCCTTGAGCTTTTCTGTTTCAAAGGCGGGGCGCTGTCGCAGCCAGTCTTCGTAGCCGCCTACGAACTCCATCCAGCGGCCGTCGGGCTCGGTGGGATTGACCGGGGCGAGCACTTGCGTCACGACATCGTCCAGAAAGCGGCGGTCGTGGCTCACGAGAATGAGCGTGCCGGGGTAGGTTTCGAGCGTCGCTTCCAGAAGTTCCAGCGAGTCGATGTCAAGGTCGTTCGTGGGTTCGTCGAGAACGAGGAGGTTCGCGGGCAGTGCAAAGAGGCGCGCCAGCAGCAGGCGGTTTCGCTCGCCCCCAGACAAGTTCCCCACGGGAACCGAGGCGCGCTGCGGCGTGAAGAGGAAGTCGGCGAGGTAGCTCATGATGTGCTTTCGCTCGCCGGCGATCTCCACCCAGTCGCTTCCTGGACTGATGGTTTCTGCGACGGTCTTCGTGTCGTCCAGCTGCTCTCGCAGTTGATCGAAGTACGCGATGTTGAGGTTGGTGCCGAGCTTTACGGCGCCTGCGTCGGGCGCAAGATCGCCCAGAAGGAGCTTGATCAAGGTGGACTTTCCGGTGCCGTTGTGCCCCAAAAGCCCCAGCTTGTCGCCACGCATCAGCTTGAAGTTGAGATCCTTCACGATCGTGCGGTCGCCGAACGCCTTGGTGAGGCCCGTCACCTCCGCCACCACCTTGCCGCTCTTTTCGCCGGCGTCAATCGAAAGATTGACGGATCCCATGCGTTCGCGCCGGGCGGCGCGCTCGCGCCTCAGGGCTTCCAGACGCCGCACGCGGCCTTCGTTTCGAGTGCGGCGGGCTTCGATGCCCTTGCGAATCCACACTTCTTCCTGCGCGTGGAATTTGTCAAAGCGGGCGCGCTCCACGGCTTCCGCCGCGAGCTCCTCGGCTTTGCGCGTTTCGTAGGCGGCGAAGTTGCCGGGGTAGGAGCGAAGCGCTCCACGGTCCAGCTCTACGATGCGCGTTACGGTGTCGTCCAAAAAGGCGCGGTCGTGGGTGATCACCATGAGGGAGCGCCCATTCTTGTATTCGCTCGTGAGGATGTTTTCCAGCACCAGAATCGTCTCGATGTCGAGATGGTTCGTGGGCTCGTCCAAAAGGAGCAGGTCCGGCTTGAGGCTCAGGGCCAGCGCCAGCGCCGCGCGCTTTTTTTCGCCCCCGGAGGCGGTGGCGGGGCTGCCGTCGGCGGGAAGCTTCAGGCGCTGCAGGTACTCTTCCAGGCGCGCCATCGCGGACCACTTCTCGCGGTCGTCGGCGATGTCGTCGAGGCCGCCTCTTAAGACGAGGCTTTCGCGGAAGGTGTCGGCGGCGGGGAGCTGCGGCTCCTGCTCGACGTAGACGGCGCGAAGGCCGTCCTGAACGATGAGTTCGCCATCGTCCAACTTGTCCTTGCGGGCGATGACCTTTAAAAGCGAGCTTTTGCCCGTGCCGTTGCGGCCGATGAGGCCCACGCGTTCGCCCGCCTCCAGGCTCATGGCGGCGTGGTCAAGAAGCGGGGAGTCCCCCCAGGCGAGTTCGGCGTCAGAGAGCGTGAAAAGCGACATGGCTATTGCGGAAGAGCGAGCGTGGTGAGGTCGGGTGTTTCGTCAGCAGGGGGCGCTGTGATGACTTGAACGTCGGAAGCGGCGCTTGTTTCGTTGGTGGAAGCGGCGGCGCCCTCTTGGACAGGCTCCGGCGCGCGCTTCACGGGCGTTTGCTGGAAGCGGCGCAGCCGCTTGTTGAAGGTCACGACCTGAAAGTCCTTCAAGTCTTCGGGCGTCATGGGAATGATCTCCCCGCGCTCGATCATGGCCGTTTCGCTCTGGCGCGTCACCGCGGGCGACACGTCAAGGTTGTAGGCAAGGCGCCCCGTGAGGCCTTCGTAATCTTCGGTCATGGTGCCGCGAGCCATTGCCTGCGCGATATGAAGGGCGTCAGCCCCCAGCGCGAAGAGCCGGCGATCCAAAACGGATTTGGGCGCCGTCGTGTTGTACTTCTCTTCAAAGGCCGTTTCGTCAAAGTGAAGGACGAAGGGGCTCTCTACAAAGCCCACTTGCAGAAGGTCAAACGTGAGGGCGCGGGCCTGCGAATTCGTCGCGGGGTCGCCCGGGTTCACCGCGGACGTCGCCCAGAGGCGGGAGCGCAGCGGCAGGCGGGAGCGAACGAGGGAGGCCTTCTGGGCGTCCAAGGCAATGAAGATCGCCTGATACGGAGGCTCGGCAAGCGCCGCGCGGGCGCGAAGACTGGCTTCGGCGCGGCGGATGCGCATCTGCTGCTGGCGCCAGCCCGCGGGATCGGCTTCCTGATCGATCGGCGTTTCGTCGAGATAGGCTGCATTCTTCTTGTCCACGACGAGGCGGAAGAAGGTGTTCACCCACTTGTAGGCGTCCACGTCCACCGTGAGGCGGTCAGGCACAAAGCCGAGGTTTCGCAGCTTCTTTTCAAAGGCGGCGGAGACGCGCTTTTCCAAGGGGGCGTTGCCGTCCAAAAGCAGAACGCGCGGCCGGTGGCCGGATTCGGTGAGGCGGGGAAGTGCCGAGATGCCAAGCTCTGCCACGTACGCCGCATCCTCTTCCATCGAAAGTCCCAGCATCAGAAACTGGCGCGGGAACTGCTGCGGCTCGTAGCGCACGTTCTTTTCGGGGAGGTCCGCTGCGGCGACAAAGCCCGGCACGGTGGTCTTGGCGGCGATGGCGCCTGCGGGCGTGAAGGCTTCATCGATCGCCGCATCGCGAGCAGCGTTGCCGACGGTGTCGGTGGATTCGGCGAGATTCAATTCGCGCTGCGCCTGATCCGCGAGCGCCTGCGCTTCTTCGGCGCGCTTTTTCGCTTCAATCTCTTCTTCGGTGAGCGGAATCTCGCGGTCCATGTCGATCTGGTTCAAGGCGACGATGGGCAGCGGCAGATACGGCTCGTGCGCGAGCGTTTCGATCTTCGCGCGTTCAATGGGGCCCACGGCCGCCATGGCGCCCGCGGCCGCTGCCTTCTCCGCCTGCTTCAGAATGTCCCCGTTGCTGTCGGGGTGGATGAGGAGGATTTCCGCGGGCTTGTCTGTTGCATAATTGCTGGCAAGAATGCCGTTGACGGCGGCCTGCGTGACCGGATAGAAGGGCGAGTCCTTGGCGGGCATCAGGACGGCGATGCGCATCGGCAGCGTCTGCGCGACGGCGGGCGCGGGCGCCGGATTTTCCTTCGGCATCAGCGCGTCGATCGCGGTTTGCGCCGAGACGGCGGACGAAAGCGTCGCAAAGGCCGCAAGACACAAGGCAACAAGAGAGTGGAAGGGACGGGTCACAATGCAGTCCGAAAACGAATTGAAGACGGAAAATAACGAAGCCGGTGCGGCGGAAGGCGCTTCAAACCCCTTTGCGGGGGACGCGCTCATGCGGGCGGCATCGCTCAACGAACAGAGTTTTCCCCATGCCGCACTCTATATTGTAGGGCTTCCTATCGGAAATGCCGCGGATATTACGCTAAGAGCGCTGTGGGTTCTCGCGGCGGCGGACGCCGTGGCGTGCGAGGACACCCGGCAGACACGAAAGATTCTGGATCGCTACGGCATCCGCACGCAGACGATCTCGGTGCATGAACACAACGAGGTGCAGGCCAGCGCGCTTTTGATCGAGCGGCTCGCCAGAGGCGAGCGCATCGCGCTGGTGACGGATGCGGGGACGCCGGCGGTGAGCGACCCTGGCGCGCGAGCCGTGGAGCAGGTGCGAAACGCGGGCTACCGCGTGATTCCGGTGCCGGGGGCGTCGGCGGTCATCACGGCGCTTTCGGCTTCGGGCTTGAAGGCTTACAGCTTCACCTTTGCGGGCTTTGTGCCGCCTCAGGCAAAGCAGCGCCGTGAGGCGCTCTCCAAATACGTTCTGCGTGGCGACGCCTTCGTTCTTTATGAGGCGCCGCATCGCATCCGCGAGCTGATGACGGATCTGGCGGCGCAGCTCGAGCCCGAGCGCCGCATTGCTGTGGCGCGTGAAATCACGAAGCGCTTTGAGACGTTTGACGTGATGACGGCGGCAGATGTTCTTGCCTGGTGCGAAGCGCACGAGCCGCGCGGCGAGTACGTCATCGCGGTGGACGAAAAGGAACGAAAGGGGGCGGAAGTGACGCCCGAAGTCGTGGCGTGGGCCGAGGCAATCGCCAAAGAGCTGCCGCTTTCGAAGGCCGCGGGCATCGCCGCTCGCGTTTCTGGCGTGAAACGCGATACTATCTACAAACTGCTTGAATCTCGTCGCGAGAAGGCGGAATGATTCAGGTTTCGGGAAGGCAAATCACGGAGAAAAAATGACGGAAAAGAAGGAAGCTGCCAAGGCGGCGCTCAAGACGGCTGCCAAGAAGGTGGCGGACAAGGCGCAGATCGCGGCGCAGGCGGTGAAGGAAGAAAAGGCGCAGCTTATGAAGCGCACGACCGAACAGCCGACGTGGACGAAGTCCGCGATCGTGCGAGGGTCGGACCCCGTCTTCAAGGACGAGGCGGACGCCAAGGCGTTTGAAATCTACAACAGCACCGAAAAGGGCGAGGACGTTGACAGCGAAGCGATTGCTGCCATTCTGAGCGGCAAGTCGCCGAAGGATCGAAAGGTCATCCTGCGCAATCTGCTTGAAGAAGAAAAGAAGAAGGAAAAGAAGGAGCGCACGGGGATTGATCCCGATGACGAGCTTTCGGCGGACTGGCGCCGCGGCGGCTACCCTTACAGCCATCGCTTGGGCCGCAAGCGCTATGAGCGTGAGAAGTTCGGCCTGCAGGTGGAGCTTCTGAAGCTGCAGAGCTGGGTGAAGGAGACGGGCGCTCGCGTCGTCATCCTCTTTGAAGGGCGCGACGCGGCCGGCAAAGGCGGTACCATCAAGCGCTTCATGGAGCACCTGAATCCTCGCGGCGCTCGCGTCGTGGCGCTTGAAAAGCCGACGTCCGCCGAGTCGGGCCAGTGGTATTTCCAGCGCTACGTGGCGCACCTTCCCACGAAGGGCGAGATCGTCCTCTTTGACCGCTCTTGGTACAACCGCGCGGGCGTGGAGCGCGTGATGGGCTTCTGCGACGAAGACCAGTATCAGGAATTCATGCGCGAATGCCCGGACTTCGAGCGCTTCCTCGTTCGCTCCGGCATCTACCTCATCAAGTTCTGGTTCTCCGTGTCGCAGGACGAGCAGCGCCGCCGCTTCAAGGAGCGCGAGCTTCATCCCCTGAAGCGCTGGAAGCTCTCCCCGATCGACAAGGCGTCGCTCGACAAGTGGGACGACTACACCCGCGCCAAGGAGGCGATGTTCTTCACCACCGATACGGCGGACTGCCCCTGGACGGTCGTAAAGAGCGACGACAAGAAGCGCGCTCGCCTGAATGCCATGCGCTACGTCTTGAACCACATCCCCTACGACAACAAGGATCCGCAGATCGTGGGCAACGTCGATCCCTTGATCGTCGCCCGAGCGAGTGCCATGTTTGAAAACGGCGTGTCGCCGGCGGGGCGGCTGCTGGCGGAAAAGAAGGCGCAGAAAGTGAAGAAGACGAAGAAGGACGAGAAGAAGTAGTCGGCTGACGGTTCTTCATCGACTTGGCGGGCGGCGTTTCCTATTGGGGGCGCCGCCCTTTTGCTGGGCGGCGTCAGGCTTGGTTGTCGTCAGGGAGACAAGCGGGATGACGGATATGCTCAGTACGCAGAGCATATTTCTCCAAAATAAGCTCTGCGTACTGAGCATATTTTGTTTTTGCAACAAAAACAGATGGATGGAGATTGTGCTGAGAGCCAGCGCCAGTAGACTTCGTTTGGAGTTTGCCGGAGAGGGTCAAACACCCCTGCCTAAAGGCAGAGGCTTGTGAAAGCAAGCCTTGATTGACTAGCCTCAGTGAGGAGAAATCTGAACTACGTTGGTTGGGAATGCATAGGCACCGTGGGAT
>CAVACW010000100.1:0-10502 GCA_963587345.1 uncultured Oscillospiraceae bacterium | reverse complement strand
CAACCATCGGGATCGAGCAGTGGGCCGCATCTCGGAACTCGACTTTTGTGGCAACTACCGCCTCATGAATTTTGGTGAACGACGTGGTGGCTTCACGCCTTTGCTGAAGGTTGTCTTCTGCAATGCCGGTTTTTAGATCCTTGTTTGACTGGAGCAGGGAGACGATCTGCTGAGCCATCAGCCACTGCTTGCTGGGCGTGAATACGCCGTTGCGGATGTAGCCCACCGATTCACGTTTTTTCTGGCAGCCGGGAGTGCGGTTTTTGCCCAGACGGTAGACCTGAGTCGCTCCGGTCTTTTTATTGTGGTTGAAGAGACATCCTGGCGGGAGCTCTGGAAATTTTTCGTAGTCAGCCTTCATGGTAGAACCGATATCGTTAATATACCGCATTCTAACACATTTAAGGTGAAATTAATAGGTGCCGTTCATTGATGTAGCGATTAAAAATACGTTAAATTTAGTTTGTCAACCCCCAAAAGTAGTAGTTTCGGATGCGTAGGCCCTGCGCCTTGACCACAAGCCGTCCGAAGGTCACCCATGCGTCCGCAGGTCATGCCGGTTGCCAGACACGGGGACTCGTTGACGAAGCAGCCGCCCGAGTCATTGCCGATCCCGCAGCGACCGGCAACGGGGTTGCTTTCGGCGTCAATGGCGTTCAAGTTCGGAGCAATCGGGATGCCACATTCTTCGCACCGATCAATTTATTGGCCAAAAAGAGGACAAGGAAATTCCGTGAATTTACCTCAAACCGGTAACGGCTCACCATAAAAAAAGCAATTTTTACCCGAGACTAAAAAACCGAGCCAAGCAACTGAAATGCAATGATTAATCGCTATCACAGACACTTCCGAAAAAATAATAAAATATATTACTAGATATCATTGACAATTGGCAATGATTTCAGAGGCAATATTTATAAGTCCTATTTGCCAGGAGCTTCACGAGGTCCCCGCCCCCCTTGCGGGGAAGTCCTGTTGACTGGAAATTTGCAAAATGCGGGACACCGCAGAACGAAAAAAACGGCAGACCGCAAAAAACGGACTGCCGGAGAAGATCCTATTGGATGGAGAGAAAATACGACCGGCGTTCTCTGAAACCGTCGACCGAATGTCGTGCAGTGTAGAAAAAGCCGGCGCACGAAAGAAGACTCACCGCAGGTCCTGTGGCCTGAGACATTCCCGAGCGAAGACGCCCTCCGAGGATGGCATACGATGATAGGGCATGGCCCAAAAACAAAAAATTCCCGACAGGTGAAAAGCCCGCCGGGAACTTTTGTCTTGCGCTTTCCGCAAACTACGACGCTTCGTCGTCGCTTTCGTCTTCCGTCGCCTCGTCCTTGCGGCCAAACACCCGCACAAACTGCAGCCCAAGCTCAAAAAGAATCACGAGGGGCACGGCCAGCAGAAGCTGCGAAAGCACATCGGGCGGCGTGAAGATCGCCGCGAGCACGAAGGCGCCCACGATGAGATAGGGGCGCGCGCGGCGCAGCTTGTCGTAGCTTGCGATCCCCAGACGATTCAGCACCACCACGAGAATCGGCGTTTCAAACGCGACGCCAAACGCAAAGAACATCGTCAGAACGAAGCTGAAGTAGCTGTCGATGTCCGGCGCAAAGTTCACAGAGTCAGGCGAGAAGCCCGCGATGAACTTGAAGACCATCCCGAAGACGATGAAGTAGCAGTAGGCCATGCCGACTGCGAACATCGCGACGCTCGAAATGATGACCGGAAGCGCCAGGCGCTTCTCGTGCTTGTAAAGCGCCGGCGCAATGTAGGCCCAGAGCTGATAGAGCACGTACGGGAGCGCAATCACGAAGGCGACGAAAAGCGTCACTTTCAAGGGCACCATGAAGGGCGCCACGACGCCCGTTGCCAAAAGCTTCACACCCTGCGGCAGCGCCACCATCAAGGGCCTTGACAGGTAGTCAAAGATCTCCTTCATGAAGGGCGAGAGGCCCGCAAACACGATGAGAATCGAAAGGCACGCGCGAACGGTGCGGTTGCGAAGCTCAATCAAGTGCGAAACAAGCGGCTGCTCGTTGGCGGGGTCTTCCGGCCCCTCAAGCTCCGGGGTGTTCTGATTGTCTGCCATGGCAAAAACTTAACGGTAAATGCGGACGCGGTTGGAGCGGGCGCGAGAAGCGTAGCGGCGGGAGCCGCCTCCGAGCTGCGGCGAGCGGTCGCCGATCTCGGCCTTGAGGCGCTCGAGCTGCTCAGCAAGTTCGTCGATGCTCGGGCCCGGCTTGTAGCGCTTTTCAAAGACGTGAGAGGTCGAGTTGTTCGCGGGATCGTCGCCGTACCAGCTGTAGAAGTCGTCAGCGGCAGTGGAGGATTCGCCCCCGACGTTCGTAAAGGCGGGATTGGGCTCCTCGTCCGTGAGCTCCTTGTACTTCGGTTCGGGCTCGGCCGCTTCGACAGCGGTGTCAGCGCCCGATTCCGACGCCGACTTGAAGCTTTCTTCGGCGGTCTTGGCGACGCTGTCCACGTCCTTTTCCAAAGCCTTCATCTCGCCTTCGATCGCGTCGGCTTCGCCCTTCACGGTCTTCGTGATGTCGTCGGCGACGCTCTTGGCCTCCTCCTGAATCTTCTTCAGTTCAGAGAGCTCCGCCTCGCGCTCGATGTCGCTCTTCACCTGCGCCACAAGGCGCTGGGCCTTTCCGAGCCACTCCCCGGCGGTGCGAGCCACGACGGGCAGCTTTTCCGGACCGAGCACTACAAGGGCCACGGCGCCGATGACCATCAGTTCAGAAAACCCGAAATCAAACATGACTCACTCAAAAAGTCGGAGAGGTGCAACAAAGAAGGACCGCGCGAAGCCAGGCCCCGCGCAGTCGCTCACTCGAAAAAGAGGAAAAGCGAAAATTACGCTTCTTTCTTTTCAACAGCCTTGGCGTCCACGACATCGGCCTTCTTTTCATCGGCAACCTGCTTGGGGGCTTCCGCAGTCTTCTGCGCCGCGTCGCCTTCCTTCATGCCTTCCTTGAAGCCCTTGATGGCGCCGCCCAGGTCCTTGCCCATGTTCTTCAGCTTGCCCGTGCCGAACACAAGCACCACAATCGCGAGAACGATCAGCCAATGCCAAATCGAAAGGGAACCCATTTTTTTACTCCTCGGCCGTCGGCCGTCTGATGAATAGTGTTGTTGTTAGTGCTTCCAGGGCTGAGGGCCGCCCAGGACATGAATGTGCAGATGCGGCACTTCCTGACCGCCGTCACGGCCGGTGTTGATCACCGTGCGGAAGCCGTTCTCGCAGCCCGCCTTCTTGGCGAGCACCGGAACGAGCGCCAGCATTTTACCCAAGAGCGGCGTGTCTTCCGGCGTCGCTTCCGCCAGAGACGTGATGTGCTGCTTGGGGATGATCAGAAAATGCACTGGCGCCTTCGGGTTGATGTCATTGAAGGCGATCACGTCGTCGTCTTCATAAATCGCCTTGGAGGGAATCTCCCCCTTGCCGATCTTGCAGAAAATGCAGTCGTCTTTCGTCACGACAGAGTCTCCTAAAGTTAACGTCAGGCGTCCGTGCGGCGCCGTTTTTCTTCGAGTCCGCTCAAGCCCTCGCGGCGGCGCAATTCCGCCAGCACCGCTTCGGGGCGCAAACCATAATAGGAAAGCATTACCATAGTATGAAACCACAGATCCGCAGTTTCATAAATAATGTCCTTTTTGCTCGCGTCCTTCGCGGCCATCACCGTTTCGCACGCTTCTTCGCCGATCTTTTTCAAAATCCCGTCCGGGGCCTTGGAAAAGAGCTTGGCGACGTAGCTCGTCGCGGGATCGGCGCCCTTGCGGCTGTCGATGACATCCGCAACTTCCGAAAGCGTCCGACTCACGTCGTAGTCGGGCGCGTCGATTTTCACCATGGAATGGTCCGACATCGCTTCACTCTCCTTACGCCTCGGGGTGCATCACGCGCCAGTCGGAAATCGCCTTCGCCGCCGACGAGACAAGTCCCGGACCGCTATAAATGAAGCCCGAATAAATCTGCACGAGCTTTGCGCCCGCATCCATCTTCGCCACCGCCGTCTCCGGACTCATGACGCCGCCCGAAGCGATGATGGGGAGCGCCCCCTGCAGGTGGTTCGCGAGAAGCTTCACGACGGCCGTGGAGCGTTCAAAAAGCGGCAGCCCCGAAAGACCGCCCACCTTCTCTTCGGTGGCGAGGCTTTCAACGCCCTTGCGCGACAAGGTGGTGTTCGTCGCCGTCACGGCGTCCATGCCGTGCTTCACAAATTCGTCCGCTGCCGCAAGAATCGCCGCGTCGTCCAGATCGGGACCGATCTTCACCGTGACGGGCACGTAGCGCCCCGTCTTGTCGGAGAGCTTCTTGCGGGCGTCGGCGATGCCTTTCAACAAAAGGGAGAGCTCGTTGCCGCCCTGCAGCTTCGTCAGTTCCGGCGTGTTGGGGCAGGAAATGTCAATTGCGAGATAGTCCGCCTTCTCATAGAGCTTTTCCATGCAGAAGACATAGTCGGCCAGGGCGCCCGACAAGGGCGTTGAATTCTGCTTGCCGATGTTGATTCCCAGAATGCCGCCCTGCTGGCGATACTTCTCGGCGCTCACGAGGTTTTCCGCGGCCTTGTCCGTGCCGCAGTTGTTAAAGCCCATGTGGTTGATGATGCCCTGCGCCGGAATAAGGCGCCAGAGGCGGGGCTTCGGATTGCCGGGCTGCGGATACGGGGTGATCGTGCCCACTTCAATGTGGCCGAACCCGAGCGACCCCAGGGACGTCACGTGCGCCCCCTGCTTGTCCATGCCGGCTGCAAGCCCCACGGCGTTCGGGAACGTCAGTCCCATCACCTTCACAGGGTCGCGCACTTCGGCGCCCGTCACAAGCTTCGTGAAGCCCAGGGCCACTGCCCAGTCCAGATTGTCCATGATGACCGCATGAGCCGTCTCAGGCTGCAGGCGGAACAGGCAGGCGCGGGCCGTTTCGTAGAGCATTTTTGCTGTCCTTTCGGATGAATGAGGCAATTCTGGGAAGTCTACCCGAAAGGCTCGAGGCAGTCCGACGCCTCGCGAACTTCGCCCGCGTGCTCAAGCAGCCTCTGTCACCCTGATTGAAAATCAGAAATGCCATGATTCATAAGGTATTTTTATTTCCAGCCCGCACTTTCTTTTATAATTCACTTCAATAATTCCCACGACGGACGAATTCAACATGGCAAATACGTCTTCTCTCAAGGTCGCTCCCTACGGCAACGCCAACTACACTGATCTAAGAGATTCAAACTTTGCCTATGTGGACAAGACCCGCTTCATCGAATGGCTCGAAGCCTGCGGCTCGCGCACGCCTTTCATCGTGCGTCCGCGCCGCTTCGGGAAAACGCTCTTCACCGAAACGCTTCGCGCCTACTACGACAAGGCGCAGGCTCCCGAATTCGAGAAGAACTTCGCCGGCACGTACATCGGCGCCCACAAGACGCCGCTTGCCAGCCAGTTCTACGTTCTGTCGCTCGATTTCTCCGGCATTGACACGGAATCCGACTTAATCGGAAGCTTCTGCCTCAGTCTCCTGAGCCGTCTGAAAGAATTCTTCCTGCGCTATCCCATCGAAGGCCACCAGTCGCTGCTCGAAAAATTGGAGAGCCTTCGCGTGCCGGCCGACATGATCCTGACGTTCTTTGACTTCATCCGGCCCACCACGCAGCGCAGCCTCTACCTCATCATTGACGAATACGACCAGTTCGCCAACTCGCTGCTTGCCGCTCGTCCCGGCGTGTTCCGCGAAATCACCTCAAAAGACGGCTTTCTCAAGGCCTTTTACACCCAGCTGAAACGAAGCTGCTCCGCCAGCGACGTCATTTCCCGCATTTTCATCACCGGCGTCACCTCCATTGCCCTTGACTCCATGACGTCGGGCTTTTCCATCGGCAAAAACATTTCATCCTTTCCCGATGCGGCCGCCATGTTCGGCTTCACGGAAGAAGAGCTTCGCGCTCTGGTGCCTCAGCTCATTGACCTATCGCGCTACGGCCAGCCGCTTGAGGCCCTCATGGAGCGCATGCGAGAGCTTTACAACGGCTACCGATTCTGTCCTGCTGGCAGCGACTCGGTCTTCAACGCCTCAATGTGCCTTTACTACCTGGACTTCATCCGCCATTTCAACGAAGAACCCGGGCAGATGCTCGATCCTTCGGTCGCCGCTGACCTCTCCAAAATCGAAGGCATTTTGCAGCTGGGGCATTCGAGCGACGTCAAAGCCATCGTCTCGCAAGCCATGCGCCGCGAGCCGATTCCTTTCGGCGGACTTCCCGAGCTTTTGAACCTTCAAAAAGACGACCGCCTGTCCAAAAAGGACCTGCTGTCCGCGCTCTTTTATCTGGGCTACCTCACCTACGCCCCCGGCACCAAAAAGGAGCTGATCGTCCCCAACCGAGTGATGGCCCAGCAGTTCTTTGACGTGTATTTCCGTTGCATCCGCCATTTTTCCCATTGGAACATGACGGCGTACTCCGACTTTTCCGACGCCTTTGACGCCCTGAACGCCGGCAACGCCCGCCCGCTCGTTGAATGCGTCGTCGATATTCTGGCGCGCGGCTACGGGAAGCAAAAGAGCCTTCACCTGCAAGAGGGCGACTTTCAGTCGAGTCTTCTGCTCGCCGCCAATCTGGCCGCCGGCTACGAATACGCCGCCGAATTTGAAGTCCGCGGCGAGGAAACCGGATTCATCGACTTGTTGCTGCGTTCAACAACGGGCGGCTGCTCCTACCTCTTTGAGTTGAAGTACCTCACCAAGCACGCCGCCACAGAGGAAGCTGTGGCGAGCGCACTTCATGCGGCAAAGCACCAAGCCGATCGCTACATCCAAGGCAGCAACGTGCGAAACATTCCTCAGCTCAAGCGCGTGTATGCCGTATTCGTCGGACTGGAGCTCAAGGCCTTTGAGGTCGAGTCTTAACAGAAAAGTCAGCGAAAACTTGCGCCCCTGGCACAGGGATGAGAAAGAATTTCTTTTGTTAACAACTGTGTTAGCATTTAAGCATCCCCCTTTCGGAAATAGTTTTGTCTTCTTACCATGAAATCGCTTCCCGTAGGCCAGCAGTCCTTCGCCGACTTGCGCTCGGCCAGCAACTACTACGTTGACAAGACGCCGTTCATCAAGGCGGTGATGGAGTACGACGCGCAGGTGTTGCTCATGACTCGCCCGCGGCGTTTCGGCAAAACGCTTTTCATGGACACGCTGCAGTGCTTTCTGAGGATTGACCCGGCAAACCCTGGCAAGAGCGACGCCAATGCCCGGCTTTTTTCGGGGCTCAAGATTCTTGAGGACAAGCCTTTCTGCGACGCTTGGATGGGACAGCACCCCGTCATCGGCTTGTCGCTCAAGGACGTTCTGGGAGGCTCCTTTGAATTGGCCTACAAGAAATTCGCCAACCTGCTGTGCGCGCTCGCTGACCAGCATGCCTTTTTGCTGGAGAGCCCCAAGCTCACGCAGAGGCAGAAGACACTGCTTGCTCGCTACCGTGACCCAGACTATCTGCGAGATCCAAGCAATCAGGACATGGCCGAGACCTTCTTAAAGGAGCTCGCAACCATGGTGGCGGCTCACTATGGTCGAAAAGTCATTCTTCTCATTGACGAGTATGACGTGCCCCTTGCGAAGGCTGCCGCTCGCGGCTACTACAGTCAGATGGCGGATGTGATCCGCAACTTTTTGAGCGAAGCGTTGAAGACCAGTCCGACAACGGACGCCTTTCTCTTGAAAGCGGTTCTCACCGGCTGCCTGCGCGTGAGCAAGGAAAGCATCTTCACCGGACTCAACAACCCCGGCATCAACACCGTCTGCTCGGAAGACTATACGTTAAGCGAAGCCATTGGCTTTACGGAAGCCGAAGTGAAGGCGCTTCTTGACTACTATCAGCTGGGAGCCTGCTTTGAGAAGGTAAAAACGTGGTACGACGGCTACCGCTTTCATCGCAGCGACATTTACTGCCCGTGGGACGTCATCAATTTCTGCTCCGAAGCGCTCCACTTTGAAGCGCCGACTCAATACGCACCGCGCAACTACTGGGCCAATTCAAGCAGCAACGACGTCATCGACGAATTTCTGGGCTTTCTCTCGGGCGAGGACACCGACAAGATGCAGACGCTCGTGGACGGCGGTTCGATTGACATCACCGTGAACGAAAAGCTCAACTATGGCGAACTCGCACGCCACCATCCCGCGGACTTCTGGACGCTGCTCTTTTACACGGGCTATCTCACCATTGCCGAACGCCTGCCGGACAATCCGCTCGCCTTTCGAGTACGCCTTCCCAATGAAGAGATCCGCAAAACATTCCGGGACACCGTGGCGGCTCACTTTTCCCAAAACAATGAGACCATCGCTCAAAATGGACTGAAGCTCGCTAAAGCAGCTTTTGCCGGCGACGCCAGCGCCATGAGAAAAGTGCTGGTGCAAGTCTTGGAAGGCTTTGTTTCCGTTCGAGACGCCGCCTCCCGCGCCAAACCCGAAAACTTCTACCAAGGCTTTCTCGCTGGGCTCTTTTCCTGCGCCGGCAATGCCGTGCGAAACTTTGAATCCAACGGCGAAGCGGGCGACGGCTACGCGGACTTTCTCTTCACCTCTTTCGATGGCGACACCGGCGTCGTCATTGAAATCAAGCAATGTCGAAGAAAAGAGGGAATGAGGGAAACGGCGCTGGACGCTCTAAAGCAAGTGCAAACGCGGCGATACGCCCAAGGTCTTGACAGCTACGACTGCTCGCAGCGCTTTGCTTATGGCATTGCGTTTTGCGGCAAGTTCTGCATCGTGCAGGGGCTTCAGCTTTGAGGCAGCGAAGCGCAATGCTCAACGTTTCTGGGTGATGGCACCGTCCCAAAATGCTGCGCCTGCCCCGCGGCGAACACGCAAACGTCTGCGCCAAAAACAAAAATCCCCGGCCGAGTCGAGTTCTCAGTCGGGGTAGTTTTTGTCCGAGACGACGGCTTGTCCTAACTACCATCCCGGGGAAGCGCTTGGATTGCGGGATTACTTCGCGAGCGCGTAGTCTGCCGGGCGCTTCTGGAATTCCGCTTCTTCGCGAGCCGCCTGATTGAGCACGGGCTTCAGATCCGCATGCTTCTTGGCATTTTTCACGGCCTGGCGAATCTCCTTCGCGTCATTCATGAAAACGGCCTGAAGGGTGGTGGTGTCAGTCTTCGTTTCGAACATGGGAGTCGTCCTCAATGATTGAATAATTTTCAATGATAGCTACAGAGGAAAGAAACTTGGCCCGGAATCTCATTCGGCCTCATTCCTTTCGAATGAACGGCATTCTGATTGAAACTCGCGTGCGTTACAATCGATTTGTTTTCAAGTGATCGTCAAGTTTTACTCAACGCACTGCCATGATCAACTACGACCTCACCGACCTGCGGCTCTTTCTTGCGGCCGCCAGGCACGGGCAGTTGAAGCCCGCCGCCGACGCCGTCTTCATGACGGTTTCCGCCGCGAGCCTGCGCATCAAGAAGCTGGAAGCGGCCTTTCACGTGCAGCTCTTCACGCGCCTCCCTCGAGGCCTCGCGCTGACGCCGGCGGGCGAACGATTTTCTGAAGAAGCTCGGCTCCTGATGCTTCAAGCGGAGAACCTCGAGCGAGGCATGCAGATCTTCAACGGCCGGCGCGAAGACACCATCCGGCTCTACGCCAACTATGGGGGCTTGAACGGCGCCCTGCACGCCGACATTGGCGACTTTCTCGCCGCGCACCCCGACATCCGCGTGGACTTTTCGCTGAGAACGTCCGTGGGCGTCATTGAAGGCGTGATTGACGGCGCTGCGGACGTAGGCGTCGCAAACTACACGCGCGGCGAACTCATCCCGCGCGAAGACGAAGTGGAGTTCTTTGAGTACTTCAAGGACACGTACGGGCTCCTCGTGGAGGAGAACCACCCGCAGTTGAAGCACTTCGGGAAAACAGTGAGCTTGAAGGAGCTTGAGAACTTCCCGCTCGTTGCGTTGAACGCCGAGCTCGTGAGTCAGGAATGGTTTGAAAACCACGCCAAGGAGCTCGGCCTGCACCTCAACATCCGAGCGCGCTTTCCCTCCATTCGCGCGGGATTTGAAACCATGAAGCGCATCGGAGGCGGCATGCTCGTCCTGCGCAGCTCCTACGCCGCGCAGGAACCGGGATTCCAGTTCGTGGAGCTTTCCGACGTCTGGCGGCGCCTTGACAACCGCATCTGCGTCCCCAAGGACCGCTCCCGCCTGCGCCCCGTGGCGCAGGAGCTCACCGCCTTTCTCATCGAATGCGCCAAGAAGCACGCCGACGAGACGTACCGGTCGGAGACGACGTACGTGCTGGGAGCGCAGAAGGGAAGGCGCTAAAGCGCCGGCCCACAAAAAAATCCCTGCCGGGGAAAATCCGCAGCAGGGCAAAGGGAGAGTGTCTCAAAAAAACAAATCGTCGGCTCAGGCCTTGCGCTTCAAGGCCCAGAGGCTCGCGCCGTTCAAAACCACGATGAGGATCATCGCGACCGCGAAGGCAAGCAGGCAGCACTGCGCCATGCTCATGAACTTCC
>CAVACW010000099.1:0-10525 GCA_963587345.1 uncultured Oscillospiraceae bacterium | reverse complement strand
AAGGAGAATGGGGAAGCAATTGACAATAAGCAGAAAGTAAATAATGAAGAAAATAATATTAATAATGATAATGAAATCAATAAATTAGCCGAGAAAAATCCTGAAGTTAAAAATGATAAGGTGAATGTTGATGATGGTGCTGATGAGGACATAAGTACTAATTTAAATCTGGGAAATGAAAACATTGCCGATGGCAATATAGCTAATAAATCAGCCGAAAAAGAACCTAGTGTTAAAGATGATAATGTGGATGTTAAAGTTCGTGCTGATGAGGATATAAGTACCAATTCAAATCTGGAAAATGAAATTATTGTCGATGGTAATGTTAATATCATTCCTGGTCTGAAAGAAAAAAACATGCCAAAGAAGGGGGAAAATGACCTTCTGAAGGAGGAGGCACTTGATGACTCAGACTGGGAAGATGATGATATTCAGGATGAGGAGATCAATGCGCTCCAGAAACAGGTTGCCAAAAATTTGGGTATAAAGCTGGATTCAGCGACCGTAGCGCAGGCTCAGGATGCGCCGCCGAAAGATATGATCGACGACTTCATTGTTATTGATCGTAATGTGCCAGAGAAGGAAGATCCGGGGGTTGTACAGGCCCGTCACCGTCAGAATCGTTTGATCAACGCTATCCATAAGCAGCAGGAGGGCTTTGTTCGGGGAATTGATACGGTAGCCTACCAGCAAATGGGGAGTGCCAGCGCTTGGTGTCGAGAACTCGGTCTCCCTGAGGTGATTGCTGGTCAAGCGGATGACGCGGCGGAGAATCTTGAGCAGAGCGATCGGTTCCAAGCTGCGGTGAAGATGTATGGACTTGGACTGGCAAATTCAAAGGACGAGAAGTTGTTGGTCGATCGATTGAGAACTGACAAGTCGATTAGCAAACATCGCAAAGAAATTCGTAATGAGCTAGGAGATACAGCCCTTTTCAAGGCGCTTAACAAGCGAATTGTGGATTTGTCTGGCTTGGAGAAGTCAGATGATCGCTTGGTGACGGTTCTTGGTCAATCGCAGATCAACCGTCAAAAGGTTGATGTGGAGATGAAAAAAAGCGGTGATGCGCTTTTGAGCTCCATTCTTGCCAAGTCGCAACAAAAATATGGCCGAAAGGTCGAAGAGGTAAAAGAAAAAGAAGAAATTAATGAAGAACAAAAGAAATTTATTAATATTAAAAAACGTATCAATGCGAAAGTAGATGAGGCAGTAAAACTGGCTGATCCCGTTGAATCTCAAGCTGCGACAGATCTCAGAAAAGCGGCTTCGGTTGAGATGAGATATCGTGAGCATCGGCAAAAATTGTTGCAAAAGATGCGTCAGATGGAGCTGGTTAAATCTACTCGTCGATTGCGCAGTTGGTATAACCGGTTGGGTCGTGTAGTTCGTGCTATTTTCGGCAAGTCGGGACGAGTGGAACGACTTGATGTGTCTAAAAAAATAAGAGCTTATTTTGAGGCAAAAAACAATCTGGATAAATTTGTAAATAAAGGATTTAATCCTGAAAACCCGATCGACCAGAATCGCAAGGATCAGCTTGCTCGAACTGTGAACGAATGTTTGCGTGAAATTGTGCAGGTTGATCCACAGACCTTGACTGTGAATCATGCACTTCCTACGAATGTGAAGTTGGAAGAGGATGAATTAACAGAGATGCGTCTAAAGGCTGAGGCTTATCTTTATTTCCATGAAATAGATGCTACGGGAAAGACGCAGGCGGCAAAGGATGCTGAAGAGATATCAAGATGTGCAACAGTAATTGATGTATTGACAGATCATCGACAGGCTCTCGTCAAGGAAGCTATTGAGACGATAGGCAAGGCTGATGGTGATAAGCTGAAGGATTTTGTCCGTACGGCAATATTGCTTGCAGTGCGTGAATCAGGGGAAAAAGCTTCGTCTGTTAAATTTGCAGGTATTAAAGATGAAGTACGTAAAAATCTTAAGGCATGGGGTGTATATGATAAAGATGCTAGCCCGGATTTTATTACGGCTTTGATACAGTCGTCTATTAATGACTTCATTCATTCGGATGGTCGCTTGCGGTTGTCTAAAATAAGGAAGATGGCCAAGAACGATGACATGTCGTATGCGGAAGGTCGAGCTGCGGAGGCGAGATTCAAAACTGAAAATCCCGGCAAAAAATTTGTAGAAGCACTCGTGCCTAAAGAGGCCTATTCTCATGAAGGTGCGGCAGCTATTATGAAGCAAGTGCAGAAAACGGGAGCCACCTTCTCCTATGTTCGAGGCAAGGGAATTAAGCTTGATTCGTCGCAGGTGTTTTCGCTGACAAACGGTTTGGTTGAGCCGAGCCTGTTCTTTAATACGATTTCGAATACTACGAAGTTTTTTGGGAAAATTGCTAGTGCCAATGTTTCGTTGGTATCTGAAAGAATGTTTTCTGTTTCCAAAGTGTCAGAAAACAATTATCAAGTTGTCGTTCGACGTGATGCAGTATTGTCGGGTGGTGTCAGCTATGGTTTTGCTGGGGAGGGGAATGATTACGCCAATTTTAGTATAAAGGGTGGTGGAAAAATTAAACGAGGCAAGAATGGCATAGTTCTTAACTTCGATAATGCAACGTCCTGTCAGGAGCTTATTGAGCTTCTTATGAAAAAGAAGAAGCCGTCCTTCGATGACATCAAAAACATTATGTTGAAATCGAAAAAGGTTCGGAAGCAGAGTGAAATTGGTTTTGGCGCGGATATTGGTTTGAGTGCCTTCATCATGCCTATGGGCAAAACAGGCAATAATTCTACGATTAAGACGTGGAATCCGTTCACTAATGCCAATTCTCTCAAATTGCGTCCGGCGGTGACGGCTCAAGTGGGGGCTGCTTATGGCCACGAAACGAAAACTGTGGAGAATGCCAAAGAGACGGAAACGACTTACCATAGTGATGTCAATATTTCCCTTGGGGCGAAGGTTCAGCTTGAACTTGCTTACAGCATTGACAAGAAGAATGAGCTCAAAGAGTCTATGAATAAGGCTATGCCTGGAAATAGCGAAGATAATGAGAGATTTGTTGACAATGTAATGCTCGATTCTGGTAAGGTGGCGCAACCTATGGTCGTTGCTGGCTATAGCTTTAAACGCAGTACGGACTTGAAGGTGGTTACTGACGATACTGGCTTGACTGATAAATGTTCATACACGGTTTCAATGCATGAAATTAGCGGTGACTGGTCACTAGGAAAAATTTCCAAAGCGACGACTAGAGCAATCAAGAGAACCACGAATGCGTTCAAGCGTAGCGTTAAATGGGAGGAAACGGTTGATAAGCCTTGGGCTTTCTACGTAACGCCGAAGCAGATGGACTCGGTCAAGCAAACGCATCCTGAATTTGAAGCCAAATTCAATGACGTAATGAGCAAGCTAGAGGCGGGGCAGAAGTTGTCTGTGAAGTTCAGGATTTCTGATGCTGCATTGGCAAAGGCTAGAGAGTTGACAGCCGAGGCGGCGGCTAGCCCGACGCAGTGGAAGAAGAGTGAATTGATGCATGCTGTCGAGGATATTCTCAAGGACGAAGACAATTATGTTCCGAGTGAGATTATTGTTAGCAGTAGCAGTGGCAAGGAAATGTTCAAATGGTCGCCCATCTGTTTGGTGCAGCTTGTGAGAACTGGGAAGATGACTACGTCATTTACGAAATCAATGTATAAGATAGATCTTGAGGCAGACAAGCCCCGGAAGGATGACAAGATTGAAGGCAACAATGATGTAAAGATTGAAGACAACAATGATGTAAAGATTGAAGACAACAATGATGTAAAGATTGAAGACAATAAGGATGTAAAGATTGAAGACAATAAGGATGTAAAACTTGAAAATATCAAAGATGTAAAGCTTGAAAATGATGAGGATATAAAGACTGGTGCTAATTACAGTTCTGTAGCCAGAGTATCCAAGGAAAATATTTGAATGAGTGAGAAGGACTAGGAGTAGTTAAATGAATGATGACATCATGCGAGCAGCGGTAAGTGCAGCGGGGTATGAGTTGCACGGGGAAAGCCGTAGCTTTTCAGCACAAGGGATCGATGTTTCTTGGGAAGACATTGATGAGGCGAATGAAGTCATGATCTGGTGCACTGTAGGTGATATGCCGGAGGACCCCAAGGTTGAGTTCATGCGCTACCTCCTTAAGGCCAATTGCTTTGGCAGTGGAACTGCAGGCGGGCATCTGGGGCTTTACTCGCTGGCACACGCATTGATCTACTCGTATCGTTTATTGCTTGACGAGGACTACGACGTGACGGCCAGGGTGCTTCAGGCGTTTGTATCAAAGGCGCTACAGTTCACTGGAAAAGTGAATGAGCTTCAGACTTCGACTGCAGTTGGGGCCGAAGAGGACAAGGCGTTGGACTCCGGCATTGAGATGATGCAGATGTCGTCCCTTCGGATCTGACCGCATGAACCTCACGGTGTATCTCGGAGCGGGCGCCGGCAATGATCCGGCGTTCGCTCTGGCTGCCGAGTCGCTCGGTCGCTGGATCGGTGAAAGAGGCTACGCGCTTGTCTACGGTGGATCAAAGTCTGGGCTGATGGGGGTGCTCGCCAAGAGCGCGCTCGCAGCCGGGGCCTCCGTGACGGGCGTGGAGCCGCAGTTCTTCATCGACCGCAGCTACCAGTGCGAAGGTCTTACCCAGCTCATCGTTACTCGGGACATGGCCGAGCGGCGCGCGAAGATGATCGAGCTCGGGGACGCGTTCATCGCGTTTCCGGGCGGCACCGGGACGCTGGAGGAAATTGCCGAGGTGATGTCTCAAGTGTCCCTCGGGATGCTGGCAGCCCCCTGCATTTTCTACAACCTCGGCGGCTACTGGGATCCCGTTCGGCAACTCCTCACGCGCATGCGCGAGAAGGGGCTTTCGGACGAATCCCGGCAGCGAAACATCTTCTTCGCGGAGGATCTTGCCTCTGTTGAAGCAATCCTTTCTTCTGGCGTTCGGAAGCCCTCCGACTACCGGGGCGACTTCTAATTCACTCTCACTCGACATAACGCCCGTCGTTGCCTGCGACATCAATTCAGTTGTTGCAAGCGATGACGGGCGTTATAAATTTTCGCAAACGGGAACCGTTCTCATTCACATTCGCATTTGCTCGGTTGAATGGCGTCGCAGCCCTGTGAGTGAAAGATAAAGGAAGGCCGGAAGGGGCCGAGCAGGAATGCCTGAATAACCGAAAAGTGCAGTGCAGGTAACCAGCCGAAGCGACGCCGGTACCAGATGGCGTGGGAGCGACGGGCTTGGGCTTTACCTTTACCTCCTTCCTGAGAGTCTGACGGCGTCCGTCGGAATCGGGATCGCGGACCGAAAGCCGGTCGCGCATTCACGCTGGGCCGCTCCAAGCTGGGGCGGTTTTTTCGACCACGGTGCACTGGCTAGGTGCAGTTTGCGGCTTGGATCTGTCAAAAGTCGCTGTCTTAAGGAAAATCGTTCTGGCACGCATTTTGCGTTCTCCCAAGAACCCTCGCAAAAAAGACGGGGAGTAGGAGAACACAATGGATAGCAGCACTTTGGTGAGCACCAAGCCGCTCGCGGAGCCCAAGGCGGGCTTCATGAAGCGGTACGGCCTTTTCTTTGCGCTGGCGGCTTTGGCCGCCGTCTGCCTTGCCCCTGAGCAGCAGGGCCTCACCGTTGCGGGCCAGCGTATGATCGGCGTCATGGTCTTTGCCGTCATCGTCTGGGCGACGACCGCGGTGTCCTACCCCGTCTCGGGCGGCCTCATCATGGCGCTCACGGCGGTGCTGGTGGGTTTTTCCCCGAAGCCTGGCGTTGCGGACGCGATTCTGGGAACGTCCGCTGGGATGAAGACGGCGTTGACAGGGTTCGCGTCGCCGGCGTTCTGCCTCGTGGGCGCGGCGCTCTTTTTGTCGGCGGCCATGGTGAAGACGGGGCTGGACAAGCGCATCGCCCTCACGGTTCTGAAGAAATGCGGCGTCTCGCCCTCTCGGATCGTGATTGGCGTCATTTTCTGCGGCTTCATCCTTTCCTTCTTCGTGCCGTCCACCACGGCGCGCGTGGCGTGCCTCGTGCCGATCGTGATCGGCGTGGTGCGAGCGTTTGGGCTCCCTTTGAATTCGCCATTTTCCGGCGTTCTTCTCATCACGGTCGCGCAGGTGGACAGTGTCTGGAACGTGGGCATCAAGACCGCGGCTGCGCAGAACATGGTGGCCGTGAGCTTCATTCGCGATCTCACGGGCGTGGACATCTCCTGGGCCGACTGGTTCGTGGCGGCGGCGCCCTTTGCGGCGCTCATGTCCGTGGCGCTCTACTTCGTGGTGACGAAGCTCTTGAACGCTGACACCTCCGGCATGAAGGGCGGCCGCGAAGTGATCGAGGCGCAGTTGAAGGAATTGGGGCCCATCACGGCGCCGGAAATCCGCCTCACGGTGATTTCGCTCATCCTCGTCTTCCTCTGGGTGACGGAAAAGCGCCTGCACCCCATTGACACCACGACGTCCACGGTGTGCGCGGTGGCGATCCTGATGCTCCCCGGAATCGGCGTCATGAACTGGAAGGAGACCGTGAGCCGCATCAACTGGGGGACGGTGCTTCTCTTCGGGGTCGGCATTTCCTTGGGGAACGGCCTTTTGTCCACCCACGCCGCGCAGTGGCTTGCGAACTGCATCGTCGAAAATTTCGCGCTCGCGAACTCCACCCCCTTCTTTGTGCTGGCGGTGATGGCGGCCTTTCTCATCATCATTCACCTGGGCTTTGCGTCGGCGACGGGGCTTGCTGCGGCCATCATTCCGATCATCATCGCGGTATTGGGGAAGCTCTCCGCACCGGATGTGAACGTCGTGGGCCTTACGATGATCCTGCAGTACGTGGTCTCCTTCGGGTACATTCTCCCCGTGAACGCGCCGCAGAACATGATCGCGTACTCCACGGGCGCCTTTGACGTGAAGACCTTTGCGTACACGGGCGTTGTGCTTACCGTGGTGGCCTACGCGCTCGTGATGATCCTTGCCGCTACCTACTGGAGCTGGCTCGGTCTCGTGTAGTCGTCCTTGGGCGGAAGTCCCGAGTCCGGACGTCGGAAAAGCGACTATCGTTGCGTTTTTCCCGATTTCCGGACTCGTTTCATGTCAGCCGTTCTGACGCGCGTCGCCGCCTTTGTTCTCATCATCGCCCTGGGCTACCTTCTAAAGCGCCGGGGCTTTTTCAAGGAATCGGACTTCGGCCTCATTTCGTCGATTGTCCTCAAGATCACGATTCCCTGCGCGGTCGTCTCCTACTTTTCCAAAATCACGCCCGACTTCACGCTCTTCTGGCTGGTGGTGCTGGGCATCGTCTGCAACCTCCTTCCGATTTCGCTCGGGTGGATCGCGGGGCTTGCGGGCGGACGCCGCGCGCAGGCCTTCAACATGATCAACTTCTCGGGCTACAACATCGGCTGCTTTGCACTGCCCTACATCCAGACGTTTCTGGGCCCGACGGGCGTCGTGGCGACCTGTCTCTTTGACGCCGGCAACTCTGTGATGTGCACGGGCGCTACCTATTCCATGGCGGCCGCGGTGGCGGGCTCGGGCGAGGGGACGACGGCGCGGCTCTTTTTAAAGCGCATGTTCTCCTCCGTGCCGATGGACACCTACATTGCGATGGTGGCGCTCGCGGCCCTCAACGTGAAGCTCCCCGCGGTCGCGGTGAGCTTCGCGGACATGGTGGGGGCGGCGAACCCCTTTCTTGCCATGCTGATGCTGGGAATCGGGTTTGAGCTTCATTTGAAAAAGGAGGACGCGCTGCGTCTAGTGAAGACCCTCGTGATCCGCTACGCGATGGCAGGGTGTCTTGCGTTTCTTTTCTGGAACTATGCGCCCTTTGACGAGGAGATCCGCAAGGTGCTCGCGGTGCTTGCGCTCGCGCCCGTGTCGGCGATCTGCACGATCTTCACGGGGCTTTGTCTGAACGACGCGCGCGAGACGGCGCTCTCCTGCACGGTGAATTCGCTATCGATCGTCATCAGCATTGCAGCGATGACGGCGCTTCTGGTGACGCTCTAAGGCGAGACGGCAAGCGGACGGCGCCAAGTCGTCTCATCGCCAGCGAAGAGTGAGCCGGAAGTCAAAATGGCTGAAGCGGCGCCTCTATAATGAAACTATCTGTTTTTTGGGCGGAGGTGTTCCGCCATTTTTGTGCGAGCCGATCATGACTACCGAATCCCAGCAGCTTCCCGTCACTTTGGAAGACGTCAACATCGAAGCCTTCGAGCCGATGCCTTCGCCCGAGGACATCAAGACTGCCGTCCCGATTTCCGCCAAGGCCGCCGCCGTGGTGGCCGAGGGGCGCGCCGCCGTGCGCCGCATTCTGGACGGCGACGACCAGCGGCTTCTGGTCATCACGGGGCCGTGCTCCATTCACGATCCTGAAGCTGCAATCGACTACGCCCAGCGGCTGCAAAAGCTCTCGGCCTCCGTTTCCGACGTTCTCTTTCCCGTGATGCGCGTCTACTTTGAAAAGCCGCGCACGGTGACGGGGTGGAAGGGCTTCATCAATGATCCGGGGCTGGACGGGTCCTTCCGGATTGGCGAAGGGATGCTTCGCGCCCGCTGCCTCATGCAGGCCGTGAGCGAGCTGGGGCTTCCCATCGCCACCGAGGCGCTTGACCCCTTCAGTCCCCAGTATCTGGGCGAATTCGTGAGCTGGTACGCGATCGGCGCCCGCACGTCGGAAAGCCAGACGCATCGCGAGATGGCAAGCGGCCTTTCGGCGCCCGTGGGCTTTAAGAACGGCACGGACGGGACGCTCGACGCGTCGATCAACGCCATCCGCGCCAGCCGCTCGCCGCACCACTTCCTCGGCATGTACGAGAACGGCCGCACCGCGGTGATTCTCACCAAGGGGAATGCCTACGGCCACCTCGTGCTGCGCGGGGGCGGCGGCCGCCCGAACTTTGACACCGTGAGCATCATGCTCGCGGAAAAGGCGCTCGAAGCCGCGGGGCTTGCCAAGCGAATCGTCGTGGACTGCTCGCACGCCAACAGCTTCAAGAACCCGGCGCTGCAGCCTTTCGTTTTGCGCGACTGCGTGAACCAGATCATGAACGGCAACACGTCGATTCGCGGCGTGATGCTCGAAAGCTTCATTCACGAGGGAAGCCAGAAGATCCCGGCCGATCTTTCGCAGTTGAAGTACGGCGTTTCTGTGACGGACGCCTGCGTGAGCTGGGAGACGACGGAGGCGATTCTGCAGGAAACCGCGCAGAAGCTCCGCGCTCGCAGCTGACGGAGGGCGGACATGAGCCTTTTTGCTCGATTCACGCACGGAACGGACGCTGGCTCCCTGCGGCAGGTCGCGCGCTTTGCGCGGGAGCGCTTGTCGGAAATCAACATTCAGGAAGTTGCCTCGTCGATGGCGCTGGCAACGTTGCTTGCCATCGTGCCGGTGCTCGCCCTGTCGCTCGCGGTCTTTGCGGCTTTTCCCGGGTTTTCCGACACGCGCGCGGCGCTTGAAAACCTCATCATCACGGGGTTCCTGCCTGAGCAGTACAGCGGCGTCCTGATTCAATACCTGCGGGACTTCGCAAGCCACGCGGCGGGCCTCACGACCTTTGGTCTTGCCGGTTTAGCGGTGACCGCGCTCTTGATGATTGACAAGCTCTTTGTGACCGTCAATCGCCTTTTCAAGGTGCGAGCGCCCCGCCCCCTCATGCAGCGCGTGCTCATCTACTGGGCCATGATGACGGTGGGGCCGGCGGCGGTGGCGCTGAGCCTCACGATCACCGGGCAGGCGACGGCGCGGGCGCTCTCGGGCGTGGATTCCGGGACGTCGGCGGCGCTGCTTTCTTTCGGACAGTTCTTGCTGCAGGTGCTGGGCTTTTCCGCGTTGTACAAGTACATCCCCAACTGCCGCGTGCCCTGGCGCAATGCATTCGCAGGCGGCTTTGCCGCGGCAGCCGCGGGCTTCGTGGTGAAGGTGGGCTTTGAGTACTACGTCACGGCGGGGACGCTCACCAACATCTACGGCGCCTTTGTGGCGCTTCCGGTGCTGGTGCTCTGGATCTATGTGGCGTGGTTCCTCTTTTTTGCGGGCGCCGCAGTGACGGCGACGATTCCGAAGCTCACCGCCGGCCGCTACATGGACAGCTACCGCGCGGGGAACGACTTCTTGACGGCGCTCGTGATCCTGCGCGCCTTGACGGAAAAGCATCGTGCGTCCGAGCAGCCCGTGCTGACCTTGACAGACCTATGCTGTGCGGCGGACGCCTGTCCCGAGTCCGCATCGGCGGCGCTTGAAGGCCTAGTTCACGCAGGCTACGCCGCCCCCGTGACGATGGCGGGCGAAAAGGAGGAGGCGTGGGTGCTCACGGTGGATCCGGAGCGAGCGACGCTGCTGCCCATTTTCCGGGAATTCTGCATCGATCCGCGCTCAAGCCTTGTGGCGGCACAGGTTCGAAACGGTGCTTCAAGCGGCGTGCTAAATCCCTGGTGGCTGCGCTGCCGCGAGAACGGCGCGCTCACGAAGCCTCTCACCGAGTCGCTTTTCTGACGAGACGTCTGGAGAGACGAGAGGCTCGCGAGCGG
>CAVACW010000098.1:0-10575 GCA_963587345.1 uncultured Oscillospiraceae bacterium | reverse complement strand
GGTATTGCTTATGCTTCCGCTTGAAGAAAGCCGAACTGTGCGATTGTCGGCATTCTGAGCAACTTGAAGAAAATCCGCCGTGCTCAACTGCAACGCATCAACTGACATGACTCATTTTCCTTTGTTTGGTTGTTCAGGACGCCTAGGGAATTGGGCGGTACCTCCTGAACACACTCCCTCGATAAAATATCGAAATTGCGATATTTTATGCAGAAAACATATAGGTTATCCGTGCACTGTTCCTAAGCGGTATGGTTCGGAATGAACAGAACGTCCGAGTGACGGTACTAAGGAACTGTCAAACTTTAACCTGATGTTCTTCAGTAATGTAGATCACTGAATTTATACGAATCTTTATTCAAATAGCATCAAGTTATTATCTTGCAGTTCCTAAGTGGGGCGATCAGACGCTGGGATCCGGATTCGTCGCAAACTCCGCATGCAAATCCTCGATTTCACATTTGCCATCAGGCGACACGGCAATAGTTACTGTCCCCGTTCCGCTTTTCTCTGGCGACTCTTCGATCGTAAGCGTAAATCTTGCCTTGCCGTCATCCCCCATGCGCAAGTCAAAATGCATTGGGGCATGCTCGTTAATCGTATTAATCAATTGTCCTGAGCCGCGGCCGGCAAAAATGCGGGGAGTAGATTGAGAAAAAAGGGAAAACAAAGTCAAACCTTGGCGGTCTCTGTTCTTGCAGAGTTGTTTGCACTTTTCAATAAGATTCGCCGTGTATTCGGTCGGAGCCCCATGCTGGTATGCATACACCTCCTTCTTTGTTTCCTTTGCTTCTTCTGAGTTGGAAAATTGAAACGCTCCATCCTCCGGCTTTCCATCGCAGGCATTACGTCCGCACTTCACCCGATACTCGCCATCAGACAGATGTATACGTATGTCCGGCGTCACCGGCTTGCCGTCCAAGGTCTTCTCCATGAGGCGGGGCAGATCTTTTGCTACTGCCCCCTCTGTCAGATTGTGCGTATTATTAGACAGATCTTTCATCACATTCTTGAGGCACCACGCCAGCTTGGTTTCAGGACGAATATAGTCTTCCTTCGTGACAGCCCGCCTGGTTTTGGCGATGTCAACCGCTGCATGGAAATGCCAGTCGATGTTGTTGAACGCCTGATCTGCCAACGCCTTGTCTCCGTTGAAAATGGATGCAGCCAGATTCTCTTTAACTGCGCTCGAAAGTCTATCTGCAAACGCTCTAACACTCTCGTTCTCAGCTTCCTTGGGCATCGTCGAGCCTGCAGTGAGTGCAAACCAAACTGTTTTGCGCTCCAGCTGTCCATTTGGTTGAATTTGCCGGCACAACGGCAACACTTCGATGGCTCGAGTCGTTACCAGTTCCATATCACCCAACATCTGCCGGAGATCAAATTTGTCCATCAGGGAACCTGGCAAGTCTCGTTCAATGAAGCAACAATCCTCCATCTTTAGTAGCGTATAGACTACATTCGTGCGGTTGCATAGACTTTCCATGTACATTGCGTCCAAACGTCTGTCTCCGATTGCTGACGCCTTGGCACGAACTTCTTTTTCCGCTTCAGCCATTGCGGCAACACGCAACGCTTCGTCTCGAATGCCAAGTTCGTTGAGTTTGCCTTCCATGAACGACTTAAAGCTGTGCGCAGGATCAATGCCAGAAAAAAAGCGGTCTCTAACGTTGATGTTGGCCTGCATGGCAGCGACCGCCTTGTCAACCGTCTCGCGCACCATGAAGCCTTTCAAGGGCAGAGAGCCTTTGTTTGTCAGACTGTTGAGTTGCTCCTCCGCTGCGTCGGCGATGGCCGTGCCGAAATCGCGCCGGAGCGCCTCTACAAATTCAGAGAGAGTCTTCTGGTTCGTGGAAACAAATGTCGGAAGCCGGGTATTGTTCACGGTTCCGTTCGAAGAAAGCCGAACCGTGCGATTGTCGGCATCCTGAGTAACTTGAAGGAAATCTGCGGTTCTCAACTGCGACAGTGCATCAACTGACATATGGTTCACCTCGTCTGGAATCTGCTCTACTGCTCAAAGCACCCCAATGGCACTCATTCCATTATCCTATTGTAACTGCACAATTCTGCCAGCGAAACAGCGGAAACGCTATAAATAGCGAAGGGCGAATGCTATGGCTGGTGCTTTCACTGTGGTTGTTGCCATTGTCGCAGAAGCCTTTTAACGCAACATCGGCCGTTCTCGTCGAGCTGCTCATTTTGAGCTGTGGCACGTTATCATTGGCCTGGTAACCAAACAGGACTTTCCATGATTCTTGCTGATTTGCCGCTTCGTGCCAAGCTTGTCGCCGTCATCACGTTGATCGGAGCACTGGCTAGCTGTCCGCTCCTTTACTGGAACTATCAGGACGCGTATGAGCGCGCCATGGAGACGACAGAGAATGACTTTGAGACGACAGCGCGGCTCATTGATGAGGCGTTGCAACTGTCTTATCTGGATGCACAGACACTGGTTACAGAGAAGGCGGAGTTGGAGAAAGAGTACGTTCGGGGCGTTTTGAAGGGAGTCGAGTCGTATCTGTCGAAGGATGACGACGAAGGCCTTGGACAAAAATTGCTTAGGATGATGAAGGATGGTACGCAAGCGGCAGTGCTGCGCGCACCAGACCTGTGGGTGAACGGTGAAGGCGATTTAAGAAAGATCTACGACAAAGGCGTAACGGACTTTTTGGGATTTTCCCTAAAAGACTATGCACGCCTCTCTGAAAACCGCATTGGCCGAGAGTACTTTGCTTTTTTGAGAACGACGTTCAATGGGAAGCGCCGCGCCTCCCTGCTCGTGGGGATGAGGCGCACGCCGATGGGGTTTCTGCTGGCTGCCGAAGAAATAGGATTTCTTTCTACTGCCCTAAGCGATCGGCTTCGTGTTGTTGAAAGTCACTTGAAGGACGTCGTGCGGTCGCTTTCTTTGCCCGAAGGGGCAACGGTAGCTGTGACTTCGGGGAGCGGCCTTTTTATTGCGGGGAAAGGCGCCAATCCCTATTCCAGTCGCTATGCCGTCACTATGGACGTCTATGAAGCGGCGCGTGCGAAAGGGACGGCTTCAGGAGAATTGAAGGAAAAAGGACTTCTCTACGCAGTGCGTTACTTCAAGCCGCTCGATTGGTACATCGAAATGACGTTACCCGAAAGCGTGGCGGCAGTGCCGGCGCGAAATTATGCCGTGAAGCTTTCAGTCATGGTGCTTGCAGTCTTTGTGTTGCTCGCAGGGCTGGGAATCGCTACGGTGACACGTGTACTGCGGCCTTTGCGGAGCATCGCGGCGAGCGCACGAGGGATCGCCGCGATTGATTTCATGGAAGCTCCGCAGGAAAGCCGTCTTGCTGCCGTTTCCGAGGGGTTGCCTGCGAGCCGAACTGACGAAGTGGGGCAGGTGGCGGACGCTTTCCGGCACATGACGGCGGCTCTGGATGTAAATATCGCTCGACTCAAGACGACGCTGGCGCACCAGCATAGCCTGCTGGGCGAATTGAATGCTGCAAGCGAGATCCAGCGAGGAATGCTTACGGCTGAAGGGGAAACCAAGGGGAAGGGTTTTGAAGCGTTTGCCGCCATGCAACCAGCGAAGGCGGTTGGAGGGGACCTTTACGATGTTTTGGACGCTCCTGACGGACAAAAAGTGTTTGTGTTGGGGGACGTCTCTGGCAAGGGGGTATCTGCGGCGCTTCTCATGAGCATGACCCTCACCATGGTGCGGCAGGCAGTGTCGCTAGGGCTTTCGCCTGCGGCGGTAATGAGGAAGGTGAATGACCAGTTGGCAGTCAACAACCCCAACTGCATGTTTGTAACGCTTTGGATCGGTTGCCTTGATGTGTTGACGGGAACGTTCGTCTTCGCCAATGGAGGGCATTGTCCTCCTGTGATTATCTCAGAAGCGGCTGATGCCCCGGTGCGTTGGTTGCGCGAGGTGTCGGGACCTCTGGTCGGGGTTTTTGCAGAAGCGGAATTCAAGGAATTCAGCGACAGGTTGGATGCGGGCGACTTGATGATCATTTATTCCGATGGCGTTACGGAGGCGATGGATGGCTCGCGGCAACTCTTTGGCGAGGAACGTCTCAAGAGGGCTGCGAAAGGTTGCCGGGGGCTTGCCGCCGGCGAAGCAGTACAGCGTATTGTGGCGGCGGTTGAGGAGCACCGGGCGGGTGCTGAACCTTCGGATGATATGACGATGCTTGCAGTCAGACGGTTGGTGGAGGCAGCATGAAGCGGCGAACTCTTTTGACGGGGGGGGCGGGATTCGCGCTTTCGGCGCATGCGGCGGCTCTGTCGGCATTTTCCTTGAAGCAGCCTGCGCGAGTGATTCTTGTGGTGGGGGGTGACTACTACCGCTATCAGGCAATTTTGGTGGCGACGGTGAAAGGGCTGGCGCAACGGGGGCTCATTCGTTCGGCGGACTTCTTGATGCCCGTTGGCTCACAAGCAATTCAGCCTCTTTGGTCGCAACTTGTGGAACACACGGGAGTCGGTGATGCCTTGACCTTTCTGTCGGACGGTTTCTACAACTACGCTTGGAGCGATGAGGAGCGTAAGGTAGTGGTTCAAACAGTGAAAGAGCGTCTGCGCACACGACGCGACGTAGACCTCATACTCACTTTCGGTACCGACGCAAGCTATGACATGGCACGGACGGTGAACGATGTACCGGTTGTAAGCCTCAACAGTTCCGACCCAGTTGCTACGGGAATTGTGAAGAGCGCTGAGGATTCCGGTAAGGACAATGTGCATGCCATGGTGACAGTTGACTACTGGTCGTGGCAGTTGATGCGCTTTTATGCGATCTTTCGCTTTCGGCGGCTTGCGATTGTTGCGACGGATGCAAATCGTTTTCGTTCTGGCGTGGAGGATGCGAAAAAACTGGCCGCCGAGCACGGCTTCCGTGTCATTGTTCGCACCTACGCAAGCGATGACAGGGCGCTAGAAGAGTCGTACTTGCGCTTTCGTGAAGCGGTGCGTCAGGCGATAGACGAGGACGGAGCAGACGCCGTCTACTTGACGTGGTTTCCGGCAAGCGATAAAGAGATGCCTGATTTGGTGAAGCTGTTTACTGACCGTGGTGTTCCAGCTTTTTCACAGACGGGTGCTGAAGAGGTGCAACGTGGGATACTGCTGGGCGTCGGAGCAGAGAACATTGAAGCGATGGGGCTTTTTGAGGCAAAGGTGATCGAAAAGATCATTTTGGGTGCAAAGCCGAGAAGCGTGAGTCAGATTTATGCACAGGATCAGGGCATCGTGGTCAACCTCAAAACCGCGATGCAGATGGGCTGGCAGCCGCCGATGGGCCTGCTTGTTACGGCGGAAAAGACGTTTACGACGCAAAGCGGCGGTCTGAGGTAGTGCCTTGCTCTGCGCCAATCTTATACGGAACGACAAAGTGACTTGTGCTTCGAGTAAGACAGACTCCAGGACACCAAGCCTGTGTTGGTCAGTCAAGCACAAACATCAATGTCGTTTCCTATAATTTCTCAAAATAGGGTAACTTTGGGAAGGAAAAATCATTGCAAGCATTTGATTTGTTAGTGAAAAAATCATGCCCGCCCTTGGTTTGGATGTCAGAAGTCTCGAAATGTAAGACCTTTAATACAAAATCAACGATCTACAACTTGAAGTTGCTTTTTGTGAGAAGTTAAGAGTAAGGATATGTAAAGAAAGTCTCGTCGAAAGTTTTTTTGTGAGGGCGGTTTCAAAAAGGCAAATAAATCGCCTTGACGGTTGCTCCTTGTGAGCTAGAATCAAATCGTAGTTCTTCAGCACTCCGCGAAGCCCCGAAAATTCAGGGTTCATCAGTTAGGAAGAGGGGTTGGGGATCACGAAGTACATATCGTTTTTTTGAGGATGAATCATCATGGGCAAGATTGATATAGCCAAGCAGCAGGAAACGCTCTCTCGGCTTCGTGATGAGCTTGGCCGGCTCAATCAAAAGTTTGACGAAGCGAAAAAGGTAATGGGTTTTTCCGTTGATCAAGAAGTGAAGATTGATCCGACTGAGATAACACCGGCTGTGCAGAAGGCAATGGAAGCGGCGAAGGCAGAAGCAGCGCGCGCAGGTGCGGCGGCTGTAGCAGCTCTCACGACGGAGACGGAAGCTTCGGTAACTTCATCGTCGCGCCGTCCGCGTCGCGGTGCCATCGCGATATGAAGCCGCAATTGCTTTAGAAGCGCGGTTTTATTAGTCAGTACAACACAATCTGGAGGGCGCCAGTTTGGCTTTTTTCCCTCCACTAGCGGACTGGGTGCATGTTAGATGCATGATGGCCCGCTGATATACGTAGAAAAGGATTCCAGAAAATGTCTGAAATGCTGCTTAATCAGGAACAGCTCCAGAAACTCGTCGGCGCCTTCGAAAACGGTGCATCCGTAGCGGAAGTGACGGGGATGGGCAAGGACAAGCTTGAGAGCCTTTATGCGCTGGGCCACGGTCTCTATACGTCCGGTAGCTACGAAGACGCGGTGAAAGTTTTTCAGGCCCTTGCGCTCTACGATTCCGGCGACTATCGCTTCTGGCTCGGACTGGGGGGATGCCGTCAGGCGCTGGACCAGTACGAGGCGGCGGTGGACGCGTACCAGATGGCGGCCGTCGCCACGCAACTTGAAAATCCGGAGCCCTTCCTCTTTGCCGCCCGCTGCCTCATCAAGCTTGGAAAGAAAGAAGACGCTGTCGTGGCCATTCAGACAGTCCTGGCGCTTGCCAAGCCCGAGGACGCTCGCTGGGCGACCTGTCGCGCGAAGGCGTCAGCTATTCTGGCCCTCCTCAAGAAGGAATAGCCATGACGGTTATCAACAACATTTCCGCGGCGAACGTGGGGCGGCTGAGCGCAGTCCAGTCGACCAAGTTCGCCCGCGCGGACTCGACGGCGGATGACATTCCGTCCGCGGTTTCCATCACGGAGCTTGTTGCTTCGCTGGAGTTGCCCGAGTTGCCGCTTTCTCAGCGTGGCATTTCGGTTGACACGCTCCTTTCTGCCATTTCCGATGAAGACCGCCGCAACAGCATCCAGCAGGCGGTGGACAGCCTTGAAAAGAAGGGCGAAGACTTGAAGGCCGCGGGCGAGAAGAAGCTTGCGGCTTTGAAGGAAAAGCTTGACGAATTGAAGGAGCAGTCCTTTTGGGACGGCTTCTGCAAGGTCTTCAAAGTGATCGGAATCATTGCGGGCGCCATCGCTGCCGCGGCGACGACGGTGGTAGGTGTGGCGACCGGCAATCCGCTCATGATTGCGGGCGGCGCCATCGGTCTTGTGATGCTGGCTGACAGCATCGCTTCAATGGCAAGCGATGGCAAGTTTTGTATCTCAGCCGCCGTAGAAGGCATCAGCAAAGCCTGCGGCGCCAGTGAGGAAACGGCCAAGTGGATTGCTTTTGGCGTGCAGATGACGCTTGTGGTGGCTTCCATTGCCTTGAGCTTGGGCGGCGCGGCGGCTGGATCCACGGCTACGGGGCTTGCCAAGATTGGCGAAGGCGCCGGCAAGGCGGCGGTAAATACGGCGGCGAAGCTCTCAACGGTTTCTCAGTTTGTGACTGGTGGAACGACCATTGGTCAGGGCATCGGCACCATCGGCATGGCAGTAGTGAGCAATCGCATCGCCAAACTTGAAGCGAAGAGCGTGGACATCGACGCTATTCTCGAGCAGCTTCGCAATCAGATGAAGATGGAACAGGACCTCATCGAAGCCGAAATGAATGCGGCTGACAAGCTGATGAGCGCTGTGAAGGACATTGTCGAAGACTGCAATCAGACCGCTACGGCGGTGCTGACCGCATCGCCTTCGGCAGCATAAATAGGAAAGAGTCATGACGATTGATTCCGTATCCAACCAAAAGATCAACACGCTCGATCTGGCCGCGATTAATGCAGCGGGAAATGCCGGTCGGACGAAGGTGGCCGTTGACGAGGTGATTCCCCCCGTTGAGCAACCCGAGAGCGATGGAAGCTCTGGACTGCCTGTGCTCACGAGGCCCACGACGTCCGTCAATACGGCGACGCTTGCTGGCTTAGCGTTACCCTCTCTGGGGGCTACGATCCTTGCATTGGTCAGTGACACGGCTGACGAGTCCCGTCGCGCCACCACCGAGGCTCGCAAGGCGCAGTCGCAGGCCATCGTGCAGACAATTCAGAATCAGGCGGAGGAGATGAGGTCTCAGGCTACAACCAAGCTTGTTTTTGGCTTGGTTTCTGGTTCGGTGCAGTTGTTTACTGGTGCTGCCGGCATGATCGGGTCCTACTGCAATATGAATAGCGGTTTGGAGGGCGATGCGTTGGCTACCCGTAATGCTTTTGTGCAGTCAGGTTTACAGGGGGCAGGCGGCGTGAAAAGCATGATTGAAGCTGGTGGCGAGTCGATGAGTGCAGGGTATGACGTCCAGATCAAGAAAATGGACGCCGACATCGAGAAGATGCGCGCCGACATTACGCAGCTTGACAGTTTGACGGATGCTTTGAAGCAGGTCATCAGCAAGGCCACTTCTGTGCAGGCTGACATTCAGGCCAACGTCAACCAAACGCGCACGAAGATCCTTTCGTAGCAAAGTGCAGTAAAGTTGAAGCGCCGCCCGAAGTAATTTCGGTGCGGCGCTGTCCGTTTTCTTCTACAGGCTCCTTCATCATGCATACCCTCGCCATGGATTACGCGAGTCAGTGCCTCTATCTGGTGCTGATGATCTCGCTGCCGCCTATTCTCGTGGCGGCAGTGATCGGCATTGGACTGAGCCTCATTCAGGCCGTGACGCAGCTGCAGGAGCAGACCCTTGTCTTCGGCGTGAAGCTCATCGCGGTCGTGGGCTCGCTCTTTGTGCTGGGGGGCTGGATGTCGGCGGAAATCCTGCGCTTTGCCGAAGAGATCTTCAACCGGTTCTATCTGCTCTGATGGTCGTCCGAAAGAGGCGCGGACGATGGAACAGCTGTTAGGCGACTTCACGCTCGAAGAGCACTTTCTTGCCTTCATTCTCGGGGCGGCACGGCTGGCGATGTTCATCATCGTGGCGCCTTTCATGGGAAGCAGCGTGCTCGCCGCAGGCGCCAAGGGCGCCATCATTCTTGCGCTCTACCTCATTCTTCACCCAATGATGCTGGCGTCCTTTCCGGACGTGCTACCCTTTACCGCGACAAGCTTTGTGGCGTTTGCGGGACTCATTCTGAAGGAAGTCTTTCTGGGCTTCATTCTGGGCTACCTCTCCGGGATGGCCTTCTGGGCGGTGGAAAGCGCCGGGTTCTTCATCGACAACCAGCGCGGCGCGAGCATGGCGCAGCAAAGCGATCCGCTCTCGGGCGAAGAAACGTCGCCCACGGGGTCGTTTCTTTTTCAGAGTACGGTCTACGTCTTTTTTGCAACCGGGTGCTTTCTGACGTTCCTGTCGGTGCTTTACGGCACCTATGTGATTTGGTCACCGGCGGAGTGGCTTCCAGCGAAGTTCTTTTCCGAAGAAGCGGCGCTCTTTTTTGCGGGCGCTGTCGCCAAGCTTGCCGTCAACATGGTGCTTCTCGCGGCCCCTGTGGTGCTCGCCTGCTTGTTCACGGACATTTCTCTGGGGCTCATCAACCGCTTTGCCTCGCAGTTGAACGTCTACATTCTCGCGATGCCGATCAAGAGCGCCATCGCGTCGTTTCTCTTGATCTTTTACTTTGCGGTGCTGATGACGGACGCACCGGAGCGCTTTGCGCTCTTTAATCTTGACCTCGCCGCGATGCAGAGGTGGCTGCCGTGAGTGAAAAGACCGAACAACCGACACCGAAACGACTTCGAGACTCCCGAGAAAAGGGCGACATCTGCAAGGGGCAGGACCTGGCGCCCGCGGCCACGGTGCTTGCGATCGCGGTTTACGCCGTGGGGAACGGCCGCGCCATCTACGAGGACCTTGTGGAGATGGTGATGCTCCCGATGACCGTGATGCAGCTTCCCTTTGAAGAAGCCATGGCGCGGTGCGCGAGCGCCGTGATCGACGCGTCGGTGACGATCGTGCTGCCCATTGTCGGGATCGTCATGGTGTCCGCCCTGTGCATCCTTCTCATGCAGACAGGCTTTCTTTTTGCGCCGAAGGCGGCGACCCCGAAGCTCGAAAACTTGAGCCCCACGAAGTGGTTCAAGAAGGTCTTTTCGATGAAGAATCTCTTCGAGCTTGTAAAGAACCTCATCAAGGTGGCAGTTTTGGGGGGCATCGTCTGGAAGGTTCTTGAAAAGTACATACCGATCCTTTTTAATGTCCCGAAGGGAGGCGTCTCCGCCATGTGGAGCGTTCTGGGGCAGGCCGTGGGCGAGCTTTTGCTGATGTCCGCGGGCGCCTTCGGCGTCATTGCGGTCCTTGACTACCTGTACCAGAAGTACAAGTGGACGAAGGATCACATGATGAGCATGGACGAAGTCAAGCGCGAGTACAAGGACAGCGAAGGCGATCCGATGGTGAAGGGGCAGCGCAAGCAGCTCTACCGTGAAATCATGAACCAGAACGCCGTGGAGAACACGCGAAAGGCGAAGGTGCTTGTGGTGAATCCGACGCATTTTGCAGTGGCCTTGGACTATGACAAGGAGAAAACGCCGCTGCCCGTGATCCTCGCCAAGGGCGAGGGAGCGCTTGCGCAGCGCA
>CAVACW010000097.1:0-10838 GCA_963587345.1 uncultured Oscillospiraceae bacterium | reverse complement strand
ATCAGATGTGACGCACGTTATCATAACTTTTTCAAGTTTTCCAATAGCGTGACAAATTTGGGAGATTTTTGTGTCGCTAGCTAAACCCTCTTTCGGCTCTGCAATCATCCCAAAAACAAATTTCCAAGAAGCGTAGCACACTCATGCGTCAACGCGTGACGCATACGAACTGCTCCGCAGGGATCATGTGCCCTAGCCTGAATATTGCACCGGTCTCAAATGGCCGGTGCAATATTCAGGCTAGGGCACATTTGGCTCAAAATCGAGCCCAACCTCCTCCCCCATGCCTATTTTTCGCAGGCAACAAAAAACCCCGCCGTTCCAAAGCCTTGCGGCTCGGGAACAAACGGGGTTGTTTGGGGCAAAAGTGCCCAGACTATTTCTTTGACTTGTGTTTAACAACAAGCGCCAGAAGGAAAGCTACCACCGCGATTGCAGTGAGGCCAAAATTAACCGACCAAGCATAACGAATCGCTTCTTCCGTAATATGGAACATATTAGCTCTCCACGTAGTTCACGCTAAGGTCTATGACTATCGTCAGTAAGAACGTATAGAACCCTAGCCAGTTCATGTTCGGCTGTCCAGCCATCGGAACTTCGCCAAGAAAAATCGCAGCAGAAACCGCGATTCCCCAAAGCATTGAAAATTCCGCGACTCTCCGCAGAACCTGACACAAACACCATAGCAGTGCATTCTCTTGAGGCTTCATTATCGCACCTCGCAAAGCAGCGAAGACGCGATCCCCAAACGGGGAGCGAGTCCCCGCTTTGGGTTAATGAAAACTACTTCACGACGGGGAACGCCTCTGCGCCGTCCTGACAGAGAATGTCATTCCAATCGAGGCCCTTGGCCGCTTCTGGAATCGCCTTCTCAATCGTCATGACTACACCGAGGATTCCCATCTTGCGCAGACGGTGAGCCAACGCCTTGGCGGCCTTGGCTCCCACCTCCGTGCGATCCTTGTCGGCCCAGATGAGCACCACTCTCACGCCGGCGGGCGGAACAAACTGTTCCATCCCGTTGGCGCAGATCGTGCTCCACGTGGGAAGGCCAGTGGCGCAGAAGACGGACAAAGCCGTTTCAATGCCCTCGGCCACGCCAAGAATCGCGCCTGCTTGCCCAAGACGAATCGCTGCTCCGTTGAGAGTGGCATCGCTTGGAAGCGGGGTGAGCTTCTTCGGAACCGACACCGAGGCCTTCCTGCCCGCCTCGGACAAAAACGTCCGATGCAGAGCAATGAGCTTTCCGGCGGGATCCCGTACGGCAGCCACCATGGCAGGGAGCCAGCAGCTATGGGCTGCGTCCTTGTAATGGGCCTGCGGCAAAAACCGCAGATCCGCTACGTCCGAAGCCTTTAACTCAATGGCACGACCAGAGAGGTACGTGCGCACGAGCGCTGACTCTTCCGCATCGATGGGCTGCGCCAGAGACCAGAGCTTCGCGATGCCGTTTTGAATCACGGTGTCACGATCCTGTCTCTCCTTGGCTGCGGCCTCTTCCTCTTCAAGGGTTGGGAGCTTTTCAGCGCCCCACAGCTTGAATTGGAACTGGCCGTGCTGATTCTCAACAGTCTGCGTCGAGATGAGCGTGAGCTTCGCACGATCCCCTTGCCGGAGACCGGCGACGTTAATCGCTCGAAGCAGGTCCTTGCCCGAGAGGTTAAGAACACGCTTCGCCGTTTCTTCGCAGATCTTGACCGCGAAGAACGAGCGACCGTTCTTCTCGACCTGACCCACAAAGACAAGCTTTCCCACAAAGACGCGCCCGTCCTTCTCCTCAGCTACCACCTGTCCGGGGCGCTTGAGGTTGAGGAAGCGACCCACAGCGGCGACGACCTGCCCGAAGGACATGCCGTTCAACCACTGCAAGAGCGCGAACCCGTCTTTGAAGTTGCCGCAGGTGTTGCACACGCCGGCTCCGTTCAACTTGTAGTTTGGATACAAACGGAAGCCGTTGGTGCCGCCATGCACCGGGCAGGCAACATGCTTGCCGGGCCGGTCCATCGCTTCGCGCAAGACCGGGGCCAACGAGCTGAAGATTTCTCCCCAGCGGTTTTCCGCCGCCTTGCGAACATCGGCGACGGAGTACTGATACTGATGATTTGTCATCTTGAGACTCCAATCCCGATGGAAACCAATCCCCCGAAGGGAACCCGTTCCCTCCGGGAAGATTGTTGAAATTTAAAAGCGAGCGGTGGCGGCCCAAGCCTTCACCGCCGCAATATCCGCTTGCGCGGAGGCAGTTAATCGACGCGATACCCCAGGATCCCTTCGAGCGTCGAGGCGTTAATGTCCCTTTCGAGGAAATCGAGCGCACTCACGAGCTCCTGAAGGAGATCCATGATCTCATCGACGTTTGCTTCACCTTCATCGGCGAAATAGCCCAGCACAACTTCGCTGGGATCCGCGCCCTCATCGGATTCCATGAGGTTGGAAAGATCGGCTTCAGTGACTGACGTCGATTTGCCGACCCAAACGTAGTGCGTCACGGATAAATCCGTGAGCACCACGTAAACCTGCTTTCCCTCGGTCCTGAAGGACTCGGTCTGTCCTCCAATAAGGTGGCGCAGCTTGTTGCCGATGGGTGTGTCCGAAAACCGGAACCGCCGGCCTTCGTCAAAGAACGCCTGAAGAGCCGCCAGCTTTTCAGCCGACAACTTCTTTTGAAGGCGGTGGCGACGGTCCGAAAAGTCTCGAATGTCAGCTTCGACCGCCGTAGCGATCTCAGCCAACTTCTCGTATTCGGCCTTGACGAGATCAAACTCCCGCAAGATGTCTCTGAGTCGGTACGGGGCCCCGTTTTTGCCGTGGCCGTCGGGACCAACCCAGAGCGACGCCTCCTCATCAGGATCAAAGTTTTCTGCCAACTCGCGGAGCGCTTTGGCAAAAGAATGAATGTCCTCGGATTCGTCGGGAGAGAACTCGTAACGCGTGTCGTACGAGACGTATTCCTCTGGCTCAAAGTTCAGCAGAAGCATTCCGCTGTCGAGGGGTTCGAGGTATGCGCCGCGCTTTTCGAACGCTTCGTTAAGGAAGTTAAGTTCTTCTTTTTTCATGGTTTTTCTCCAAAAAGAATTTTGGGGACACCATGCACCCGAAGGGGATTAGGCATCCCCTAGGGGTTAGAACTTCTTAATAAACGTACTGCTCAATGTTTCCTGCAAACGCGATGCTCACGGAATCGGAGAGCGCGTAGCAGATCGTCGAAGCAGACAAGAGTCGCTGCCAAAGCGGATAGATAAAGCTTCTTTCCACTTCGGCATCGTCGCCAATAACGCGACGAGCCGAGCAGAAGAAGGCCAGTCCTTCACTAATGGCACCGCCCATCTGGCGCAAAAACGCCATCAGGTCCTCCCAATAATGATGCGACATCTTGGGAAGCGGCATCGAGGAGGTGGCCCGATCCGGGTTGAGTCCGAGCTCGTCATAGCGTTGCTTCATGGCGATCTCGAACTCTTCCAGCTTGCGCTGGAGCATCAGCTCCTTGGCGCTTGCTTCGGATGCGGGGATGTTGAGGGCGATTGCGACTTTTTCGATATGGTTTGTCATGGTGTGTCTCCACAGAAATAAAAAATGGGGACACCATGACCCCGCTCGGGGATGGTGTCCCCGAGGGGGTTGAATTGAACTACTTCGTAAGGCCGCAAGCTGCGAACCAGCTGGCGTCTACCTCGTCACGCTGCCATCGCAACAGCTTGAGATAGGGGCGCATCCAGTCTTTGAAGACCGCATCCGGAAGGTCATCGTAAGAGAGGTTAAGAACCCCCGTCACGACGTACTCCTTGAAGTCTTGAAAGTACAGATGCCCTTCCGTATCGATCATTCGGCAGAACTCGTCGAAGTCGATTTGATCGTGCTGGACGGCGTATTGGAACGTCGCCGTGCACGAAACGATCTCCATCAGACGAGCCAGCTTCTTGTCGATGTCGCTGAAGTAGTCTGTTTTCTGATTGAGCTCCGCCAACAGTCCCGGAACAAGGCTCCATTGCTGGGGCTCCTGTCCAAGTGTGACGGGATTCAGGGTATAGAACGCTGGAAGCGGCAGGGATGCCGCAATGCCAGCGCCTTCCTGACGATTCTCGGATTCGAAGATCTTTAAATCGTCAGTCAAGTTGAGCCAGGTTTGTTTCACGGCGCTTCTCCAAAACAGGGAAACACCTTGCCCCAAAAGGAAGAAGTTTCCCCTTGAGGGTTAAAAAAACAGGGCTCGAACTAGGCTACTTGAGGCGCGCTACAAATTCCCCAAAAGCCCAAAGTCCGAAAATTCCGCCGAAAAAGCAGATGAGAGAAAGCCACATGGGCCGCTCCTTGCAAGGATGCCTTGAACCTAGTTCTAAGCATACCTCACGCCGCAAGCCGATACGAAGTTTCGAACTGATCGTTCGAGTACTTGATATCTGGGTAGTCCCTCTGAGCGTCGGCCAATGCCTCTTCCTCAGAGAGATGATCTCGATAGCAGCAGTTTCCTTCCTCCGTCTTCACGACGGCCTCGAAAACCCAGCCATTGAGAACCGCACACCCGCGCTCGCTGAAAGCCTCATCGAGCCGTTCGAAAACGTAGCTCTCGATGAAAGACGTCTCGGGCCAGGTGCAGCGACGGGCAACCAAGATGCCCGCGCAACGGCCAAAGATGTGGTGACGGCTTTCGTGGCGGTAGAGGCGGAACCCATATCCCGAGTGTTCACCGTACTCCAAATAGAACACTCGATCTCCCTTGCGGCGGGACTCAGCTTCGATCTTGTCGATCTGATGCTGGGTCCACACCCTGCCGGTGGCGGAGAACATCTTTGCGACGTCCTCGACGGACGAGAACACGTCGATGCCAAAGTACTCAGCGTCAAGGCGAATGATCTCGTCCAGTTCGTCTTCCTGATAGAAAACTTCGATGGACTTCTGATGCTCTGCGTCCCAGCGGACAAATTCGGGGGTTTTCATTGGCATGATGCGACTCCAAAAAAGAGGGCGCACCATGACCCCAAGGGGCTTTAGTACGCCCCAAAGGGTTGAAAAAGTTAAAGAGCTCTAAGCGGCAAGACGATAAGTCGTCTCTTCCTCGAACTCATCTTCCCGGTACTTAATGTCTGGGTGTTCTGCTTGCGCATACTTCACCGCATCCTCCACGGAGTACGAGCCTGGATACCCAACCGTTTCATCTTCCGAGGAAACAAAGGCTTCATAGACCCAGCCGTTGAGGCAGGCTTCGACGGGTTCGGAGAAAGCCTTGTGTATCAGACGATAGACAAAGCTGTTCGCCCAGTACTTCTCAGGCCAACGGTCACGGCGCACCACGAGGATGCCGCAACACCCGCTGTCCCAATCCGCCTTTGGACAGGACTTCTCCACACGGAAGGCATAGCACGAGTGCTCTCCATAATGGAGATAGAACACTCGATCGCCGCGCCTTCTCGCCTCAATTTCCTTGAGGGCGATCTGATGCGACGAGAACGTCTCCGCTTCCTCGCTAAAGCACACCGAAACACTCTCCACCGTGCAGAAGACCTCAACGCCGTAGTAGTCGGCGTCTAATTGAGAGGCCTCTTCGAGATTGCCCTCTTGATAGAGGACTTTGATCGACGAGGTGTGTTCTGCATTCCAGAGGGTGCACAAGGGTTCAGTTCTGTAAAGCGTTGTCATGGTTATGACTCCCAAAAAAAGCAGAAGACGCGCCATGACCCCGAGGGGAATGACGAATCCCCTGCGGGTTTACGATGGTTTTTTGTAACGATCAGGCAGCGAACTGCACGATCCGGGTCTCTACGGCATCACAAGCCTTGCCAAAGGCAGGGTGAGCAACGAACTGCGCTTGCCAGTCTTCCACTCCGTTGCCGAAGTCGAAGGTTGGATTGGTATAGCCCCACTTGGCGAGCGTCTTGTAGAACCCATCGATGAGCGCGAGGTCTTCTTCAGACTCGCTTCCATCGGGGCCGTTGCAGAGCACTGGAACCGCCCAGACCGGGATGAACGTCACAAATTCTTTCTTGATGTGCATGGTTTTTCTCCAAAGAAAAAGAATCCCTCGGGAAACACCATCCCCAAGGGGATGAGCGAATCCCCTCGGGGTCAAGGTTCGATTAGATGATGCGGAGCCGACGCCAGCTCGAAAGGATCAGGCGAGCTGAGAAGCCCGCGAAATTCCCTCGATGCTCGTCGTCGAAGACTTCGCCGTTTTCGACTTTCTGAGCCGCCGCTTCAGGTCCGTTTTCACGGATGACTTCCGTGGCGCGCCGGGCGTTTTCTTCGTCTCCGAAGAATTCGTCCAGCACCTCGTTTGCCTCGACGGCAAAGCCCATGGCCTTGAGGTCAGCCTTGAGCCCTTCTCTCCACCACGGGGAGCAGTGCGCTTGGCGCTTCTCCTCGACGGTCGCGAGAGCGATCTCACGGATGCAAGCCTTGTCGGCTTCGGTGAGCGGAGCGAGACCTTCGCAAAGCGCGTAGTGCACCTTGAAAACGTCTTCGAGGCTGTTCATGCACCCCAAAAGGCACTCCATGTCATCGACGTCGCAAGCCTGTGCAAACAGGACCTTGCGTTCTGTGCTTGTACACATAGTTTTTCTCCCAAAAGAAACCCTTTGAGGAAAAACATCCCTCCCAAGAGGAAATGTCTTTCCTCTCGGAAAAGGTTTTTCAAAACGAAGCCAAAGGATCAGCTGCGGAACGCCTGGCTCTGCACTTCGAGCGCGACCATTGGATCGACGCTGAAGGCACAACAAGACGAACCGTCGAGCCGCCCCGTGATGCCGAAGCATCCCAAGCCGTGGCCCAAGAAGAAGTAGGTCACTTCTGCTTCGGGCAACTGAACGATGAGATACGACTCCGCCTTGGCGCTCGCGAGGAACGCCTTGAAGGCGGCTGGATCCGTTGCTTGTTTGATGCTCGCGAACGAGCACAGAACATCGGCAACCGAGGCAAAGCGGGCCTCACCTCTTATGGCTTCGTGCTTCAAAACTTTCATCATGGTTGACTCCTAAAAGAAGAGCGGAGCCGCCATGACCCTTTGTCGGGGTGGCTAGCCCCGCAAGGGATGAATTAACAACGGCAAAACTAATCGAAGTGGTCACCAGTAAACGAACTCGTTCGCGTTGTCACCAACAGTTGCAACGAAGGCTTCAATCGGCTCAAGCGCTTGCACAAGCCGCTTGCACTCGACATCGACCTCAACTTCTTCGCAGTTGTTGGCGACGGCGCTCAGATAACGCCATTCGTTGATGGAGTTATTGAGCTCGTCCCATTCGTTCCACTCCCAACGCACCTCGCTAATCGCGGGATGGTCCTTCACGTCGTCCCAGTCTCCGTAATTCGGGAAGGTGTCGAGCGAAAGCATCTTCGCGTGACGTTCCGCTTCAAGAGCGGCGTCGCGGAGGAGGTTGGCAAGGATCGTTTTGGCCGGTTGTTTTGTCTGCATGGTATTTCTCCAAAAAAGTTTTGGAGCGCACCATTGCCCCAAGGGGCTGGATGCGCCCCGAGGGGTTACTACTGCTTGTCGGACTGCGACGGATCGTCGTGGGCGAAGCCGTACATCTCGTACGTCTCCTCCCAGTTCTCATCGTCGTCGAAACGACTTTCGTCGGGCTCCAAGGCCCCGTCACCGAACGCCGGCGCAACGCTGGCGATCCAGCGCCGCACCAGACAGCAGCGGACGTCCGAGAGGACGTTTGCCACCTGATCGTTGTACCCGTCGCCGTTCAAGTCGCCGTGCACTATGTCGCGTCCGATGGGAGCTTCGAGCTCATCCGCCATCTTGAGCAACCGTTGAAGGTCGCCAACTGTGAGAGTGATGACAGTGTTGTCAGACAAGGTTTTGTTTTCAGACATGTTTGTCTCCTAAGAAAAAGTAATCTTCGGAGACGCTATTCGCCCTCAAGGGAACGAAAGGCGTCCCCTTGAGGGTTAAATGATTCCGACTCGCCGCCAAGACGAGAGGATGGTCTGAGGCGGAACGCCAGCAAAGCTGACGTCATCGTCCTCGGCGCAGAGAAGCCCGCGCGACGTGCGCACAGCGGCCTCCTCAGCGCCAAAAATGCGGATGACCTCCTCGACTTCGCGCTGGGCGCAAAGACTCGTTCCGAAGAACGCGTCGAGCACCTTGGCTTTGTCTTCTGGATTGACGGAAATTGGGAAAAGCTGACTCATGGCGAGCCTCCTAAAAGAAAAAATGGAGGGGACGCCATCCCTTGTGGGAAAGCATCCCCGACAAGGGTTCAAACAGCTAGAACAACTCAAAGAGCACGAGCTCTTCAAGCAAGAGGATCAGGCCGTACGCCACAGCGACGAGCACCGAATCCAACAAGGCCAGCTGGTTGAGAGAAAGATGATTGAGCATGGCCGCTCCTAAAAGAAAGCAGAGCCCGCCATGCCCCTGACGGAGCTTGCGAGCCCCGCAGGGAAAGGGTTGAGAGTTAATAGAAGATCCGCTTGGCTAAGCCCAGCAGGTTCTCCTCCAGCTCATCAACCGACTTGATAGCCACTACGTGACGAAGCGCGTTGAAGTCCGTGCTCATCCGATAGCGACCCTCGATAACGATGCCGACAAAGAGAACACCCTCGGCCTGAAGACGCCGAACCATGTCGGCGGCGTCATTCGAGAAGTCGGAGGCATCGGTGATGTAGAACACCACCTTGCGCTCTTCGCGGCACTTTGCCAAGAAGTAGCCCGATGCCGTCACAGCCGACAAATCCGGCGTTCCGGCACCAGCCCCGATCCGGGCGATCCGATCTTGTGCTTCAGGCGTCATGCGCTGTCCCAGCTGCAGAAGCGGCAAAACATGCCCGCTGATGCTGCTGGAGTAGGTGGCAAGCCCCGCCTTCACGCCTGACATGCTGCGCAACGCTTCGAAAAGCGACAGCGCCGACGTCAGAGCCGTTTCAAACGGGCGGCCATCCATCGAGCCCGACTGATCGAGCATGATCTGGACCGCCGTGTTGACCGCCTTCACCTGCGTGTTCTTTTCAAACACGCGAGGGTTGCCAACCGCAAGGCGACTCAGCGCAGAACCCTTCGCCCGAATGCCGCAGGACCCCACGAGCGAATGCTCGCGACGGGTGCTTTGAACAAACGAATGAAGAATCCGGCCAAGATGCCGACTGTGCTGGCGCACCTGATCGAAGAACACGCGCCCCCGAACCCGATAGTGCTCAGGGAAGCTGTTCGTGCCTTTGTTGAGCCCGGTCAGATCGAGCTTCATGGGAAGCCCGTCATTGTCCTTCTGGCTCTTGCAAGCCTTCTCAACGGCGGCGCGGAACTCCTCGCCAGAAAAGTCCGTGCATTCCTGCACCGACTCGCCGTTTTCGTCCACGAGAACGACCGACTTGTCGTCAGCGCGCTGACCGTTGGACGATTGTCCGCTGGCCGACTTGCTACCGGAAGTCTGTTCATCCGTAGACTGGCCTTCTTGACCGCTGGAAGACTCGCCTTCTGCCGAAGCGTCCGCCGGCTGTTCTTGAGCTGGATGACCTTCGGACGACTGACCTTTGGCCTTGGTCTTTCGACCCTTGCCCTTCGTCGGCTTGTCGCTCTTCTTCTCCTCGTCCTTTGGGGCGGGATCAGACGCTTCCTTCTTGGGAAGCAGAGCGGCAACCTTCTGAGCAATCGTCCAAACATCCGCCGTGCAGGTGCACTTTGGATAGTCAGACGAAAGCAATTGGTCAATGGCTTGAGCCTTGTCCCCGACGCGTGATTCGAGCTCCTTGAAAACCGCTTCAGCCGGCTCGGCACAATCCGCACGACCCAGCAAGAGCGAACCCTTGCTAAGCATGTAGATCGTGGCGACGTCAAGAAGCGACTTCTCGGGAAGCAGAGGAATCAGTTTTGGATAGACCTGCGCTCGGTTATCGGCGAAAAGACGGCGGGCGCTCAGAAAAGCGTCTTCCATCTTCCGTTCGATGCGAGGATCTTCCAGCCCGTTGCAGAGCTGAAAGGCCGCCGTACGCGGGGTGGCGACATTCATGTCCGTGTAGCGGACGTGGCCGCACTCATGAATGAGTGACGCCAGAATGCCGTTTCTTTCCTGTTCGGGGAGATCGTCACGCAGAGGCGGAACAACGATGGTGTCGCCGTTCGTCCAAGGGGTGACGTCTGGCTCAAACTTGAGCTTGACGCCCAACTTGTCGCAGACCGTCATGGCGACGATGGTGAGCGACCGATTGGACAGTTGAGAATTTGGCATGGTGCCTCCTAAAAGAAAAAGGGAACACCATGGCCCCGTTGGGGATGATGTCCCCAGACGGGTTGAAAAGGATTTTTTCGGTTAGTGATAGGCGCAATACAAACCGACTGCGATCAAAACACCTACCACACACGAAACCAGAATCATCATAACGACAGTCATGATTTATCCCTTATTAACTAACAAGAACTCAACACCAAGGCAGATTGTACCGAGGCAGAACGCATAAAGCGCCACGCCAATTCCCACGTTCGATGGGAATAGCGCGACAAGCAGAGAACCGCAACCGATCTTCTCCAAGGCCGTAGCCATGAAAATGAGGGTTTTCTGCTTGTTCAGGCGAAAGTTCTAGATGAAAGGAATTTTCATAGAAATTGCGCGATTCCTCCTTAATTAGTTGAGTTAAAAACCGTTAAAACAAATACTCGCAAGTTTTGTTTTCTCGGGCTTGTACCCGGTAATAATCCTTCGCCCATGTTGGAAGGGGTTTCTTGCCCGCAACACCGCACCTACCTCTCAGTGCTTTTTAATCACGAGCCGCAGAGCGTGGGACTAGGATTTACATCCCACGGTGCCTGTACATTCCCAACCAACGTAGTTCAGATTTCTCTTCACTGGGGCTAGTCAATCAAGGCTTGCTTTCACAAGCCTCTGCCTTTAAGCAGGGGTGGTTGA
>CAVACW010000096.1:0-10855 GCA_963587345.1 uncultured Oscillospiraceae bacterium | reverse complement strand
GAGCGAAGCAAGCCTGTCGGGGTTCTGACAAGTTTGGCAGGTTTAAAAAAACGGGAAGAAAGCTCTTGAGCGAGGGCTTCGGGCGAAATGAGGGGCGGCATGACGCTCGTCGCGGCGGTCACAATCCGTGACAGAGCCGGCCGGTGAACGGAAATCCCTTCGCTAGAATCGACGCATTGCGTATGCTTTTTCTGGAGAACACACTATGACTCAGCATTCTGTCGGCGCCGTGCGCGCTCTTCCTAAGCCCGCTCCCGTCGCCGTCACGCTCACCGAGGCGCTGGCAAAGCGCCGCTCCGTGCGCGACTACGCGGCGACGCCCGTGGATGAGGCGAAGCTCGCCTACGTTCTTTGGGCGGCAGCCGGCATCACGGCCGAAGACGGCAGCCGCACGACGCCTTCCACGATGCATCGCGCAGCGCTCGATCCCTATGTCATTGATGAACACGGCGTCTGGCGTTACGAAGCGGCGGGAAATCGCCTCGTCTGCGTCGCCTCAGGCGACAAGCGCGCGGACTCCACACTGGGGCAGGACTTCGTTGCAAAGGCGGCGGTGACGATTCTCCTCGTTGCTGACAAGCAAAAGGGCGCGGGGATCGAGTCCTACTTCCCGACGGACGCGGGCTGCATGGCGATGGCGGTGCAGCTTGCGGCGCAGGCCGCGGGGCTGGGGTCTGTCATCCGCGGCTCCTTTGATGCGGCGAAGATGACGGCGGCGCTGGGCGCTGATGGCGCGGCGAAGGTGCCGGTTCTCTGCGTCACCGTCGGAAACCTCGCCTGAGGTCCGCCATGGCGGTTTTGAAAAAGAAGGCGGCGCCCAAGCCGCCGATGCGCCAGCTCCCCGAGCCTTCGCCGATGGCGATGTCGCTCACCGACGCTTTGAAAAAGCGCCGCACGTCACGAGACTTTTCCGAAGATCCGATCTGCGACGAAGATCTGGCGACGCTGCTTTGGGCGGCGGACGGCATCACCCGCCGCGACGGCCGGCGCACGACGCCTTCGGCGATGAACTGGCAGGAGATCGACATCTATGTCGTGAAGGCGAACGCCGTCTGGCTTTGGCACGCGAAGGAAGGCGCCTTGTCCGTCGTGAAGGATCAGGACTGGCGAGGGGATTTCACGCTCCTGCAGCCTTTGGTGAAAAAGGCGCCGGTGCACCTCGTGTACGTCGTTTCCGCCGAGCGCACTTCGGGGCTGGTGACGGATCTTGCCAAGAAGATGCTGAAGTACGTGGAGCGCCCGACTTTGGAAGCCGAGGCTGAGCGCGTCATCGACCGGGCGAAGATTCTCGACGTGGGCGTCAAGGTGCAGGCGGTTTATTTGGCCGCCGCGGCGCTGAACATCAACTGTCTTGTTCGAATGACGTTTGATCCCGAGCGCGTGCGAAAGACGCTGGGGCTAAAGGCCGGGGACGAGCCCGTATGCATTCAGACGCTGGGCTACAAGCCGAAATCGCTGCTGGATCTTGCGCTTTAACGAAAGTTGGCGACAAGTTGTCGTCAACAGTACATAAAAACGCCGCTTCAGTTCGCAAAAGCCAAAGCGGCGTTTTCGTCTTGTTGGGTTATTTGCCGGCGCTGCCGAAGAGCGACAAGTACATTGGCCAGTAGATGGCGTAAAGCACTGTGGAGGCGGCGAATGCAAAAGGCGTGATGAGGAGCATTTCGCTGCCCGTGAGTCCGAGGGCCGCGATGAGGGACGAAAGAAGAACGGCCCCCGCCGCGACGGCGGCTGTCACGAGAACGCCCAGCACGATGATGGCAGGAAGCGACCTCAGACACCCGAAGAAGGAGTAAAAGAGGGCCTTGCCGCAGGACATGCCTTTTTCACTCGCAAGTAGCGGCGCAAACCACGTGGCGGCGAGCACCGGCAGGTAGACGGCAAGGCTCGCCGCGATGGCGGCCCAGGGAATGTGCGCCGAAACGGTGGACCAGTCAAGCCGCCCGTTTTCAAGCGTCCCCCACTGGGCGATTGAGCTCGCGGCAAGAAGGTCAAAGACGAGGTTCACCGTGGAAAGCCCGACGGCGAAGACAAGCCCCACTTGGAGGAGCACGCCCCGAAGGCGCCGGTCGGTCCAGAGGGCCTTCAGGAGGGGGAGCCCCGGTTTTCGACCGGCGAGCGTCTCGCGGACGCCGCGCCCCAGAAGCACCGTGCCAAAGGGCATGAAAAGCGACGCAGCGAGGCTGCCAAAAAGCGGGAGGATCGACAGAATCCCCATCATCGAAAGGTAGAAGATGGCGATCACGGCAAGCGCAAAGGGCTCGCGGCGGCAGGCGGCAAGCGCCGTCTTCACCCACGCCAAGCCCGCGAGGACGCCGAGGCGTCCGTTGGTGTCGTTGGAAGTCATGCCAAAGTCCGGTCAGTCGGGCCAGTAGAGAGCGCAGGTGCGTCGGTCGTGCAGCACGCGCTCAAAGTGCGTGGGATCGTGCGGCGTCAAGAGGCTCGCTTCGCGCGGCTTGTAGAAGTCGTTCAAGCGGCTGATCCAAAAGCGCGTTGCACCGGCTCGAAGGGCGGTGCGCCAGAGGCTTTTCTCGTCGTCTGTGAGCGGCGCGACGGCGTGGTAGGCGTCCATGAGCGCCTTGACGAGTTCGGGCTGGAGGGCGCCCGTCGCATCGTCCACGCACCAGTCGTTCACGACGACGGCGAGATCGTAGAGGCGCGGCATGCAGCCTGCAAAGTAGAAGTCGAAGACCCCCGCCACGCGAGCGTCGGACTTGCCGGCATTTTCGATGAGCGTGTTGTCGCGAAAGAGGTCGCAGTGGCAGGCGATCTGGGGAAGGTCTTTCCACGGCGATCGTTGCGAGACGTCGTCAAAGCAGGCGACTTCGCTTGTGAGATCTTCAAAGAGGGCTTTCGGTAGATAGGGTTCGAGCCCCGGCACCGTGTCCTTCCACCAGGAGAGCCCTCGGAGGTTTTCCTGAAACCGCGGGAAGTCTTGAACGGCAAGGTGCATCTGCGCGAGCAGTTCGCCCATGGAGCGGCATTCGGCTTTCCCCATGCGCCGCACCGAAGTGCCGTAGAGGCGGTTGGCAATCGAGGCGGGCTTGCCGTGGATGAGCGTGAAGAGGGTGTCGTCCCTCGTGCGCACGGGGGCGGCGACGCGACAGCCTTTTTTCAAAAGATGCTCGCAGAGCTCGAGATAAAAGGGGAGCTCCTCGGGCTTCAAGCGCTCAAAGAGCGTGAGCACCCACTCGCCTTGAGTGGTGGTGAGAAAGTAGTTGGTGTTCTCGATGCCGCTTGAGATGGGTTTCAAGGCGACGAAGTCGCCGATGGAAAAGCGCGAGAGAAGCGCTCTCGTGTCGGCTTCCGTAACGGTGGTAAAGACTGCCATGGTGCGATTACCAGCCAAACTGAATGAACTTCGGGGTGTCCAGCGTTGAGCGGGAGTCCGCACCCGGGCGGTTGTCAATCGGGCGATCGCCGCGGTTTTTCATCGTGTACGGAATTTCTGTCTGCCCCGGGGTCACGCGCACCTCGGTGAGGCGGTTGTTTTGGTCGTGATGTTCTTCGATGCGGGTGCCATAGCGGCTCACGTACGGTTCGGGCTGCGCGTGGCGCGTTTCTTCGGCGTGACGCAGGCGGGCGCGGGCCCGGCGCATGTCGTCTTCATTGGGCTCAAGGCGCGCGGGATCGTCGCCCGGCTTGGTGGCGGGCGGAACGCGATCGGCCTGAGCCGGAAGCTCCGCGCGGCCCGTGTAGCTGGGAGGCGGCGCGACGGGGGCGGCCATCGCGGCCGCGGAAACAAAGAGAAGCGGAATCAAAAGCAGTTTTTTCATCATGAAAGCCAAAAAAGGCCAGTTGAATGGTGATAAGCCGATTATGCCTTGAAGCCGCGCAAACGGCGCTCTGGGTGTTGTGAGAATTGATGTCGGGCGTCCGCGGCCTGTCGCAAAAACGGCTAAAGTGCGGCCAATTGCTTACTGACGGATGGATTTGCCATGCCCCGCCTTCTTCTGGTTGACGGTTCCAATTTTCTCTTTCGCGCTTTTCATGCGCTTCCGCCCCTCACAACGAGCCGGGGCGAGCCTTCGGGCGCCGTGAAGGGCTTTCACGGGATGTTGAAGAACGTGAAGACCCTCATTGCGCCGGATTACGCCGCGTGCGTCTTTGATGCGCCGGGGAAAAATTTCCGGCACGAAATGTATCCGGAGTACAAGGCGAACCGTCCGCCGATGCCCGAGGAGCTCCGCAGCCAGATCGGGCCCATCATGGAGATGGTGAGGCTGGAAGGCTGGCCCCTGCTGCAGATTTCCGGCGTGGAAGCGGATGACGTGCTGGCGACCCTAGCGAAGAAGGGCGAGGCCCTGGGCTGGGAAGTCTTCATCGCGACGGGGGACAAGGACTTGGCGCAGGTCGTGAACGACCAGGTGAAGCTCGTGAACACCATGACGCGAGAAATTCTTGACGCCAAGAAGGTGGAGGAGAAGTACGGCGTCAAGCCTTCGGAGATCATTGACTACCTCGCCCTCATGGGCGACAAGGTGGACAATGTGCCGGGCATCACGAAGTGCGGCAAGGTGACGGCTGCAAAGTGGATCGCGAAATATGGCTCCATTGAGAATCTGGTGGCGCACGCGGACGACGTGACGGGAAAGCTGGGGGAGTATCTGCGCGAAGGCATGGCGTTTCTCCCCACGTCCCAGAAGCTCGTGACCATCAATTTGAAGGCGCCGGTGCCGGAGGCGGTGACGGACCTTGTCATGAAGGAGGTGGAGGCGGAGAAGCTCGCCGCCTTTTACGAGCACTGGGAGCTGCGATCGGCGCTGGGCGGGAAAAAGACGGCGAAGAAGGCGGCGCCTGCGGGCGACGCGACGCAAGGGGACCTCTTTAGTGCGGCGCCCGTCGAGGTGGCAGCTCCTCAGGAGGCAGCTTCGGGGGACTTCGTCTCGGCCGTGACAGAAGCGGATCTCGCAACGCTATCTGAAAAGCTCGCGGCTCGGACGGCGGACATGCCGCCTGTGGCGCTTGCCCTATTTTCGGACGGCGAATCGGCCCTCGCGGGAAAGCCCGTCGGCATCGCGCTGGCGCTCTCCCCCTTGGATCGCTGGTACGTGCCGCTCGCGCATGAAGAAGGCGGCAACGCGCCCGAAGCCGCGGTGAAGGCGGCGCTTTCGGCGTGGCTTGCGTCCGATGCGCCCAAGGTGGTGCACGACGCCAAGGCGGCGCAGCACCTTCTTGCCAACATCGGACTCGCGCTCGGCGCGGCTGACGACACGATGCTGATGAGCTACGTGCTCGAAGCCCATTTGAAGCACGATCTGGCGGCGGTCGCTGCGCGCTGCTGCGCGACGGCGGTTCCCATAGGGGAGACGCTTTTGGGAAAGGGCGCCCAGAAAAGAAAGGCGGCATCGCTTTCGCAGGAGGAAGCGGCGCCTGCAGTGACGCTCGCGGCGGCCCTCGTGCGCACGGCGGGCTGCGTCATGCGCGAGCGCATTGCGGCGGATGCGGGATTGACGCGCATTTATGCGACGGTGGAGCTTCCAGTGAGCCGCGTGCTCGCTCGCATGGAGCGCACCGGCGTGCTCGTTGACACCGCGCGCCTGGCGGCGCTGAGCGCGGAGATGGGCGCCGAAATCAAGCGCATTGAAGGCGCCATTGAGGCGGCGGCAGGAGAAAAGTTCAACCCAGCGAGCCCACGGCAGCTCGCGCACATTCTTTTTGAAAAGCTGGGCCTTCCGGTGAAAAAGAAGACGGCGAGCGGCGCGCCTTCAACGGACGAAGAGGTCTTGACGGAGCTTGCGCTGGACTACCCCTTGCCCAAGCTCATCCTTGACTACCGGCGCCTGGCGAAATTAAAGGGCACCTACACGGACAAGCTCCCGCTTCTGGCGGACGCCGAGCATCGCGTGCACTCGACGTTTGGCCAAGCGACGGCTGTGACGGGGCGCCTCGCAAGTTCGGACCCCAACCTGCAGAACATTCCGGTGCGCACCGCCGAAGGCCGCAAGATCCGCGAGGCGTTCATTGCGCCCGCGGGCTGCAAGATCCTTTCGGCGGACTACTCCCAGATCGAGCTTCGCATCATGGCGCACATCTCTGGGGACGAGGGTCTTTTGAAGGCTTTCCGCGAGGGGCGCGACATTCATCGCGCAACGGCGGCGGAAGTGCTGGGGATTGAGCCCGAGGCCGTGACGCCTGACGAGCGCCGCATGGCCAAAGTCATCAACTTCGGCCTCATTTACGGCATGAGCGCCTACGGCTTGGCGCAAAACTTGGGAATCGATCGCAAGGTGGCTGCCAACTACATCGAACAGTATTTTGCGCGTTATCCCAAGGTCGCCAAATACATGGAGGCGACGCGGCTCAAGGCGCAGGTTGCGGGTTATGTGGAAACGGCCTTCGGGCGGCGTCTTCAGCTTCCGGACATCCAAAGCTCCCGCTCCAACATTCGGGCCGCCGCCGAACGCGCGGCCATCAACGCGCCGATGCAGGGGACGGCGGCGGACCTGATCAAGATGGCGATGATGGCCGTCGCGGACTGGCTTCGAAAGGAGAAGCTGCAGAGCCGGCTCGTGCTGCAGGTGCACGACGAGCTCATTCTTGAAGTGCCCGAGGCGGAAGTCCCGCTCGTCAAAGCAAAGGTCCCTGAACTCATGGCGGGGGTGGCGCAGCTTTCCGTGCCGCTCATTGCGGAAGTGGGTGTCGCGGACAACTGGGAGGCGGCGCACTGAGGCCGCTACCTCCTACGGACTAAATGGAATTCTGTAAGGAAGCGTTACAATGCCGCGGCATCGGGGAGGCGGCCCTTGCCTCCCTGCCTGAATCTGACGGGCGGCTTCCAGCAAAAGCCGCGCCTATCTCCCATAGAAAAAGACCGCTATGAAACGATCGGATATCTGTGTTGTCGGTGCGATATACCTCATCGCGCTGGCTTTTTTTGTGATGACCCTTCAGCTGCCCGAGGAGGCGCAGACCTATCCCATGGGGCTCATCATCGGCATGACGCTCCTCAATACGCTTTTTTTTGTGCAGCAGCTCGCGAAGGCCTGGGCGTTGGGATCTCTCACGACGAAGAACGATTTTCCTGAAATTTTCAGCGGCATGATCTGGCGGCAGTTTGCCTTTGTAGTGGCAGGCTGCCTTCTTTTTTTGGTCTTGATGTACACCGTGGGCTACTACGCCGCGAGCGCCATCTACCTCGTGGGGTCGCTTCTTTTTTTCAAGGTGCCCGCGCGCTGGATTCTCATCACGCTCGTGGTGCTCGTGGCGCTGGTGTACGCCGTCTTCACGCTTTTTCTTAAAGTGCCCCTTCCGGCGGGCGTTCTCTTTTCCTGACGGGGGTGCAGCATGTTGGAAACCTTGAGCTTGATGGGCGCGGGCTTTGTGAACGCGCTGACGCCGATCAACTTGATCGCGATGTGCGTTTCGACGGCGCTGGGCATTACGATCGGGTGCCTGCCGGGGCTTTCGGCGGCAATGGGCGTGGCGCTTTTGCTGCCGGTGACGTTCGGCATGGATCCGGCAACGGGTCTCATTGTGCTGGGCGGCATCTACTGCGGCGCCATTTTTGGCGGCTCGATCAGCGCCATTTTGATTCACACGCCAGGGACGCCCGCGTCGGCGGCGACGGCAATTGAAGGCTATCAGCTCACGTTAAAGGGACAAGCGGCTCGCGCTCTGTCAATGGCGTGCTTTGCGTCCTTTGCGGGCGGCCTCTTGAGCTGCCTCTCGCTTTACTTCCTCTCGCCCGTGTTGGCTGAACTTGCCATGCAGTTCAAGAGTCCGGAATACTTCTGGCTCTCGATCTTCGGCTTGACGGTGATTGCAGGCGTTTCCTCGAAGTCCCTTTTGAAGGGCCTCATTTCGGGCGTGCTGGGGCTACTGCTTTCCACGATCGGCATGGATCCGATGGAGGGCGTCGAGCGCTTCATGTTCGGTCAGGCGACGCTTTACAACGGCATCAATGTGACCTGCGCCCTGATCGGGCTCTTTTCAATGTCGCAGGTGCTGATCCTCGCGGAAGCGAAGATCAAGCAGCGCAGCCGTGCGGCGAAGTTTGACCGCCTGGGGCTTTCAAAGGAAGACGTGAAGCTCACGACGCCCACCATCATCCGCAGCTGGATCATCGGCAACATCGTTGGCATTCTGCCGGGCGCGGGTGCTTCGATCGCCTGCTTCATGGGCTACAACGAGGCGCGGCGCTTCAGCAAGCACAAGGAAGAATTCGGCCACGGCGCGATTGAAGGCGTAGCGGGGTCGGAAGCGGCGAACAACGCGGTGACGGGCGGCTCGCTCATCCCGACGCTGACGCTGGGGATTCCTGGGGAGAGCGTGACCGCGGTGCTGATGGGCGGCCTCATCATCCACGGCCTGCAGCCGGGGCCGGAGCTCTTTTCGACCTACGCGGGCATGACCTACACGTTCTTTGCGGGCTTCGTGCTTGTGCAGTTCTTCATGCTGGGGATCGGGCTTTTGGGGTGCCGAGGCTTTGCGCAGATTGCGCGACTCTCCGACGCCATCCTGATTCCTTCGATCTTCATTCTCTGCGTCGTGGGCTCCTACGCCATTCACAACAACTTCGTGGAAGTGGTGATCATGTTCATCTTCGGCGTGATCGGCTACCTCATCCGAAAGTTTGGGCTCAACGCCGCCGCGGTGGTGCTGGGGCTTATTCTGGGGCCCATCGGCGAAAACGGCCTGCGCCGCTCGCTGATGCTCTCTGACGGTGACTGGTCGGTGCTTTTTTCGACGCCCATTTGCTGGATCATGATCGGGCTCTGCGTTCTGGGCATTCTCTCGCCGATATTGATGGAGAAGTGGGAGAAGAAGATCGCGGGTGATGTGAAGGCTTGATTTTTTGCGCGTGCCGCCGCACGTTCCCTAGACGGCGGCGCGTTTTAACGAAAAGGTGGTTCAACTATGAATAAGAAACTCTTGTCGCTGGTGACGGCGGCTGTTATGGCTCTTCCGCTTGCCGCCGCTGCCTGGCAGCCCACGGGGGATGTGAACGTGATCGTGGCCTACAAGGCGGGTTCCGGCACGGACACGGGCGCTCGACTCCTCGCGCTCGAAGCTGAGAAGTACGTGGGCCGCACGTTGATCATCAACAACCTGCCGGGCGCTGACGGCAAGATTGGCTGGACGCAGCTCGTGAACGCCAAGCCCAACGGGCAGACGATCGGCTTCATCAATCTGCCGACCTTCACGACGCTCGCGACGCAGCCGGGCGCCCCCTTCACGACGGCGAAGATTGTTCCGATCGTGAACCACCTCATCGAAACGTCCGTTGTGGTCGTTCGCGCCGACAGCCCCTACAAGACGCTCAAAGAGCTCGTCGCCGCTGCAAAGGCAAAGTCCAACATGCGCGCCTCCACGAACGGCATGAAGGCTTCGAACCACACCGCCGCGCAGCTCTTTGCGAAGTCCGCGGGCTTCAAGTACAAGGCTATTCCCTACGGCGGCACGGCTGACCAGCTGCTTGCCCTGCGTCAGGGCGAAGTGCAGTTCACCTGCGCCAAGGTGGCGGACGTCGCGAAGCTTGTTTCGGGCGACAAGCCGGAGCTGCGCATTCTGGGCGCCTTTGATTCGAAGCGCCTCGCGGAGTACCCGGACGTTCCCACGCTGGGCGAACTGGGCTACTATCCCAACTGGTACGGATCCGCTCGCGCGCTGGTGGCGCCCGCGGGCACCCCGCAGGACGTGATCGACTTCTACGTGGACGCCTTCAAGAAGACGATGGAGGATCCGCAGGCGGTCGAGCAGCACAAGAAGGCGGGCCTGTCCATGCAGTTCATGGACAACAAGGAATTGGGCAAGCTCATCAAGCAGCAGGAAGTCTTCTGCCGCGACGAAGTGTCTCAGCTCTACAAGTAAAAAAAGCCTTTTTGAGGCAAGAAAAAAGCGCAGCTCCTTTTTTGGAGGACTGCGCTTTTTTGCTGGGCGGAGTTTTCTAGTCGCAGGCGCCGGCCACTTCGGGAACGAGCGTGAGAAGCTCCTTGCCGTTCGCGTCAAAGAACGTGAGGGCGTCCTTCGACTGCCGGGCGGAGCGGGCGTTGTTGATCACGTTGAGCATCTGGTTTTCCAGCGTCATGTACTGCGGGGCGCACATTTTCATTGTGACAGCCACCTGATCAAATTCAATGCGGCTGCCGTCAATCTTCACGACGCCGTCAAAGCGGTTGCAGCCGAGGTCGCCTGAGGCTCGGTTGTCGTAAAACTCAATCATGGGCGGCACTTCGCACTGTGAGTTTTTCGGCAGCTTCATCATCCAGCTCGTGTTGTTGAGCTGAAGGCCGGCGGACTCGGCCTTTTCTTGAGCGGCGCTGCCCGCCGTGGAAGCGGTTCCGCATCCAGTGAGGGCGAGAACGGCGACGAGTGCGGCGGCCGAGCAAAAGCGGGAAAGTTGGTTCACGTCGGAATCCCTCCGGGAAAAGGTAGTCAAGTCGGCGGCAGTGTAGGCCGTCCGGCCTCGCCGCACAAAAAAATGGCAGAAGTCCTGCAAGAAGACCTCTGCCCAAAGGTAACCAAAGGAGAATCACTCTGAGAAGAAAGCGTTCGCCGAAGCGCTCGCCTTTCCTCAAGGCCGTAATGTAGAGGAGCGGCCGAGGGAAGGCTGAAACGCGTTGTGAGTGAACGAAACCAAATGTAAGGGGGCGAGCTGTTTTCGAAGATTTCTGCAAACTTTCGAAGCAGTCCGCTGGAAGGATTACGTCAAAAGGGACGAGGGTGAAAAAAGTTTGCCGTGATTTCATTGGACTCGCGGAAGTTTGAGGCAAAAGAGGTGCGATGGGCTTGACTTCGGGGTTGGGCCCGTCCATAATGCGCCCCCTTCGCCGCTTCCCAAGCGACGAAGAAAAGAAAGCAAGCTTCTGCCGAAGTGGTGCGAAAGCAACGCTTCGGGGAGTGAAAAAGCGAA
>CAVACW010000095.1:0-10882 GCA_963587345.1 uncultured Oscillospiraceae bacterium | reverse complement strand
GGTCATGTGGATCTACATCGCTTACCAAATTGCCAACTTGATTGTTTCCGTTGTCTTCGCTTGTGAAGACGAGGAAATCGAGCTTCAGGCAAAGCTTGACACCAAGGTCTGCCACTACGTTGGCTCGTACTGCAAGCAGAAGATCCTGAAGAAGTGCATCGTGAAGATGAAGAGCTACTGCTGCTTCTCTTCTCCGCTCGCGCGCATCCTCAATCAGGAAATCCGCAAGCAGTCGGGCACGGGCCTCAACTGGGGGGATCCGAAGAATCCCGATTGTGCTGGCATTCCGATTTCTGTTCTCGAAAGCGTGGACTGGGACGCGATTGACTTGTCCGAGTGGATCAGCCTCATGAACACGACGGACAACATGCCTAACTCTTCCAATATCAATATGGAAGAGCGCACGGGTACGGGCTCTGCATTGGCTCATGATGAAGATCGCGAGGATTCTGAGGAGCGCCAAACTTCGAAGCTCGACGGCGCGGACATCGATGGTCTGCGTAAAGCGGCTGGTGAGCAAATCATCAACAGCGGCTCCTTCATCAAACAGGGCGACTTCGACGAAGATGGCAACGCCAAGGTGGATTACGAGCACACAACTTGTCGTGGTGAGTGCGGCGAGACGGGCGGCTACATGGGCGGCTACGGTTCCTGCGTCTGCTACCCCAACTGCAACGACATCATGTATTGCCAGTTCGGCGGTTCGCCCTACAAGGATCAGTACGCTTGCTACTGCTACGCGAGTCCCTGGTGCGCCGGTCCCGAGATCTGCCCCTACGGCGGCACTCCGAAGGGCGACGGCTCTCAGGACTGCGACTGCAACGCGCCGCCCAACTGCTGGGATCAGTGCGAATACGGCGGCGTAGCCGTTGGTGACGGCTCGCAAGCTTGCACCTGCAACTCCAAACCCACGGGCATGGAGGCTTGCGCCAAGTACTGTCAGAACCCCGGCAGTCCGTACCACGGTGACGTGGACTGGAACTACAACGGCTACGACATGTTCTGCACGGTGGACGGCGACAACTGCCACTTCAAGCGCAAGCTGTGGCGCAAGAAGAAGTGCATCAACAAGCGCAAGAAGGCGGCCCAGCGTCAGGCGGAGAAGTGCAATCAGATTGAAGGCGTCCAGTGCACGAGCGCTTGGCTTTCGAGCAAGCACGGCGTCTTCGGCTGCAATGTGCAGTCCACGATCTGCACGGGCACCTGTGAATACGGCGGCATCTGGAACAAGGACACGCATTCCTGTGACTGCAACCCGAACATCTGCGAAACGGCTTGCGACTGGAACGGCGTCCCGGTGACAAACGGCACTCAGGCTTGTTCGTGCTACCCCGAGCCCTCGAAGGAATTGCAGGCTTGCGCGGACGCTTGCGAAGCGCCGAACGAAGAATCCAAGGCGTTCTCGGCGGAGGCTCACTTCCGCAAGGACGGCTATGACCTCCTTTGCGAGATCAAGGGCAAGGATCCCACGACGAATGCGGAGAAGGCCGACGAGATCGTCCGTGCTTGCAAGCAGGAAGGCTTGAAGTGCACGTTCGGCTGGTCGGATGAAAACGACGGCGACGGCTCCGGGTTCTTCGGGTGCATCGATGAGTTGGAAAAGTGCAACTCCGAATGCACCTACGGCGGCGTCGCGGCGGATGACGGTTCTTGCACCTGCAAGACGGCGCCTGTGTGCGAAGGCCCGAAGGAGCTGCAGACGGGTTCTCACTACTGCCCGTACGGCGGCAAGGCGTACGGCAACGGCTCTCAGGACTGCTCTTGTAACCAAGAGCCCACCTGCAATTCGTTCTGCCCGTATGGCGGCACCCCCAACGCGGACGGCACCCAAGGCTGCACTTGCGGCGTGGTGAAGGACTGTTCGGCGGAGTGCGCGGACTACGGCGGCACGTTCATGAACGGCGCCTGCGACTGCGTGGAGGCCCCGGAATGCAACGATTCCTGCTCTTATGGTGGCGAACCGCTCAAAGATGGCACGGACGAATGCCTCTGCTATGACCCGCCCGTGTGCACGGGCGCCTTCGGAACCCAAACCGGCACGACCTTCTGCCAGTATGGCGGTGAGGCCCGAGGGGATGATGAAGAAGGCAACGGCACTCGCGACTGTGAATGCAATGCCGCACCAGCGTGTGACTCGGCGACGCTGTGCCCCTACGGCGGTCAGCCGGCGGCGGACGGCACGGACGCTTGCTCCTGCTACACAATGCCGATCTGCACCGGCACCAAGGATCAGCAGACGGGTGACAACTACTGCGCCTATGGCGGCATCGCCAAAGCTGACGGCACTCGTGCTTGCCAGTGTTCGGAAGAGACGAACTGCAATGCGGCCACAAACTGCCCCTATGGCGGTACGGCGTTGGGTGACGGTACGGGCGGCTGCAGCTGCAACTCCGCGCCGAAGTGCGAGACGCAGTGCCCGGATTGGGGCGGCACCCCGCTTGGGAACGGAACGCAAAACTGCGTCTGCAACGGCGCGCCTCAGTGCAAGAGCGCTTGCTCCTACGGTGGTGATGTTTCAAAGACCACGGCCAATGGAGTGACAACGGAAACCTGCGTCTGCCGCGAGGCCCCGAACTGCACCGCTGCGGGCATCTGCCCGTACGGTGGTTCGCCAAAGGCGGACGGCACGAGCGAATGCTCTTGCAACCCGGCGCCGATCTGCGACAAGTCGGTGTGCCCGTACGGCGGTGAACCCGCTGCGGACGGCACTCAGCAGTGCGCGTGTCTCGATGCCCCGAACTGCAACAACTCGCTTGTGTGCCAGTACGGCGGCACTCCGAAGGCGAACGGCACCCAAAACTGTTCCTGCAACGAAAAGCCGACGTGCGAAGGCGTGAAGCAGACGGGTTCGAACTACTGCACCTACGGCGGCAAGCCCGCTGCGGACGGCACCAATTCGTGCGTTTGCAACAGTGGCACCGACTGCGACGAGTGCGACTTGGGCGGCACCCCGTTGAAGAATGGCACCCAGGCTTGCACTTGCACCACTTCGACCACCTGCGCCACTTCGTGTGACTACGGTGGCGAACCGAAGGAAAACGGCACGACGGAATGCATTTGCTACTCCGAGCCCGACTGCAGCGACACGCAGATCTGCCTCTACGGCGGCACCCCGAAGAAGGGCGGCACTCAGGAATGCAACTGCAACGCGGGCCCGGTGTGCGTGGGTGATCAGAACACCCAGACCGGCACGAACTTCTGCAAGTTTGGCGGCACTCCGAAGGGCAACGGCACGATGTACTGCGTCTGCAACGAGACGCCGAAGTGCGGCTCCGACAAGTGCCCGTATGGCGGCTCTCCGAAGGCGGACGGCACCGACGCTTGCGAATGCAAGGAAGCCCCGGACTGCTCTGACTCCAAGAACTGCCCGTACGGCGGTACGCCTACCGCCAACGGCACTCAGGCTTGCGCTTGCGCAGCCGAGCCCTCTTGCGCGAAGCAGTGCCCGGACTACGGTGGCACCCCCGCGAAGGACGGAACGCAAAACTGCGTTTGCAACGCCGCCCCGAACTGCAAGGAGCAGTGCACCTACGGCGGCCTTGCGGCTACCGACGGCACCACGTCCTGCTTGTGTGATCCGAAGCCCAATTGCGACATCACGTCCTGCCTCTATGGCGGCGGTCCCAAGGCCGATGGCACCCAGGAATGTGCCTGCAACGACGAGCCCAACTGCGCGTTCAAGTGCGACTTTGGCGGCACCCCAGCGGCGGACGGCACACAGACCTGCGTCTGCAACGAATCGCCTGACTGCAATGTGGCTGAGGTTTGCCCCTACGGCGGCCACGCGAAGAACGACGGCACGGATGCCTGCGTTTGCAACGCGGCGCCTTCGTGTGCAACCAAGTGCCTTTACGGCGGAACGCCCAAGGGAGACGGTACTCAGGACTGTTCGTGTTATGGCACGGATGTTTGCTCTGCCAAGTGTGAATATGGCGGCACGATTGCGAAGACACCTGAAGAGTTCCAAACCGATTGCAACGCGGCTTGCGCCTATGGCGGAGATGTAACGACATCTACGATGAATGGCGTTGCCACGTCGTCCTGCACCTGTCGTGATGCACCTGTTTGTTCTGGTGCGAAAGACGTACAGACAGGCTTGAACTACTGCACGTATGGTGGTGTGGCGGCAGGCAATGGCAGTGCGGCCTGTGTCTGCAACGACGAACCGACAACCTGCTCTGCGGCGTCGATTTGCGCCTACGGCGGTAAGCCAGCGGCAGACGGTACCTCGGCATGCACGTGTTTCTCCACGCCCAATTGCGTCAAGGTTTGCACCGAAGGCTACGGGGGAACACCGAAGGCGGATGGCTCGCAATCTTGCGATTGCAATGAAGCGCCGAACTGCGCCGACGTTTGCGAATACGGTGGCGAGCCGAAGAAGAACGGCACGACGGACTGTTCGTGTTCGGAAGCGCCTGATTGTGAAACGGCTTGCCCCTATGGCGGGACGCCGAAAGCGGATGGGACACAGTCTTGCGAGTGCGTTGCGGCTCAGGACTGCTCCAAGGTCTGCGACTATGGTGGTACGCTCGATGCGGCTGGGGCTTGCCAGTGTGCGGCGGAGCCCAATTGCGCCGACTACACGATTTGTCTCTACGGCGGTTCACCGGAAGCCGACGGTACGCAAAATTGTGGTTGCTGGACCGCACCTGACTGCATTCAGCTTTGTCCTTACGGCGGCTATCCAGCGAGCGATGGCACCCAGTCCTGTGTCTGCAACAAGGCTCCGAACTGCGCAGAGCAGTGCACCTTTGGCGGCACGGCGCTTGCCGATGGTTCGCAAGCTTGCAGTTGCAACAATGCGCCGGTGTGCGCGGGCGCTAAGTCGGCGCAGACAGGCTCGAACTACTGCGAGTATGGCGGTAAGCCAGCTTACGATGGTACGCAGAGTTGCATCTGTGAGAGTCAGCCAGATTGCGATTCCCAGTGCACCTACGGCGGAACAGCGGTTGGCGAAGGCGACGCATCATGCACTTGTTCGGAGGCGGTGGAGCGGAGTTGCAACCTGACTCAGTCTCCTTCCTACGAGACGATGAAGGCGTATTCCTGTCAGGTAAAGACTCGTGTAGAGAACTACAGTTGTACATTGCCTGTGACGCCAAAGAGCACCTTTACGGAGACCGTGTCCTGCAAGGAGGGGCAGGGGGAAGAAGGCGAAGAATCGACGTGTTCAATTACCGTGACGCCGGTACCTCGCGAGGTCTGGACGGCCCGCTGTGAGCGCCCAATTTATACGGCTCGCCAGAAGAACTGCACGTCAAAGCTTGTTCTCAACGTGGAACAGACTTGCACCCCTGGGGCTACGGTATCTGTTGTGAAAACCGACTATGGATTCCTCGGGGAGGATGTGGTGCCGGGTGCTGATACCCTGAAGCTGCAGTACACCTGCAAAGAATCGCAGTTCCCAGTGCTGGAGATTTGGACCAATAGCAGCACTCGTGGAACACCGGACAGACAGTTCAAAACGTCTGAAGCGGTTTTTGATTTTAGTGAGGACCACACTGGTGCCACGTTGCGATTGGAGGGCAGCCTTTCTTGCGAAGGCACTCAATGCACGGCGTCTGTGACCATGACAGTCTTCCGTAGTAGTTTTCTTGGACCGGCGCGCATTGGCGAGATTTCTACGACGTTCACGTTCACAAAGTTCGTCCGGACGCTTCAAGAAGAACACTGGGAGGAGGTTTGCGAATGAAGGCCGTTTTGAGAGGAATCGCTGGGGTCGTGTTCTTCGCGGTGGCGCTCGTTGCGCAAGCCGAAGAGGAGTGCTTCCTTGTCGAGAAGGTGTGCACCGAACCGTCGGAGACACGGTTTATTGGGGGGTCTTACTTCTCACGCGATTGCTGGGCGTACAAGAATGTCTATACCTGCCTTACAAAATCCGACGACTCGGAGGATGGGTGTAGTACTTTGAATGCGGCAGAGCGAAGCTACCAGTGCGACAAGACGAGCTATGCCTGCGACGAGAGCATGCTTGCTTTGAATGGCACATTCAAGTGTTTGCACGAAACGGAAAATTGGCAGTGTACGAACAAAGTGACGCTTCCTGCCGTCAACGCCGAATGGACGGGCAAGGAGACGGTCTACGATGAACGCATCGACGATGCCACAGCTTGTCAGGCGTTTGCGGCTGATGCTGCGTGTGTGAAGAGTTCGAGAACTTGTTCGGAAAGCGGCAAGCTTGCAGAGGGCTATGGCGAGTGCACTCAAACGTATCGATGTGACAGACGCTACATCACGGCTTGCACTGCGCTTAAGAACGCGGGGTGCACAGAGACAACAGCACCGACTTGCGAAGATGGCACAGATACGTGCAACACCAAGGTTGGCGTCGTATCGTGCGAGAGCATTGCGCAGTCGGATGGAACTGGTGTCAGTCGAATTCCTGCTGTTCTCAGTACCGATGACTACACCGTGACGGATACGGCGTACGAGGCCACTGGCTCCGGGGTGGTAATCGCCACAAGTGGGTGTCTAGCCTACAACGATGGTGTGCTCGACTCTGAATGCACCGAAAATACGAGTGTCTGTTCGGAAAAGGGCGGCCGGAAGGTTATCGGTGGCCGCATCTACTATGAGCGTTGTTGGGCGTATACGAGGAACTATACCTGCGTGGTACGAGAGTTCTCTTCCTGCGGGCAGTTGGAGACGAATGCGATATCGAATCTTTGCAAGCTAAAGAGTGAGACCTGCGAGAGCACGGACGAAACGACAGGGACTTGTCTTTTGAAGACGAAGGTTTACTCCTGTGACGACAGTGCGCCAGCTGGCGAAGGTGTGCTCACAGGGGCCACATCCGTTCTTTCTGGGTATGAGACGAATGATGGTTGTGCAACCGAGGAGAAAGATTCAACTTGCCAGCTCATGAGCGAGGCTTGCGAAGCATATTCGAGCAACGGCGACGGTGTTTGTGTGCAGATGCGGCGAGTTTACAAGTGCAAAGGTAGCTGATTTGAAGTGGCGGGCTCTGGCCGGAAAACGCCGGAGCCCGCCACTGATTTTCATCGCTTCGAGATCGCCTCGTCGATGGCGGCCGAAACGACGGGAGCCACCAAGCGGGAGCCCGCATCGCTCAGGTGGTTGTTGTCCTTGTAGAGAACAGCGCGGTTGCGTACGGCGTAGCAGGTCGTCTTGTTGCAGAGCGTGTCGGCGATGTCGATGACCGTCACGTTGTCATAGCGAGGCGCCACGTCTCAAACGGCCTTTTCATAGAAGCGCTTGAAGGGAGTCTCATTCCATTGTTTTCGCGGGAACTGGCATTCCTTGCCGCCAAAGAGGGGAAGGGCGGTGTGGAGGCGGACAGCACCATGGAACAAAGGATCTCTGCCAAGGTGATTGCGCAAAAGCCAACGAGTGGGACATCACGATTCCTTCTTCGCGTGGAGCGAAGAAAAAAGCCCCGCGCTGAAGATCAAACAAACCCCACACATTGAAAAAACATCCAATCTTTCTTTGAAAACAATTATTCCTACTAAGACACCGAAGAATATTCCTGCAAACTGAAATACAGAATTTAGCAGGGAATGCCCGCGTCCCCACGCGTACGTCCAGAGTACTTGGGCAATCAGGCCAGTTGTCATGACACCCAAGAGTGGCATGATCCATTCGCTGTTGGGAAGGTGAATTTTGGCAGGAGCCAGAGCCATAGGGATGCCACTGAGCAGGCGTCCGCCGCATGGATCGCCCGAGAGCTCGAAGAGCTGGATTACTCGGCAACCGACAACGCCGTCCGTCGCAGCCTTGAACGTCTCGCGAGGGAGGGCTTTGCCGTCTGTTGCAACAAGCGAAAATCGCCGCCGTACGGTTGGTTTCGGTCGAATCTGTTGAGTCGCTTCGGCCACTATTCGCAGAGTTTGGTTTGGGGAACGCGAGGCAATTTTGTTTTTGATCGAGCGGATCTGGCGCGTTTTGTGCAAGAGCGGCATCCCGCGTGGTTCCAAACCGCCGGCACCCGTGACGCGGACGCTGTGTGCGATTGGATTCATCGAGAAGCTTTGGATCGCTGCTATGCGACGTGGGTTGGCGCAGAAGGTGAAGTAGCGGTTCGATTGTGTGGCTTCGGTGGGTTCTACTGGCTCCGGCGCGTCGACGGCCTGACCGTCGGGGTATATGTGTCGGCGGATGATGCGATTTCGCAATTTGACGATTGCACCAAAGGCGAGGATGCGCCACTCGCCATAAATCCCTATCGGTTCTTCGACTACCTTTCGGACGAAGATCGCGAGTGGTTTCGGGACAATGCGACGGCGCAACAAGGCTTGACGGTGCTGGATTTTCCGCGCGGGCGCTACTGATCAACGCGCATGAATTCGAAATAGGTCTGCGTGCCAGCGTCCACGTAGCATTGGAAGTACTTCGTTTGCCCAGCGCGAACGATGGTTTCAAGCGATTTGCCGGCCAGTGCCCCGTTTGGATGAGATTCAGGGGAGCAAAGCGCCCGGCCTTTCTGGTCAGCACCAACTTTGATGACATGTTCGCCGGGAGGCAGGTGCAGGGTGATCTGTTCCTTGGTGTCGATCCGGCCAACATAGTCCCCGTCCACATAGACGCCGAAGTAGCAACCCGAGCCAACAAGGACGTACTGGCGTCCGATGACGACTGTTCCGTAGCCGTCCTTGGCTTCGCGGTAGGCGAACTGGTGGTCGGCGGGCACCGAAGGGAACTGGCGGAGCTCGTCAATGCTGATGATCTTTATCAGGGTCAGGCAACCCGTCAAAGGCAGGCAGGATAAGCCGAGAGCGCCCAGTAGTGCGCGGCGTTTGAATGTGGCCATTTTGTAATTCGTAAATCGGGGGAAAACAAGCTACGACGGGACGGGAATACGCCCGAAGAAGTTGGGATTCTACGGCAGGCGGGCCTTCTGCCGAAAACTGCATGGCTGATGCCGCGTGGAGGGCGTCTTCCGCGTTGGCGACACTAATTGACGCTCGCTTGCCGTTGCGAGAACTTCCCCTTCCTTGGTCCCGGGCGATCAGCCGATCTTTCCTTGATTTTCAGCTACTACCGCTTCCGTCTCCATGTGAGAAAACGCCGCTGTGTATCTATTTGTTCTCAGGGTTTACCCCCCCCTGAGACATGTAGTTTTGCAGACGGCTAGGGGTTTTGTCGCAAGTCAAAGGACAATGCACCTGCCTGAAATTTGAGAAATCTCCAGGCATCGCCCCCCGTGGCTGTTTAGTCGCAGCCGGACTAGCGGGGGGCACCCAAATTCTTAAATTGGAGAACTCCAAAATGAAAAAGACTTTTGTCGCGGCCGCCGTTCTCGGCGCTTTCGCCGGCTCTGCGTTCGCTGCTGACGTCACCCTCTATGGTGTGATCGATCAGGGCTTGCACTATCAGAACGTCAAGGACGATGGTGAAAAGTCCGTTAACAAGTTCGACATGGCTTCCGGCCAGAATTCTGGCTCTCGCTGGGGCTTGAAGGGTCAGGAAGACCTCGGCTTCGCGAAGGTTGGCTTCGTCCTCGAAAACGGCTTCACCTCTGACGACGGTAAGCTCGCTCAGGGTGGTCGCCTCTTCGGCCGTGAAGCGATTGCCTACCTGTCTGGTGACTTCGGCACGTTGGCCTTTGGCCGCACTGGCGCCCTCACCGCAGGCACTGGCTCCTACAACCTCGCCAAGTACGCTCCGTTCTCCACGGGCTGGGGCTCTCTGACGGCGCAGCGCTCCAACTTCTGGATTGGCGACCGTGACCGTATGGACAACACCGTGACCTACGTCACGCCGTCCTTCGCTGGCTTCCAGGTTTCCGCTCAGTACTCCTTCCAGCGCAATGGTCAGGAAACTGCGGGCAATGAGCGTCAGAATGATCGCTATGCCGCTATCGGCGCTTCCTTCAACAACGGCCCGTTCAGCGCCGCTTTGGTTGTTGACTCCGTGTTCTACAACTATGCTGGCACGAGCGACAAGGACAGCCTCGGCGTGACCCTCGGTGCTTCTTATGACTTCGAAGTTGTGAAGCTCTTTGCCCAGGCTCAGTACGGTAAGAATGAAAAGCGCCTCGGTTATGCCACGGCTGACCTCAATGAAGGCTCCAAGAAGGCCGACACGGATGTGAAGTACAAGGCTGACTACTTCAAGGTCCTCGGTGACGAAGGTTGGAAGGGCTACGGCATTACTCTCGGTGCCACGGCTCCGGTTCTGGGCGGCACGCTGTATGCTCAGGCTAACTACCTCGATGCCAAGGCCAACAACGTTTCGTATGAAGAAGCTGACGAGGGCGACACCAGTGCCGACAAGGACTCTTTCGATCAGCTCAAGGCTAAGAACTGGGGCATCGCCCTTGGCTACAGCTATCCGTTCAGCAAGCGCACGTTCGCTTACACGTATGCTTCCTACAGTGAGCTGAAGGGTACGATCAAGGCCGACAACGAATCTGAAAGCGGCAAGGAAAAGAACACCGAATTCGGTTTCGGCCTCGTCCACAAGTTCTAATCGGCTAGCTGCTTAAAGCAGTTTCCCTATTGAGCTAGAAGCCCCCGTTCCGCAAGGATCGGGGGCTTCGTCGCAAGGGCGCGGACCAAGATCGGGCCAGAAAGGGGGCAAACGAAAGGTTTTTGAAAATTGATCCTGTTTTTCAAGGGATTTGCGATACCTTATTCGTCATCGCGGTATAATCGAAAGAGGTTCAGCGTATTCTGCCGCTGTGCCATGTTTTGGACCATGGATATGACCGATTCTCCCAAGCTCAAGCCTACGCCTTACGGCGTCTCCAACTTTGCCAACATTCGCAAACGTGGACTGGCGTACGTAGACAAAACTCAGTTCATCGAGGCTTTGGAAAATTGCGGCGCAGACTATCCCTTCATCGTTCGTCCTCGTCGTTTTGGCAAAACGCTTTCTACAAGCATGCTTCGTGCCTATTACGACGAGGCAGCCGCAGATC
>CAVACW010000094.1:0-10997 GCA_963587345.1 uncultured Oscillospiraceae bacterium | reverse complement strand
GGGTCATAGTCTGTCACAGTAGTTTCATTCACGAGTTCACCCACCCAGCGGACACCAAGTCCTTCGTTGTCGCTCTAGCGCTGGCGTTGTTTGATACGCACTGCAATGCGCCATCGTCTTAGTTCGAGGCATCATCCTTGTCTGAAAAGCATGTTAGCGCACAAAACCCGCAAAGAAGCCTCAAGGCAAATGTGCTACCTTCTCGTTGAAAGTTGACGATTGACAGCCTTGCCGTCCGCCAAAAGCCCGCCAGTGTTTTTATCATGTGCGCCAACAGACGCCTGACGAGGTCTGCCGCTTTACAATCACGCCGCCAGCAGCCCCCCTTCAAGCCACCTCGGCGATCCTCTGCGGCATGCCGGAAATCCCGTTCAGACTCCCCCTTATCGAACCAACATCATGATCGTCCTTGGCATCGAAAGCTCCTGCGATGAAACCGGCGCCGCCGTCATCGACAGCGAAAAGGGCCTCCTCTCTCAGGCCATCCACACCCAGATCGACATGCACCGCGCCTACGGCGGCGTCGTCCCCGAACTCGCGAGCCGCGACCACATCCGCCGCTCCATCGCGCTCGTGGATCAGGTCGTGCGCGACGCAGGGCTCACACGAAAAGACCTTGGCGCCGTCGCCGTCACCGAAGGGCCGGGACTAGCGGGGGCGCTTCTCGTCGGCTCGGGCACCGCGCATGCGATCGGCTACGCGCTGGGGATTCCCGTCGTGGGGGTGCACCACTTGGAAGGGCACCTTCTGGCGGCGCTTTTGGGCGAAAAGAAGCCTGAGTTCCCCTTTCTGGCGCTCCTAGTTTCGGGCGGCCACACGCAGTTCATGCGCGTTGCGTCCTTCGGCCAGTACGAGCTGCTGGGCGAAACCTTGGATGACGCCGCGGGCGAAGCCTTTGACAAGACGGCGCAGCTTCTGGGCGAGTGCTACCCCGGCGGCCCCGCGGTGTCGCGGCTTGCGGACGAAGGGCGCCCCGGCGCCATTGAGCTGCCGCGCCCGATGCTTCATTCACCCGACCTGAACTTGAGCTTTGCGGGTCTCAAGACCGCCGTTCTCAACGCCGTGCAGAAGGCTGAAAACTCACAGGACCATCAATTCCGCTGCGACCTCGCCCGCGGCTTCGTGGCCGCCGTCGTGGAGGTGCTCACGGCGAAAGCCAAAAAGGCGATGAAGCTCACCGGCATCAAGCGACTTGTGGTGGCGGGCGGGGTGTCCGCCAACAAGCAGCTTCGCGAGGGGCTTGTCAAAGCCGCGCGGCAAATGAAGGGCGAGGTTTACTTCCCGCCCGCCGCCCTCTGCACTGACAACGGCGCCATGATCGCGGTGGCGGGGCTCATGCGGCTCGAAGCCATGACGAACACCGAACGAGAAGCGTGCCTGCATCGGCTGGGATTTTCCGCGAAGCCCCGGTGGAAGCTCACGATGGCGGCGACGCCGGACGCGCCGCTCTCGTCGGCAGTTCAGCTGCGTCCGTAAATGGTCAAACGCAGCTCGCTGCGGTCAAGCATCTCGTAGACCGGCCGGCGCCCCGACAACGCCTCGCTTCGCGAGAGGATCAGCGAAACCCCTTCGCCCCGCCGATCCATCATGTGGGTTCGCTCGGTGAGATCTGCACGATCCACCGGACAGCGCGCAAGAAGGGTTGTGAGCACCTCGTTGCGGGAAGCTTGACGGTAGGGCATGCTGTCCGTCGTCATGGTGTTCGTCAACATGCCGGGCGAATAGATCTCCAACCGGTCGTCGAACATCCGCACGCGAACCTTGGCGCCCGGCATGGAGTAGTCGCGGTGCGCAACCGCATTCACCACCGCCTCAAAAACCGACAGCAGGTCATACTGCGGCAAGTCTTCGCGACCGCCGTCGGGCCGCTTCACCGCCGCCACTTTCATGTTTCGGCGAATGAAGTCGCAAGTCTGGATGATCTGCTCATCCAGAGGGCCCGTCAGATCCTGCGCGTCCTGCTGATACGGCGTGAGATCCCCGTACTCGGCCACCTTCGTCCCGCGGTAGGCCACCGCCTGCACGTAGCTTCCCTTCAGAAACTCATGCGGCACGCGGCTTGCCATGAGAAGTCCTGACACCGTGGGATGCAGCAAGCCGTTTCTATCCGGCGCCGCCAGCGCGAGCTTGCCGAGCTGCACTTCGGCCGAGTCCTGCGTCCGATTCGAAATGAACCGCCGCCACAACGGCTCCTCCAGCACCTGCATCGGCGCTTCAATGACCGGCGTTTCATCAAAGCGAATGAGCCGGGACTGGCTTCGCTGCTGAAAAAGCCGCGCCAGCTGGTCTGGCATCATCTGCTGCTTGGCGGAACCCACGCGATGGAAATACCCGCCGGGGCTCGAATGCACAAAGAGGCTCGGCGACACCTCAATGCGAATGACCGGCTGCTCGACCGACGCAAAATCAGGCAGCGTCATCTTTTCAATGAGCGGATCAAGCGGCGGCTTCACGGACTGAAGGCAGGCATGGCGCACCACCTCCTCCACCTTGTCAAGCCTCTCCCTCGGGATGCCGATCACCTCGCGATGGTCGTTCACGCCCAAAAGCAGCACGCCGCCCGCGCTGTTGGCAAACGCCGCCATTTCGTCCGCGAGCACTTCCTGCGTCGGACCTCGCAAATTCTCCGCAGCAAAGCGAACTTCCTTCAGCTCCAAGAAGCAGTCCTCCCCGAGCCGCAGCTTCTCCAGCAATTCTTCCCGTGTTGCCAGCATCTCTGTCAATGCTCCTGTCCCAGCCGCTTCCAGCGACGTGCAAAGGCATCATGCCCGCCTTCCATGATGCGGCAGACTTCGTCTCGAATGCGGGGCTCCTGCAATGAGCCCTGCACCTTCACGTAGCACTGCCCTCGCCCGAAGGCCATCACATGCACCTCTTCCGCATCCCCGTTCACAACGATGTTCGGATTGTGCGTCACGATCAGCAGCTGCCGGCGAAGCTTGTTTTCCCGAATCTGTCGCACGATCAAATCGTAGATCAAATGGTTGTCGAGATCATCCTCCGGCTGATCGAGCACCAGCGGCTCCTTGCCGAAAGACAGCAGAAACGCGAGCAACGCCGAAGACCGCTGCCCCTGAGAGCCCTGGCTCACCGGCGTCCACTCCGTGCCGCGCTTGTAGCTGATGTCAAGATCGTCTTCCGGGAACCAGACCGCCACTCGGTCAAGCTGCTCGGGCCGGCCGAAATCTTTCAAACGATTTTTAAATCGTCCGCCCAGACCGCTGGCCCTGTCTGGATGCAGCACCTTGTCACGAAGCGCCGTCAAAAGGGGCATTTTTGCATCAAACGACGCCTTGTTGTTGACCCAGTCCTTCAAAAGACCTGCCGCAGGCTTTGCCCCCTCAAATTGGAGCAAGTCGTCCGCAAAAACATCCCCTTTGAGATCCAGCAGCGATCGAAGCTCCTCGATGAGCGCCGCGGCATCAAAGCCCATCGGCACCACTTGTATCCGAACATAATCGTTGTTCGCCAAAAGGTTCTGCAGAAAATTCTGCCGCCCCTGCGTCAACTGCCGCCGCAACGCCATGATTTCTTCCAAAATCGTCCGACAACGCTGCGCCACAGCCACTTTTTCCTCCGTCAAATCGATCAGCTGCCGTTGCCGCACCTCCAAAAGCTGCTTTTCCTGAGTCAGCCGCGCAAAGGCATCCGGCTCCGTCACGCCAGCTTTCGCGAGATTCGTTTGCAACGCCTGATACCGCCCCTCAACGTCTCTGCTCCGACGATCCCATTGAGCTATCGCCGCATCACGCGGCATGTTTCTCGCCAATAGTCGCAAGCGATCCGCTTCCTCCTGCATCTGACGCATGAAGCACTCAATCGCCTTGTCCTGCGTCTTTCGCCATTGCAGGACGCCTGCCTCTGCGGTCGGAAATACAGAATCAGTCCAATCATCCGGCAACAATCCTTGACTGCATTTTTCCAACTCATCGGCGGCGGCGAGCAAATGATCCCGATAATCCAAAAGATCGCGCCGCTGCCGCATCATTCGCGCATAGTCTGTCAGCACCGTCGACGCCTGCCCCGCGGAAAACGCCGCCAGCTTACGGTTGACCAGATCAAGCTGGCGCTTCGTCTCCGGCAGAACGGACACCTTGGCTTCCTGACTCCGCTCCTTCGCACGCAGGGCAAAGTACTCGTTCACCTTTTCTCGCATTTGCTGGCTGATGTCATTCATTCCCGCCGCCGCATCAATGAGGCTTAGCAGCTGCCGGCGCCCCTTGTCAGCGAGCGCCGCTATTTGTCCCTGAGAAAAAATGCGCAACGGAAACCGCTGATCCGAAAGACTCTGACTCGGCGTTGCCTGCCACTCTCCCGATGTCAGTTCCAACACTTCCGACTCTTGCGTTTGCGCTTGCCAGCGCACCGCGCTTTCCCTGCCAGTTTGCTGCCAGACAACTTCAATCTCCGCCTGCGGCGTCAATGCGCCCGAGTCACTCGCCTTGAAGCGATCAAAATCCAGCTTCGGCTGACTGTCTTTTCCCAGTCTCTCCAGCTCCTCTCCCCGCTTCATCGCCAACCGCAAGGCGTGAACAAACGACGACTTGCCGGTTCCGCGCCCCCCGATCAGCACATTGAAGAAAGGCGAAAGCTCCAGATTGGCTCCGTCAGTTTGCCTCCCTAAAAAACGCCCGTCCTTCACTGTAATCGCCGAAATGAAGTGCTCTGGCACGCGAAAGGGAGAAAAATCGCTTGGCGCTTCATTGCTGCGCATCACCGAAACGCCATTGCCGTCCAGAAGCGCCAGACGCAGCCCTTCCATGGTCAGGCGCTCCATCTTGACCCAGGTGTACCGACTGCCGGGCACCTTTTCGCCACGAAAAGAGTGGCAGTCGCTCCCCAGCACGCGCGTCAATCGGCTCCAAGCCTTTTGCGTCGCGACGGGGCAATCCACCTCCCTATCCCCCAGTTCGACGGCCGCCAGGCCAGCCTCAGCCAACACCTTTTCCTGCACCAGCACCGAGTCCGTCGCAAGCCCCGTCGGCTGGTCCACATGCGCAAGAATCGGCAACGCCCCCGCCTTGCCGATTTCGCCCACCACTTCTGCCGGTGACTTGCTCGTCTCATCATCCGTGCACCCCTCAGACTTTCGCGACAGTCCCACCGCGCCCAGCAAATGGTGCACGTCAGCGCTTCCTGCTTCAGGCTCCAGCACCGCCAAAATGTGCACGCCGCCCGACACTGATATCTCCACCCCAGGAAAAATCATCAGCGGCCGAAAACCCTCCAAACCGCTGCCAGCATCCGCCTCAGCCTTCAATTCCTCATAGGCTTCTTTAAGAACATCAATCCAAGCTCCCGTATTGTGATCCGTCACCACCACGCCATCGATCCCGGCCGCCATGAATTGCATCAGCCACTGCTGCGGCTGCAGCGGGTGGTTCTGCCACGCCGTATCGTTTGACGCCGGCGTATGAGCGTGAAAGTCGATTTTCCACCAACGGGCCCCGGGGTATTTCCAATTCATCTCTTCCATCTTTTTCCTTCTCCGTCTCAAATCTCGTCCCAATCGTCGTCCTCATCGTCCACATCTTCTTCTGAGCGGCCTAGATCGATTTCGTTGAAGTCCCCGCCCACGCTGTCGGGCATCGTCACAAGGAACTGCACCTTCGGAAGGTATTCCTCGAGCGCACCCAGCAGCCGCCGCGTCCGCGCCTTCGAAAGCCCGCGTCCGATGTCGTCCACCATCACCACGCCCGTCACTTCGTCAAAGTCGAGCGTCTGGCTGTCGGCGAGCCTCTCCATGCGCCGCGCCAGATCCGCCGCAAGCACAATGACGGACTTCATGCCGTCGCCCACCTCCTCCAAGGGCTTCACGCCCCCCGACAATCCTACGAGCACTCGCTCCTTCTCAAACCAAAGATGCAAATGCTCGAAGGCGTCCGGAAACACATCAGAAAGGATCCAATGAACAAAGTCGAAGCCGTCGGGCTTTGCGCCGCTGCCGCAGCGGCCGACCAGCTCGTTTGCCAGCCACGCGCCCGCCGGCACCTCCCACAAGGAAGCGTTGTCCCAGTGCGAATACCCGTCGCGATGGCCGCGGCGCTCCGGAAATTCATCGCGATCCGTGCCGTAGCGCACGATGAGGGGCGTCGCTGCCTTCGGATCGTGCCCAATCGGCCGGCCATTCGCCAGAAAGACCACGGACGCTGACGCCGCCTTCACCGTGCTGAGCACTTCCGTCGCTCCCGCATGTTCTGTCACAGCTTCCACCACGCTTGGAAAGTGATCCTTCTTCTTGGGCCGGTTGTTCACAAACTGCGTCGTGTGAAAAACCTCCCACGGTTCGATTTCCCGCGTGCGACAGACGTTGCCGGTGGCGCGCAGCACCACCCCCGACAAAGCCGTTGCTGCCGCCACAAGCACCGTTGTCTTGCCTGCGCCCGAACCGCCTGTGATGACGTTGACGCCGGGCGCAAAAACGAAGCGCCGTGTCTCAAAGCAGCCGAAATTCAGAAGCGAAAGTTCTCGAATGTGCATGATAATTTTCCTGTCTTGCCAGCCAGTCACGGCAGCTAGCTCAGGCGCGCAGCCCATGCCACGCCTGCCGACGTGACCTTTCCATGATAGCGGGCGCAGACCGTCTTTCGTTGCTATGTCAATGATCTACGCCAACGCTGAATGTCTTCGTAGCGTACCTAAACCACTAGAGATACAGATTGAACCCTCGTAGCGTCGCGTCACCGGTTCCACAGAGTGATCCCGCCAGAAAATCCGTCCTTCCGTGAGGCGCATCAACGTCAGCTGCTGTCCGTCGCGGTCTGCCGTCACCTCCTCCGCCGTGCAGCGTCGCGTCGACGTGTTGAACCGCCCCAGCCAATGAACCACGCAGTCCGTTGAAATGCGCACGGCCGTCTCGAAGGTGATGACCGTTGTTGCCCTCACGCTTTCTGGCAGCCGCGTCCTGAGATCTTTTTCCGTCCACCGATGCACGGCAAGCCAAGCCGTCACGCGGTTGTCCATCAAGGCGGACAAAAAGCCCAGCGCCTGAAGCACGGTGCTCTTTCCCGCCCCATTCAATCCGACAAGACACGTCGTCTTTTCTTCAAAGTCAATCCGACAATTTCGAAGCGACTTGAAGCCGTCAATCGTCACTTCCTCAATCATGGCGTCCTTTCCTTTTCACCGCGCAATCCAACCAATGCTAACCCGCCTCGGCACAAGTCTTTCACTTGACCGTCACTCCAACGGTCACAAGCAAAAAGAAGCGCACCCATTGCCCCAACTTTTGCCTGCATTTTCTCAGTCTCTGTCACAGCATGCCGCTCCTCGCGCCACGTCCGTCCACTCCGGCCGACCCGCGTCCTTCGCACTCACGACGACCGTCGCCGGATCAAACGCCGCCTCCCCTTCCGCCGCCGGCCACGCAATGGCCAACGTCGGATCATCCCACCGAATGCCCCCTTCGTCCTCGGGGTGCCATACCTCATCGCACTGATAGATTACGACGGCGGTGTCAGAAAGCGCCCGAAACCCGTGCGCGAATCCCTGGGGGATGAACACCTCTCGACCGTTGGCTTCTGAAAGCTCCACGCCCTCCCACGCGCCAAACGTCGGGCTCTCAGGCCGAAGGTCCACCGCCACGTCAAAAATCCGTCCGCAGGCGACGCGCACCAATTTGGCCTGCGGAAAGCGCCGCTGAAAATGCAGTCCGCGGATGACGCCCTTCCTTGAAACCGACTGATTGTCCTGCACGAAGTCGCAGACGATGCCGCCCGCCGCAAAGTTCGCCTTCTTGTACGTCTCGCGAAAAGCGCCGCGCGCGTCGGCAAAGACTTTTGTCTCCACGACGATGACGCCTGCGAGCTTCGTTTGCCGAAACGTGAAGTTGCCTGACGTGATGACGTCCGTCATGCGAGCCCCTCCCGGCCGTACTTGGCCTCGGTGGCGTCCTTTGCGGGCCGCCACCAGGCTTCGTGCGTGCGATACCAGTCGATCACCTCCACGAGCCCCGCCGCAAAGTCTCGATGCTGCGGCTGCCAGCCAAGTTCTGTCATGAGCTTCGTCGCATCAATCGCGTAGCGCCGGTCGTGCCCGGGACGGTCCTTCACCCAATCAAAATCGTTCTCGTCCCGCCCCATCGCTCGCAAAATGGCCTGCAGCACGGCGAGGTTGCTTCGCTCATTGTCCGCCCCCACGAGGTAGGTTTCGCCGATCCGGCCTTTTGTGAGAATGGTCCACACCGCACGGCTGTGATCGTCTGCGTGAATCCAGTCGCGGATGTTCTGTCCCGTGCCGTAGAGCTTGGCGCGCCGTCCCGAGAGAAGGTTCGTGATCTGCCGCGGAATGAATTTCTCCACATGCTGCCGGGGGCCGTAGATGTTGGAGGAATTGGAGATCGTGGCCCTCACGCCGTAGGTTCTCACCCAAGCGCGCACCAGCATGTCCGCCGCGGCCTTTGAACTGCTGTAGGGACTCGAAGGGCGGTAGGGCGTCCTCTCCGTGAACTTTTCTCTTGATTCCACCGCCGTGTCCCCGAACACCTCGTCGGTGGAGATATGGTGAAAGCGGATGCTGGTACGCCGAGCTGCTTCCAAGAGGGCGTACGTCCCTTCTACATTCGTTTGAATGAAGGGCGCGGGATCAGCGATCGAATTGTCGTTATGGCTTTCGGCCGCAAAGTGCACGCAGGCGTCAGCTTCCTTGAAAAGCGAGACCGCCAGCGCTGTGTCGCGAATGTCGCCTTTCACGAACGTTACGCGATCGGCGGAAAGCCCCGCAAGGTTCTCACGATTTCCCGCGTACGTGAGGGCGTCCAGCACCGTCACGTGCGCCGCGGTATACCCCACCACCCAGTGCACAAAGTTGGAGCCCACGAACCCCGCGCCGCCCGTGACGACAAGGCGTTGCGGCAGGAAGATGTCGGGCGCTTGCAGCTCAGTCATGGTCGTTTTCCCATTGGGTGACAAAGTCCGCCAAGGCGTCCTGCCACGGGCGCATCGGCTGTCCCGTCACTCGTGTAATCTTGGTGCAGTCCAGCGCGGAATGCAGGGGGCGCAAAGCGGCATTGGGATGCTCGCGGCAGTAGTCGGCCGTCGAAATCGGGATCTTGCGGCAGGGGATGTCCGCCCTATCCACCGCCGCGGACGCCAAATCAAACCACGAGCAGACGCCGGCGTTCGCGCAGTGGTAGGTGCCGTACTGCTTTGTGGGAATGAGGCGGAAGATCATTTCTGCCAAATCTGGCGCGTAGGTGGGGCAACCGAACTGATCATTCACCACGCGGATTTCACCCGTCGCTTTTGCCTGACGGAGGATGCTCTTCACGAAGTTTTTGCCATGCGGTTCGAAGAGCCAGGACGTGCGGACGATGAAATGCTGGGGGCAGCCGCTTCGCACCCAAACTTCGCCCGCCCATTTGGAGCGGCCGTAGGCGTTCATAGGCTGAACGGGATCCTCTTCCACATAGGGCGTCGGCTTCGTGCCGGGGAAGACGTAGTTCGAGGAGACGTGCACCAGCGTGCCACCCTGGCGGGCCACCTCCTCCGCGAGCACCTTGGGCCCAAGGGCGTTGACGTCCATGGTGCGGGCTTCATCCGTTTCACAGGCGTCCACTGCCGCGAAGGCAGCGGCGTTGAGGACGACGTCATAGCGGTCGTGCGTTGCGAACCACTCGCGGATGGTGTCGGGACGAGCGAGGTCAACCAGCGCACGGGGCGAAACTTCAAAGTCGAGCCCGCCGTCTGAGGACAGGCGACGACAAATGACCGCCCCCAGTTGCCCCGTACTGCCCAACAACAGGCAACGCCTAACCGGCATGCATCTCCTCTGACACTTTCTCAGGCGACTGTGTTTGAGACAGCAGAACACCAACAAGCATCGCGAAAAGGTTGCCTTCCGTAAAGTTGAATATCAACGAATTAAATAAGCATCCTGCAATGAACATTCCTAGAAAACCCGTCATCAGCCATCGATCCCCTGAAGTCAATGCACGGCCAAAACGGTAGGCCTTCCAGAAGAAAAACACTAACAGCGCAAGCCCGACCAATCCCGTCTGTGCCGCAACATTCAAATATTCATTATGAGGATTTCCTGTCTCCAACTTCTCCGGCCGCTGCCCAATTCCATCCATGTAGTGCTTTCCCCAAGCGCCAGCTCCAACGCCAAGCACCGGCGCCCCCTTCACCATCTCGAGCGATTGTTTCCAAAAAGTAATGCGCAGACCGGAAGACGATTCAATATTGCCCTGTTCCAGCTTAGCAATGTCCTGTTGCACATTGAGGATGCGGTGCTGCACACGATCCGATGTAATCCCCATCATCAAAACCGCAGCCACAATCGCCACTATTGCAACCAACTTGAGCTTGAACGAACGGAGAAGGCAAAGTCCTCCCAACAGCAGCACAACCGCTACGCATACGTAACCCGTTCGCCCGTTGGCGAGATAAAAAGCGCAAACGACGCCCAATACCACTCCAACAATACCAACGATCCGCTTCCAGGTCCGATCACCATACGCCAGCCAATGAAGCCCTAGCAACACAAGCGCCGCCATTTCAACACCTTGCGCAATATGATTTCGATACACAGCTCCCTGTCCCGGCATCATATGCGGCAGCCCCGGAAAATTCATTGCGATGCCGACGCACAAAACGGCCAACACCAGATGTGAGACAAACAGCGCCGTCACCATCCGATCCTTCCAAACAACCGACTGCCAGAAGACCACCGTCAGCAATGCCAGCACCAACAACTTTCGATATTTGCTGATTTCAGCCCAACTCAATTTGAAGGGAACATCTGCCCACAAAGCCGACACAATAAAAATCAACAGAAGTCCAAGTGCCACCAGAGTCGTTGAATGCGTCTTGATTCTCCTCCAGTCTTCAACAAAACGGCAAGAAGCCAGCCAGCCCAGTAAAAATACAGCGAGCCCCACATTCGTCAATACCGTTGAAAATGGCAGAACCAAAGCAGCGCCTATGGCTCCACAACGCGATACCAACAGCGCCTTGTCGGACCAATTTCCAAATTTCAGCATTTTCTCTCCTCTCAGT
>CAVACW010000093.1:0-11169 GCA_963587345.1 uncultured Oscillospiraceae bacterium | reverse complement strand
GCGGCGCCGCTGCCGCGCACCATGGGGAGCAGCTTCTGCGCCACGGCGTAGTCCACGGCGGTCGCCAGCCCCCCGTCAAATAGCGGCGTCCCCACCGCAATGAACTGCGCAATGGCGCGGCGGCTTCGCATCGAAACCGTGAGCCCCATGGCGCGCATGTGCTCGTAGTAGGGCTGCATTTCCTTCACGTCTACCACAGGCCCCGAGGCGCCGAAGGCCGCCGTGAAATCCTTCCAGCGCACGGCAGCAGGCTCGGCGCCCGAGACGGCCGCGGGATTGAATTCGGGATCCGGGAGCCGAATGATCCACGCACGGTCCAACAGTCTTGGCGACAGAGGTTCCGTCGTGTCGTCGATGTTGACGGTCGCTAGAAAGCGCAGATGGTCCGGAATGCGGCAGAGGACGCTGTCCCCCAGCACAATCTCGCGCGAAGCGCGCGCATCGCCGCCGCAGATTCCCATAAAGTCCGCCCAGTAGTACTCCATCGGGCTCAGATTCGCTTCGTCCAAAAGGAACACGAAGGGGAAGGCGTCCGGGGATCCCGCTTCCTCCGAAAGCAGCCGGAACGCTTCGTAGCGGCGCCGGTCGCTCGCGCTAAAGGACTGGGTCAAGGGGTTGAAGTACCCCAGGAAGTCGCGCTTTGACGTCCACCCGCGCTCCACCGGCACCGCAAGGAACCGATCGCACGAAGCGGCGCCCTGCCACGCGGGGGTGTCCGAGAGACGCGACGCGAGGTCCGTGAGGCCCAGGGCGTCCGCGAGGATGCCGCAGGCCGACGTCTTGCCGCAGCCGGGCTCGCCCGAAAAGAGCGTGAGGAAGTTATTTGCCAGCGACACGAAAAGATTCACGGTCTCGTCGTGCGTGTAGCCGCGCCGCGCCTGAAAGGCCCGGATGAGATGGCGGCGAATGTCGCCGGGGCTCTTGCGCACCGCAGGAAGCGCCGTCATCGCCGCCGCGCGGGCCGCGAAGTCCGGCGTGTCCGTCAGCACGGCGGACGCGCTCTTAGCGCCGCCCCCGGGCGCCTCCGGCAGGTCAGTGAAGTAAGGCGACAGCGCGTGCTGCGAGATGGCCGTTTTGGCGCTGGTCACGATGCGCGACAGCTCTTCGTCCCAGAAGGCCTTCTTCGCCTTTCCGGCGGCTTCCGCGGCGGCAACGGCGCCCTCCAATGCCGCCAGTTCGTCCCGAAGCGCCTTGCGGCGGTCGGCAAAGACCTTTTCTTCGGCTGCCAAGGCCGCCTGGTGCTTTGCCTCCACCGCCTCGCGCTCCCGCGTGAGGCTCACGGCAAGCGCCTTCAGGTCGTCCGTGTTCGTCACCGCCTTCACGACGGCGTCCGTCACCGGGTGTTCGAGGGCCGTGCTCTCGGCCTTTAACACCGTGACGAGCTTTCGCACCGCCAGATCGCGCAATTCGCCCGCAAAGCGATCCGTTTCGCCCAGGGTGTTCAAAAGCGACAAAAGGCGCTGCTGGCGCTTGGGGTCCGCCAGCACGTCCGAGGCCGCGAGCAGCGCACGCACGTCGCCAGCGGCGGGCAGGGTCGGAATCTCGCGCGCCGCGGCCTGCAAGAGCGAGCCGTCTCTCACGAGGTCCGTCGTGACCTTCGCCGCGCGACCGTCCATAAAGGCGATGCGGCAGGGCGCCGTGCCGCCGCCCGCGGGCACCTCAAGCGTCAGGATCGCGTCCGCAGCCGGACGCCGCAGAGGCACGGCCGAGAGGTCCTTGAGGCTCACCTTGGGCAGGTACAGCCGGCTGCGGCCGCTCGCGCGCAGCTTGAAGGGGCCGGCGTAGCCGCCTTCCACCGCGACCAGCGCGCTTTCGTTGTCAAGGACTGCGCACTCTGCGACTCGGCCGTCCAAGGTCACCTCGGTGTCAAAGGCGAGGTCAAAAGCCTTGTCCGCCGGCTCCACGAGAATCACGCCCCCGACGGCCGACAGGGGCTTGAACTGCTGCCCCGAGCGCGCGTCAATCGCCACCGTGAAGTCGGGATCGCCCGTGCTTCGGAGTTCACTGCGGTCCACCGTGAGGTGGCAGAGGTGATCTTCCTTCAAGGAGACGGAGTCCTTGGCGTTGGCAAAGCGAAGCGACAAGGCCCCGAAGCGCGGAAAGAGCGCCTCCGCTTCTTTGGAAAGAAGCCTCACCCACTTTCCCTTCACTTTGAGGGCCGCCACTTCAAAGTTCACATGCCCCGCGCGGTGGCGAATGAAGCCGATGTATTCGCGCGGGTACGGCACGTGATCCAATTTCGGCCGGGCGTCGGTGCTGTAGGCCGAGGACGCCACAGCCGGCGCGAGCGCGGCGGAAACGACAGGTTCGGCCGCGGGCTTTTCGTCCGTCGCAGGAGCGGCCGGCGCCGCCTGGGGCGCCATGGCGGCAAGCCGCGCCGCCATCGCCTTCAACCGAGCCTTCTTCACCCCGCAGCGCGACAGGGACTCCAGCACTTCCTGCGCTTCATCACAGGAGCCTTCGGCTAAAAGGCAGTCAAAGGTGCGCTCCAGCGCGTCCGCACGGCTCGATTTCTTCGGATCCTTCAGGACGATCAACTGCCCCACCTGCGCGCCGATGTAGGTAAGCTTCAAGCTCATCATCACCTGCATCAGCTGCCGCAAAATGGCCGCGTCCGTGAACTCGCGGCGCAGCATGGCGCCCGTCAGGAATTCGAGCGCCTGCAGCCGATCGCCTTTTTCAATGAGCGCAGCCGCCTCCCGGCGCACGGCGTTGCGACGCGCCTCATCGGTGTCGCCCCAGCGGGCGTCGTCTTCGGTCCAGATGGGAAGGCGCCCCTCTTTGGCTTCGCTCTCGCGCTTCGCGGCCCCGATCTCCGCCTCGATGGTCTCGCCCTCAGGCGCCCCGGGGTTCAGCTCCCGGAAGCTCTTCGCTTCCACTGCGGCGTCTGCGACAATCCCCGCCCGGCAGGTCGCCAGACAGAACTCGCGGGCGATCTCGGCCTCCGCACCCGAAGGCGCCATCTGACGAGCCTGCGCGTAGTACGCTTCCGCCGCCCCGTACCACTTCAGCTTCGTGAGCGCCGCGCCGATTCGGCGGGCGAGGTCGCAGGAGCGCGCTTCGCGGAAAGCGTCCGCCCACCGAGCGACTTCAGCCAGGTCCACGTCGCTCGCGGGCTCCGTTAAAGCGACCGCTTCGGGCGATGCGGGCTCGTCAGGCGTTGCCGCCGGCTCCGCCGCCTCGGGCTCGGCGGCGTCTTCTTCGGGCGCCATGTCAAAGGAATCGAGCAGGTCCTCGGGGATCGGAAAGTAGCTGTTGAAAAGCCGCACCTCGGGCGAGCCGCGCCACATCACGGCAATGCGCGTCCAGAGGTCGCGGCAGAACTCGTCAAAGGTCTTCTTTGCGGCCTTGTGCAACTCCAGAATCACGATGTCGGTGACGAGCACCGACGGCAGCTTCTCGTGCACGTCGCGGAAGACGTCGGGGTTGCCAATCCGCTCCTGCTCCTTTAGCCACGCGTCAAACTCGGGCGAAAAAAGGCTCTCCCCTGCGGAATTGTCCGCCGGGAATTCCGGCGCCCCGTAGGTGGCGTGAAAGTAGTCCGAGAGCTTCTGGCGGTCGGCAAGCATCTCCTCGCGACTCGCGTAGGAGACGGACTTCGGGATGGACGGCAGCACGGAGCGAAAAAGCCCTTCGTTCGTCGTGAAGAGCTGCGAGAGCTGCCCCATGCAGATGGGGTTCCCCCACCAGGATGTTTGTCGAAAGCCCTTCGCGAGCCCGTGCTTGGTCAGAACGCGAAAGCAGCTTCCCAGAAACTGCTTTTGTCCCGACTGATCCATGAAAAGCTTCACCGCGCGAAGAAGTTCGATGTCCATGTCCCGTTGTCCTCATGCTGTCTGCGCGGGCGCTGCCTCCCCGCTTCTGGGGTGATGCGGCAGGCCGGCGGATGGTCTTCCATCGTTGTTGTTTTGGAGGGCGGGCGGCGGGGAGCCGCTGGCCCCGCGCAGATTGTACGCGGCGAAGGATGGCGGGAGGCTGAACACAAAATGGATATCATTGCCAGCCCTGCGCTTTCTATAGAACGTTTGAGGAAGATCCCCGTCATGCTTGCCTACCGTCCCGCGCCCGCCCGCCATTTCTTTGAATGCCCGCTCGACTTTGCCGGTCGCAGCGACACCATTTCGGCCATCCATCAGGCCATCCTGACGGCGAAACAAGGCCGGCCTGCAAAGCCTTTTCTGATCACGGGACTGCATGGCACGGGAAAGACAGCGCTCCTGCAGGAGATTCTGTTTCTCGCCGAGGACTATGTCGTCACCGAGGCGACCGCATCAAGCCAAGAGCCGCTCGCCGACACGTTTCGCCGCGCTCTCTCGCCCGTGCTGAGAAAGCTCGTTGATGACGCTGATGAGCCCCTGTCCCCTCAGTCCGCCGTGTTCACCTGCTTTGACGCGCTGGATGACCTGTCCGCCACCGAGCGCCGCACCTCCGCCGCATTGGAGCGAAAGCTCGCGACGCTCTTTGAACTCGTTGCCACAGCCGCCCGTGATGCCCATTCCGTCTGGATTCTTCTCATGGACGACCTGCAGGCGATGACGCGCCGCGACTTTGACGCCATCCTCGGCGCCGTTATCACGACAGCGCAAAAGCCGCTCCCTTTTGTGTTTGCGGGCTTTGGCATGCCGCCGCTTGTTCGCCGCGTGTTTCAAACCAACCTGAACGCCGGCCGGCTCTTTCACCATCAGGCGCTGGCCCCCCTCTCCTCGGACGAAGTGCAGTCCGCGATGCTCCCGGCGCTCACACGCTTCGGCCTTCGTTTATCCGCCGACGCCGCCGATGAAATCCTGAAAATCTCACAAGGCTGGCCTTTTGCGCTCCTCAACTGGCCGTCCGCTCTCTGCGACGCAGCTCAAGGTCCCGTCGTCACGCGAGAGACCGTGCTTGCCGTGCAATCGGAGCGTCTTCAGCCGTTTGCCCCTTGGAAGAAGCGCCTCACAGACGGTCTCACCCCGACGAGCATCGCCCTCCTTGAGGCCATGCTCTGGCTGGGCGCCCCCTGCGCTTTTGCCCATCTGGCCAGTCACCTGTGCCGCTCGACGGCCGCCATCGCGCAAACCGCCCAAACGCTGGAAAGCGAGGGCTTCGTTTACGAAACCGAGAAAGGCGTGCTCGACTTCGCTGCGCCCATGCTGTCGGACTGGCTCAAGACGGTGCTACCGCGCTGACCTCGGCGCCAGCGTCGCACCAGCGCCCGTTGCCAAGAGGCGCCTCGCATAAGCGAGGCAGCCCGCCTCCGTTCTGCAACAGACGATCTCCCTTTGTCATGCGACATCGTCCGGACCCGCCAAACGACACTCGATTGACCCACCCACTCCCAAGCGGTCAAATGGCTGCCGTCGCCGACTCGGTCAAAATGATCCTGCCGACGCAAGTCATGGATGACAAAGCCGCGCCATACACAAACCATCCCCAATCCCTGATTGCAACAAGCGTCACCAAATAACGCTCTGCCTTCTACCTTTCTGTCATGTCCACAAGGAAATCTTCATGACAGACGCAAAGCAAACCTTTCGCCTTCTGCAGGGCGACATTTCACGCCAGATCGTTGACGCATCGTCAACTCCGCCAACAAGTCCCTCCTGGGCGTCGCCGGCGTTGACAGAACCATCCACCGCGCAGCCGGCCAAGAGCTCTTGGAAAGCCTGACAGCACCTCGCCTGTTGCCCCATAGGCGCAAGTCAGTACACCCACGGATTCCGCCTTTCAGCCAAGCAGGCGTCCCACTTGTACAAGGGCTAAATTTTTTGACACAAAATGGGCTATAATTAGTGTCTTAGGTTTTAACGGGTGTCACCAATGGGGCGACGAAGATCAAACAGCATTGAGGCCTACTCCGAACGCGAGAAGACAGGGCGCGGCAGGGGGTATGGCCAGAATTACCAGCCGTGGCTGAAAACTTCCGACGTAACCAATTCAAACGGGTGCCGCACTCGGATGTTTTCGTTGAAATGTAAGCGAGTCGTTCATCTCCTCTCTCATGCAGAAGCTCAAGTTTTCCTTTCGCTGGACTGGATGCCGGGAGTCGTTGAGATCTATGAGCAGTACCCGCTTGACCCAAACGTTTCGTTGAAGGTGGCAGATGATCTCGGCCTCAAGCATCCTGGCTACGTGCGGAAGGACGTCTACGTGATGACCTCGGACTTCTACGTCAGGCACAAGGATTCCGGCGGCTTTTGGTACGAAGCCATTCAGGTGAAGTCGTCTCGAAAAGACACCGAATCGAAGCGCTCTCAGGAAAAGCTGGCTATCGAACGGGAGTACTGGAGGCGCGAGCGCATCGACTGGCGCCTGATCTATGCCTCCGACATGAATCCCGTGTTTCTGCAAAACCTGCAGACGTTAGCTCCCTACCGGAATACCCTTTATTCCTCAGACACGCTTGATTGCTTCAAGGACTACTTCCTCAGAGCGCAAGAAGCCTTCCCTGAGGCGGACTCGACCCAGCTGGCGGAAGCCGAGCTGTCGTTCGACGGCGGCATCAAAGCGACGGCATGGGATGTCGTTGCCGTCTTGGCGGGGAAGCAGCAGATCACTTTTCCCATCAACACCAAAGATCTGTTCAGCTGCACGCTGCAGGATTTCAGGCCTTGCCATGTTTCAAAAGAATGATGTGATTAGTTGGCAGGACACCAGCTACCGAATCCTTGCCTACGTCAATGAAGATGTCGTTCTCTTTCCGATGAATGAAGACGGCATTGGGTTGAAGACGGAAGCGGCCTTGGTGCTGGATGCCGCTGAAAAATCAGGCACTGCCAAGCTTCTCGATGATCCATATTTGACCTTGCAAAACAAGACTCCGACGGGAAAGGCCGTTGAGAAGATGCAGAGCAACTATGCGCTCATCAAGCCGATCATTGACGGCGGCGATGAGATGCTGGTCAATTTTCGGTTGAGGAGCCAGACACTCAATCAAATCGGTGGAGGCAGCCTCACGCATCGCCGTAAGGCGCTTCGAACGCTGTCTGCCTACTGGAAGAAGGGGCAGACCATCAACTCGCTCCAGCCTGAGTATGGGAAGAACACCAATCCGCGCAATTGCACGAGGAAGCCGGGTCGCAGATTCAGCGATTCCAACGTCAATCCGCCGCCGGTGAACGATGAACTGCGCCAGATGTTCGGTCGCGTCATCGACCACTACATGCTCAAGGCCGAGCAGCGTCTTTCCCTAGCAAGCGCCCATGCCAAACTCGTCCACGAGTACGTTACCTCTCACCCGGGAGCAACGACTAACACAGCGCCAACGTTCAACCAGTTTCGTTATTTTTATCGAAATTACAAAAGCTTCCCAGAGAAGCTCAGGGCTATTACGCCAGAAACTGAGTACGACAAGGATAAAAGGGCGCTTCACGGAACCATCTATGACATCGTCAATGGCGTTGGCCAGATTTACGAGATTGACGCAACGAAGCCGTCTGTCTATTTGGTTTCTGAAATCGATCGCAGCCAGCCGATCGGGCAACCGACACTCTACATCGTCACCGACGTTTACAGCCGCATGATTGTCGGTGTTCACGTGGCAATTGAGCCGGCGCAGTTCGAACTAGCGGCAGCATCACTCGTAAACGCCATCGCCGATAAAAGCGAATTTCTGGCAGCTTGCAGCGACGACATCGATCCTAAGTCCTGGAACGTTTCCGGATTGCCGGCGAACGTGACGGCGGATAACGCGGAGCTCTCTGGGCAGCAAATCGAAGCCTTCTGCCGTAGCAACTGCGTGACCATCGGCAACACCAAGTCTTACCGAGGCGATCAAAAGTCCACGGTGGAAAGATCCATCGGCTTGGTGCAAGAGCGAACTGAACCACTGATTGATGCCCGTCCGAGCCTCGTGAAGTTGCGAAAGGAAGGCGCCAAGGACATGCGATGCGACGCTACACTGACGATTTCAGATTACCGCAAGCTTGTAGTCAATGCGATTGTCGATCTCAATAATCGGGCGCTCAAATTTACGCCTCCGGGGTATCCTGCCGACAGAGATCCGACGCCCAAGGCCATTTGGGAGTGGTGCCATACCCCGGGTGGCGGCAGATCCTATCTGCGGCGAGCTCCGAAGGAAGATTTGCTCAAGCGTACCTTGATGCCGCGTTTTGATGCGACAGTGTCTCGAGAAGGCATTCGAACCGAGAAAATAACCTACACCTGTGAGCGAGCTCGAGAACTTGGATGGTTTGAACGAGACCGGCATGCTCCGAGACCGAAGGCGCCTCGAATCGCCATTGACCCAGCAAACGTTGGGAAGGCTTGGCTCTTTCCGACGGAAGACACGCAGCCGCAGGACGCTTGGCCGTGCACATTGGCTGCGAAGGACAAGCACTTTGATAACCATGCACTTTTTGAAGTGCGAGCGTACAAGAATGAGCAGAGCAAATCCACCGAACGAGCGAATCGCAAACATCAGTTGATTCAAGGCGAAATGTATGCAAAGAATGAGGCCATAGCCAAAAAAGCGAAGGAATCCAAGCCGAAGACGAAGGAAAGCAAGAAATCACAGCTGGAAGGTCTGGCAGACAATCGATTTGCTGAACGAGCCTTTCAGGCTCGAAAGTCTCAAGGCGCATCAACGCAAGAAGCTAAAAAAATCAAACCAATAAAACCCATGGACCCGGTCAGCCCCTACGAGCTTCCGGATGACATGGACGACTGGGATTAATGAAAATGCTCATCCACCCTGCCGTATATCGACCGGCTACTGCCGAAGCGCACCGCAACAATCCGTTGATTGAAGCGCTTCCGGATTATCTGGAATGGCGGCCACGCGACATACTGAAGAAGCTCTCGAAGGAGCCTGAACAGCTGAATGCATGCGCCAGTCGCTCTCAGATTTCAGCCTGGCTGAACAACCTTCCTCCGTCGCTCTTTGTGCCGACAAAGCGGCACTACGCGTTGTTTGAGACCATAGACCTGTTGATTCGCCAAGGCTACGTACTGCGCAACCCTATGACAGAGGAGCGCGCCGACTACCTGCGAAACGCTTATGAGCGCCAGCAAAATGGGGAGAAGGTGCTGGACACGACCTTTGAGGAAGAAATCCACGAACAGCTGACGGCCAGTCTGATCGGCACCTCAGGCATGGGCAAGACGCGCACGGTGGAGCGCATTCTGACGTTCTACCCGCAACTGATAGAGCACACCCGGAAAAGCATGGGCGGCCCCATCTTGCAGATCGTCTATCTGCACGTCGAGTGCCCTCACGACGGAAGCGTCGTTGCCCTCTGCCGCAATCTGCTCGGTGAAATTGACCGACTCACGAAAAACGACTACCGCCAAAAATTCCGCATCACGGATCGCACAACGCTGGAAACGTTGAAGTCCACGCTGGTGCACGTGCTGGCCTTGCACTACGTCGGCATCATCGTAATTGACGAGATTCAGAACCTCACTTCCAGTCGAAAGAATCGAGAAGATCTCTTCAATTTCATCGTGAGTCTCTCAAACTCGCTCAACGTGCCGCTGCTTTTTGTGGGCACGCCGAAGATCTATGAGTTTCTGACGAGCAACGTGCGTACGGCAAGGCGTTTCGGCACCCGAGGATTCATCAATTGGAAGCCTCTGGAAAAGGATTCGAAGGAATGGAAGAGCATGATCACTGAGCTGTGGAAGTACAACCTTCTGCAGGATGATGCCGACGGCATGCCTGAGGCGGTTGAAGACAAGCTCTTTGAAAGAAGCTTCGGCATCGTCGAAGTCCTTCTGAAACTCTACATCCTGACTCAGAATCGGATCCTTCTGTTGAACTCCCGAAAGAACTCGGCAGCAGAACGAAAGATGACGCCGGAAGCCATCGACTTCATCTTTGAAGAGTTCTTTAAAAACATGGCCCCCATACTCAAGACGCTCCACAAGGGTGATCTGGACGCCCTGCGCAAGCTGGAAGACATTGCTATGCCGGACAATTTGGCCGAACTGACGGCTCAAATGCATGCCGACATTGACGGCGATGAGGGAGAAACCCTTGATGCGGACGAATTGCAACAGCAAGACTTGAACGCCGCCGTTTCTGGAAGCATGTCTTATGCAGGTGACAACCTGCCGCAGGTTGCCAAGGATATCGCGCAGAGCATCATCAATGACGCTTCCCCGAAAGAGGGCGCTGCTTGATCTACTTGCCAGAGCCTTGGGAAAATGAGTTACTGAGCAGCGCGCTGACGCGCGGTGCAAAGTATTTCGGGCGGGACAGCAGAACCATGTCCCGCGCGCATTTTGGGGAATACTGCCTCTGCCATCCCCAGTACCCAAAGCACGTGCCGATCTTTGCCAAGCTCTGGGGTGGCCAGTGGACAACGGAGCAGCTGATAGCGGCGCACACACTGTACCCACTGACGGCGCCGTTTGTGGAACCATCGTTGCGCGAGAGGCTCTACGACTGGATGCTCGGTAATCCAAGCGGCAGACGCCGGGTTCCCGGCAGCATGCTGAAGGGGACGCGCCTCTTGACCTATCGCTTCTGCCCAAGCTGTTGGGAAGAGCAGGAGCGAATCTGCCGAGGCGATCAAGGATGGCTGAGGCAGTGGCAAGTGCCAGAGAATAGGATCTGCCTCAAGCACGGCGTGCCGTTGCTGGATACGGGGGAGTCGTTTCGTGATCGATATGGAGCCACCCGAAACATCGACTGGAGCGACCTTGACCTGAGCAAGGCGCAACCGCTGGTCGCGCAACAACATGATGGAGAGCTGAGTCTAACGATCGAACAGCTCCTCAATCGCCCCCTAACTCACCTGCCAACGCAGGAACAGTGGGCAAGCTTTTGGGATGTCATGCTTGCGCCATTCCCTGCAGCGGCTATCGCCGCTGCAGGGAACGAGTACTGGGGCCGAGACTGGCTTGAGGGCATGGGCGTTCGGTGCATCAGCCGCCAGTTGATTGACGGCCCCCGGTGCCGGGTATGGTGGAGGCATCTGCTGTTGCTCAAATCCGTCTCGCCGGCGATGTCACTACTGGAGGCCATTGATGCCGCCGCCCAGACAGAGACAATCGTTAATTGACAAGACAAACATTAAAGCCTTTTTAGAGTCAAAATAAATAGCCCGTGTACACGTCTTCGGAAGGCTTGCCGGCAGAAGCTGAACCAGTGAAGGAAGAGCCGGTCGAGAAGCCGCGGCCTGCGCGTCGCCGGTCGGCGCTTCCGCTGTGAGGACGCAGTCATGCAGCAGACGGCTTCAATGTGTGAAG
>CAVACW010000092.1:4995-11183 GCA_963587345.1 uncultured Oscillospiraceae bacterium | reverse complement strand
TGATTGTTTTGAGGAAAGGGATTAATTCGCTTGCGGGGATAGTTTCGCGGACTAACCTGAATTTTCATTAAGGGAGCTCAGTTTGACGGCGAAAGCTATTGACTGGAGGCTAAATCCATGGTAGAGGCAGCGAAATTATAATTTCTGTATTGTGATAAATTTGATTTCAGTGCAAAACGGCTGATTTTGGATACAATACCCCCTTACCCCCATTAAGGGGGAACCGGGTAAATCATTCACGCTGATAGTTCCAGAGGTGGCAAAAGGCTTCCCTGTCGGGCCAGTAACTGGCCAAATAGACTTTCACGGAATTTCCCACGGATACCAGACGACCAGGGACATTTATCACCGCACGGCGGAGGCGTTCGATTGAAACATTCCACCAGCGGCCTTGAAGTTCAAAGCCCTTGAAAGCGATCTTGCGTACAGCGATGAGGATCGAATAGGCAATCGAAGACAACAGGAGGCGGTAATAGTTGGTAAGAAGGCGATTGGCGCTGGTTCTTCTTCCTTTAACTTCAGTCTTTAACTCGTGAAACTTCAGCTCGCAAGCGTTGGCGCGCTGGCAGTAGATTGTTTCGTAGAGTTCGGTGGACGAAATGCGCCAGAGGTGGTTCCCGCGGCCGTCATCCTCTTTGGGGATGTTGGTTTGCACACAACGGAGGTCAAACTCAATTTCGTTCTTTTCCCCTTTGAGACGCTGTTTGTAGGTCAGCGGCTTGGGGGCGGCTTGATGGCGGAAAATTATCCGACGCGCGCCTCGCCACGATTTGGCTTTGTACTCGCAGTAGTCGCCAGTCGCGCGAAGGCAGAACGCTTGGTCTTCCTCACGGAAGAACTGTCGGATGACATCCGGTTTCCATTCATTGTTCGCGTACTCTTCGAGTATGCAATTCGTGGAGTAGCCAATGATGTAATAAATCTGGTTATCATCAAGGTACTCGATGAATTCTGTTTCCGAGAAGCCGGCATCGGCTCGAAACAGGATGGGGGTATCTGGGAAGTGTTTCTTGAGGAACTGGACGATCTCGCGATACAGCGGTTTGAGCATCTTCCTGCCGTCCGTATTGCCACTGTCGAGCTTGACCCAAACTGGAAAGCCGTTGACATACACGACCAGCGCCATGAGACAGTTGATGCGGTAGTGTCCGTTGAAGTCATGACCCTCTTGAGTTCCGTGAACAGGAATGGGCGTTCCGTCGATGTCAACGGTGATCAAGTCGGGCTTCTTGGGGCAGAAACGAAGGAACAGCTTGCGGAGAACAGACTGCAGGGCATCAGTAGTCTGTGTCTGCAGTGAATTTTCAAAAGTGCAGAGGGTGCTTGTTTTAGCAGTCTTTAAAAGACCGAGTGCCCGAATGAAGACAGGATCTTCATGGATATCCTCGTGGTCGTTGAGGTCTTCCTTCCCAGTGAGAAGAGCCATGAACCGCTGGAAGAACTTTTGGTATTGGGACAGCCCGCCGCGGCATTGGAGCACAGGCAACGTAGGTTCCACATCTTTGTGAAACAAGTCCAGTACATCGTGCTGCCGCATGAAATTCATCACGCCGAACAGCCCGATGTCAGGAGAGGTCTCTTGGTCCGATCCAGCAATGGAAACCTGACAACCAAAACCGTCGACGACAGGAGTAAAATGCATCATAGGGAAAGTGGGAAGTTTCGTTCTGAACACAATGAAATTTTACCATTTTCCCTTTACTTTTTCAAATAGAATCTGATGTAAATTTGAGATTTTTCGAGATCGCCCTAGCAAAAAAGCTCACCAACGTCAAGTCGATGAGCTCCCTTAATGAAAATTCAGGCTAAAGAGAATGGCGTTTTGGAAGATGACCCCGAAATCCGCTACACCACCACTGAATCGAAACTTGAGTTACCTGAAGTTGCTGAATAAGATGAAGATCGTCCGATTGACAAAAGCCAAGGGTTGTTCGGCCAAGTTTGAGGGAGGCACTGATAAGATTGAGGGCATCGTCGACCAGTTGCGGCTGTCGGACACATTTGACATACAGAAGCTAAAAGAGCGAGCCTTCAAACTGTAACGTTATGCCAAATTAATCCGGGAGTTTGCATTATATGAATACTTAAAGCCATCAAATTCGCTCGCTCAGTAGCCTCTCATAGTGAAACCTCTATACCATTCATCGATTGATGAACCATAAAGGCAAATTAATAAATATCTCTAAAAAGAAGGACGGGTTCTTAGAATGAATAAGAAACAACTTGCTCAAAAAATTTGGGCTTCCGCAAACCAAATGCGTTCCAAAATAGAAGCGAACGAATATAAAGATTACATACTTGGATTTGTCTTTTATAAGTATCTTTCGGACAAAGAGATTAAGTTTTTGAAAGAGAACGACTACAACGATGAATATCTAAAGACTTTATCTGAAGAAGATGATGAAACGGTCAAGTGGGTTCAAGCGAACGTTGGATATTTTATTGCTTACAAAGACCTCTTTTCTACTTGGCTTTCGATGGGCAAGGACTTCGACGTTTCTAATGTTCGTGATGCCCTTTCTGCGTTTAGCAGGCTAATTTCTAACACCCACAAAAAAGTGTTTGACAAGGTGTTTGACACTTTGCAAACAGGGCTTTCTAAGCTTGGTGACAGCTCTGGTTCACAAACTAAAGCCATTAGCGGACTGCTCACGCTGATTAAGGATATTCCTATGAACGGCAAGCAGGACTACGATGTACTAGGCTTCATATACGAATACCTTATCAGCAATTTTGCAGCAAATGCTGGGAAAAAAGCAGGCGAGTTCTATACGCCGCACGAAGTGTCACTGTTGATGTCTGAAATTGTTGCAAGCCATTTGAAGGGGAGAAGTGAAATCAAAATTTTCGATCCTACAAGCGGGTCAGGCTCATTGCTCATCAACATTGGTAAGAGCGTGGCGAAGTACATGACTGATGACAATAACATTAAGTACTACGCTCAGGAATTAAAAGAGAACACCTATAACCTGACTCGAATGAATCTTGTTATGCGTGGCATCAAACCAGATAACATCGTCACTCGTAATGCCGATACTCTTGAGTCGGATTGGCCATACTTTGACGAAAACGATCCTGTGAATACCTATAACCCGCTTTACGTGGATGCCGTCGTTTCCAATCCGCCGTACTCGCAGGCATGGGATCCAACCAACAAAGAGAACGATCCCCGCTATGCTCGTTTTGGTCTAGCTCCAAAAAGCAAAGCAGACTACGCTTTCCTTCTGCACGATTTGTTCCACATCAAACCAGATGGGATTATGACAATTGTCCTTCCGCATGGCGTACTGTTCCGAGGAGGCGAAGAAGGAGACATCAGGAAGAATCTAATCGAGAGCAACCACATTGACGCCATTATCGGGCTACCTGCAAATATCTTTTTTGGCACCAGCATTCCCACCATCATCATGGTATTGCGCCAAAATCGAGAAAACACAGACGTCCTTGTCATCGACGCATCTAAAGGGTTTATCAAAGAAGGAAAAAACAATAAACTTCGAGCATCTGACATCAAGCGCATTGCAGACACCTTCATTAAGCGTGAAAGCATCCCCAAATTTTCTAGGACAGTCAGTCGAGAAGAAATACGCAACAACGGTTATAACTTGAACATTCCGCGTTATGTTGACTCTTCTGACGCAACCGAACATTGGGATATCTACGCGTCTATGTTCGGTGGGATTCCGACAGATGAAATCGATGAGTTGCATGAGTTTTGGTCGGCTTTTCCTGCGTTAAAAAAGGCACTGTTTACGGAGAGTGACATTCCCTATGTCAATGTGGCTGTTGATGACATTAAGAATGCCATAAAAGACCATCCAGATGTGGTTGGTTTTGAAAAAACTTTTGTTGCTGCTTTCGATACTTTTCCATCTTTTCTTAGAGACAAACTTATCAATCAAATGGGTAACGTTGACCTCTCTAGGATGGAAACCGTACTAAGCGAAGATATTTTTGAGCGACTGAAAGGAATCCCGCTTATTGACAAATATGTTGCCTTCCAACTTCTTGATGACGAATGGACAAGTATCTCTATCGACCTCGAAGTTTTGAAGACAGAAGGGGTTTCAGCAATCAAAAAAGTGGATCCGAATCTTGTCATCAAGAGAAAGGACGGGAAAGAGCAGGAGGTGCAAGAGGGCTGGGTTGGACATATTCTCCCCTTTGATTTGGTACAAACGACGTTGCTTTCCTCTGAAAAAGAAGAGTTACGCAATTTGGAAAGTCGTTTAGCGGAAATTCCAGCCGAGTATGAATCAATTATTGACGGAATGTCGGAGGATGAAAAAGAAAGTTGCAATGAGGTCCTCACCGAAGAAAATGATGCCTTTGTCTCTAAAGAGGTTTCCAAGAAGATTAATGTTTTGAAAAAAGACAACACGCCTGAGTGTGTCGCTCTTTGCTCTCTCTTAGAAAAAGTTGAAACATTGATTAAAGAAGAGAAATCGATTAAAGCACAGATCAAAAAAAAGAAAGCAGAGTTACAAGTAAGAACAAAAGATGCGATTGAAAATCTGAGAGATGAACAGGCACTAGAGTTACTCGAAAAGAAGTGGATTGACCCACTTATTAAGGCCCTTTATGAACTCCCAGGAACAGTGATTAACAATTTGGAAAACAAGATTCAATCCATTCAGAGTAAATATGCCACGACATTCTTTGAAGTGGAACAACAGATTAGCGAAACTGAATCGTCGCTTTCTGAAATGATTGATGACCTTGATGGCAACGAATTTGACTTGCTAGGCCTAGAAGAATTGAAGAAATTGCTGGTAAAGGATGCTAAATGACAAACAAAATAAGTACTCCTGCAATCCGCTTCAAAGGGTTCACGGACGCTTGGGAACAGCGTAAGTTCTCAGATTTAGCAGAAACAAGAAGAGGCTTGACGTACAAGCCAAGTGATATTTCGACAGTGGGCATTAGAGTTCTGCGTTCCTCAAATATCAAGGATGATGTTTTTATTTACGGATGTGATGATGTTTTTGTGAATTCTGATGCTGTGAAAATTCCCAAGATTAAAACTGGAGATATTCTTGTCACCTCCGCTAATGGTTCAAACAAATTAGTCGGCAAACATACAATCATTAAGGGATTGCCTGACAATTCAGCAGTTCATGGCGGATTTATGTTAGTGGCATCTTCAGAAAGACCAGAATTTACAAATGCATTAATGAGTGCTCCGTGGTACATAAAGTTTATAAATTTATATGTTGCTGGCGGAAATGGTGCCATTGGAAATTTAAATAAAAATGACTTGGATTCACAAGATGTTTTAGTCCCATCCAAAGAAGAACAATCCAAAATAGGAACTTTATTTGCATCCATAGACACTCTTATCACCCTTCATCAGCGTAAGTTGGAGAAACTCCAAAACATCAAGAAATCAATGCTCGAGAAAATGTTCCCGAAAAAAGGAAGCAAATACCCTGAAGTTCGCTTCAAGGGATTCTCAGACGCTTGGGAACAACGAGAACTTGGAGATGTTGGCAAAGCACAATCTGGTATTGGCTTCCCTGACGCCGAACAAGGCGGGGCGATTGGGATTCCCTTCTTCAAAGTATCGGATATGAATTCGAGTGGCAATGAGAATGAAATGACAGTCGCAAATAACTATGTCACAAAGGACCAGATTGCAGTTCACAGATGGGCTCCTATTGTGGAATTGCCGGCAATCTTTTTTGCGAAGGTTGGAGCTGCTGTAATGCTAAATCGCAAGCGTTTATGCCGTTTCCCTTTCCTTTTAGACAATAACACAATGGCTTATTGTCTCAACCTCGTGAAGTGGGATGCTGACTTCGCAAAGACTTTATTTGAAACAGTTGACCTGACCTCTTTGGTTCAGGTTGGTGCTCTACCATCTTATAACTCTAGAGATGTTGAGAAAATAAAAGTTTTTCTACCAAGCCTTTTGGAGCAAGCAAAAATTGGGAACTTCTTTAAGCAACTCGACAACCTTATCACCCTTCATCAGCGTGAGTTAGAAAAGCTTAAAACAATCAAGAAATCTATGCTTGAGAAGATGTTTGCTTAATTACACCTATCCCTTGTAAAGGTGTCTAACGAAGGTTGTAGTTAGTAAATTGGAGAAAACAGGTGACATCTCAGGTATTCAAAAAAGAAGCGGACTTCGAAGAAGCCTTGGTAAAAGTTTTGACCACTAAAGGGTGGGATGGAAAAATAATTCG
>CAVACW010000092.1:0-4985 GCA_963587345.1 uncultured Oscillospiraceae bacterium | reverse complement strand
AAACGCGACAACCCTGATGACAAGCTTCATTTCGGCACCGAAATCAGCCTAAAAATATATGATCGCAATGAAATAGCAGCAGGTCAGAGCAGATACCAAATTGTCCAACAACCGGTATTTCCGAGTAAATCGAAAATGCTGAATGACCGCCGTGGCGACTTGATGCTCCTCATCAATGGCATGCCGGTTATACATATTGAACTAAAGCGTAACGGCGTACCTGTTAGTCAAGCATGCAATCAGATTGAAAAATACTCATATGAGGGCGTTTTTTCTGGACTATTTTCACTCGTACAAATATTTGTTGCGATGAATCCGTGCGAAACACGCTATTTTGCCAACCCGGGACCTGACGGGAAATTCAACCCTGATTACTATTTTCATTGGGCAAATTTTAACAACGAGCCAATTAATGATTGGGAAGACATAGCCTCTTCTCTGTTGTCCATCCCGATGGCGCACCAACTTATTGGGTTCTATACGGTTGCAGACAATGCTGACGGTGTTTTGAAAGTAATGCGGAGTTACCAATATTTCGCTGCCAGTGCTATCTCTGATCGTGTAGCCAAGGCAAGACATGAAACAGGAAAGCTCCGTGGCGGATACGTTTGGCATACCACCGGCTCGGGCAAAACAATGACGAGCTTTAAATCAGCTCAGTTAATCGCGAACTCCAACGATGCTGACAAGGTAATTTTTCTCACAGATCGTATCGAATTAGGAACTCAGTCGCTCAAAGAATACCGTGCCTTTGCGGATGAAAGCGAAACAGTACAGGCTACAGAAAACACCTATGTTCTTTTATCTAAACTGAAAAGTAACGCAACTGCTGATACCCTGATCGTTACATCTATTCAGAAGATGAGCAATATCAAGGACGAGCCCGATGGACTTAATTCCGATGATATTGAGAAAATCAACAGCAAACGTCTTGTATTTATCGTTGACGAAGCACATCGCTCCACTTTTGGAGAAATGCTATCAGTTATTAAAGAAACGTTCCCTGATGCACTTTTCTTCGGCTTCACAGGCACTCCTGTATTTGAGGTGAATGCTAAGAAGAATAATTCCCAAACTGATTTATTCGGCGACGAGCTTCATAGATACAGCATTGCTGATGGCATCAGAGATAAGAATGTCCTCGGCTTTGACCTATATAAAGTTCTGACATTCCGCGACATGGATGTTCGGAAAGCGGTTGCATTGGAAAAAGCACGGGCAAAAACCGAAGAAGAAGCAATCAGTGACTCGAAGAAATCCAATAGTTTTTACGAATATATGGATACTTCGAAAGTCAAGATGGCCGGTTTTATGAAAGAAAACGGGAAATGGGTAAAAGGAATTGAAGATTATATTCCTCAGACTCAGTACCAATCCTCAGAACATCAAGAAAAGGTTGTAGAAGACATTCAAGATTGGTGGCTTACTTTGAGCCACAATGGAAAATTCCACGCCATCTTTGCAACGAGCAGCATTCCTGAGGCGATTGATTACTACCGCTCGATGAAAGAAAAAATGCCAAAACTCAGAATCAGTTGCCTTTTTGATCCCAATATTGGCAATGAAGATGGCGGCTTTAAAAAATACAAAGGTCAATCAATTGCACTATATAAAGAGGAAGGTTTAAAGGAAATCTTGGAAGACTACAATGCAATGTATAGTCAAGATTTCACCATTCCAACTCATGCTCAATTCAAGAAAGATCTTTCCTTACGACTTGCCCATAAAGAACAATATAAGCGAATAGAAACCGAGAAGGACAAACAGCTCGATCTCTTGATTGTTGTAGATCAGATGCTCACCGGGTTTGATTCCAAATGGGTCAACACGCTGTATTTGGACAAAATTCTGGAGTACGAGAACATTATTCAAGCATTTTCCAGAACAAACCGACTCTTCGGCCCTGAAAAGCCTTTTGGTGTCATCAGGTATTACCGCAAGCCACATACGATGGAACAGAATATAAATAAAGCTGTTAAGCTTTATTCTGGTGATAGACCGCTTGGGCTTTTTGTTGAGAAACTTGATAAAAACATCAAACAACTAAACATTTTGTTTGACGAAATCTCTTGCTTATTTAATGAAGCCGGAATTCTAAACTTTGAAAAATTACCTGAAGACGTAGCTGCAAAAGCAAAATTTGCTTCCTTGTTTAAGGATTTTAATGAATATCTTGAAGCTGCAAAAATCCAAGGTTTTCATTGGGATAAACGTGTCTACATATTCGAAGATGTTGCAAGTGGAAATTCGGAAGAAATAGGAATAGAGTTTGATAAAAACTCATTTCTGATTATGGCTCAACGATATAAAGAACTTTCTTCCGGTGGTTCTGAAGCTAGAAATACTACTAATCAGCCGTATGATCTTGTCGGTTATCTTACTGCAATCGACACCGGTGTCATTGATGCAGCTTATATGAACAGCCGTTTTGATAAGTATCTCAAATTACTTCATCAAGAAGGTTCTTCTGAGGAGACAATTAAACAAGCAAAAGCAGAACTTCACAAGACTTTTGCCACACTAACGCAAGAAGAGCAAAAATTCGCCAATCTATTCCTGCATGATATTGAACGCGGTGAAGTAAAGGCCGATGCCAATAAAACGCTTCGTGATTACATCACCGAATATCAATTTAAGGCAAAGAACGATCAAATTTATCTGTTTGCGACTACTTTTGGTCTTGACGAAGACAAGCTCAGGGCCATAATGGGGCTTAAGCTAAACGAAACAACTCTCAATGAATTCGGCAGATTTGATGACCTAATTAAAGGTGTAGATAAATCTAAAGCAAAAATATACTTCGAAGCACGCGAGAAAACTACACTTATTCCTCCAAAAGTAAATATGAAAATGGATGCACTTTTGCGGAAATTCATACTTTCTGGTGAGTTTGACTAGCTATAATTTTTCCATTAAACGATAACAAAATAAATCGTCTTCATAGAAGGGGGCGTTGATAATCGCCACACGAGTAGCGACAGACATCAACGCCCCCTTTTTTTCTATAGACCGCTCAAGGGGGGCAAATCAGTGCCGTTTAGTGGGGACTATAGGAGGGAGGTCTTAAAACAGCCTTCAGAGAATAATCGCAATCTGGGTCAAATTCAATTTCAGTCTTTTCCGCGGGACCAAGTCGGGTCAGCAGTGCTGACACATCACTTGGTGTGAAGAACTTGCCGCTAGACTTGCCCGCATTCGAGGCGTACATGGACATAAGGTACTCGTAGGCGAAGGCGAGGACGTCGATGTCGTGGTTCTGCACGTTGCCAAGATTCATTGCTCCGACGCCGTTTAGCAGCTTGACTAGGTTTTCGTTTCGCTTTGCGACGGTAGCCCCCAGTTTGTTGCTGTTGACATCAAAGTCATCGAACAGACCGGCGAAGTCACTTTCAGCTTTACTGCCTTTGGCCGATTCTTCGATGTGGCGAAACACTCTCTCCAAGGTCTCATTCAGATTGGCATCGTCGGAAGCTCTCTGCCTTACATTGCAGAACAGCTCGCTGGGAAGAATGAAGAACCCTTTTTCCTGCACCAGACCTTCACGCGCTGGCTCCGCATCCTCGTCACTCATTTTGGCGTAGTGGAACCATTCGGTGTCAAAATCTCTCTCGACCCAATTGATGTCGTCGCACAGCATCTCAGACATGTAGCGATAAAACATGGCGCCAAGAACATAGTTCATGAAATCCAATCCATCGACCGCTCCGCGAAGTTGATCGGCAATCGCACAGATTGATCGATGCAACTCGGTGCGTTCCAGTTCTTTTTTGGTATCAATAGCTTCAGTAGCCATTTAGATGATCCTTTTTTATCAAGGGTTGTTCTGAATCTTCTCTTGAGAAAAAACGGAAGAGCGTCGTTCGTCCAAGGCCTAGCGTCGTCCAGCCTCGGCCTTGGGGACGCCAGATAAGCTTCTTGGCTTCCGCCTTCTTCTCAGGAGTGTCCGTCTTCCGCTTGCGCTTGTAGACGCCGTCTGCCTTGGCGCCGGCAATACCCTCGCGCTACAGCAACCTGTGGTAACCTCTTTCGTCAGATTCACTGACCACCCCCTCCTTTTCCAACATCATTATCAGCGCCGACGCCCGCTGAGACCCAATTCCGAACGTTCGTTGCAGAAACCTTGTGGACGTCAGCCCCGTGTCCTTCACGCATTTGAGCGCCTTCTCATACAAGGGGTCTTTGTCCGTCACTTTCGGCACAGCCTCCCTCCTGTCGCCAGAATCTTTCACAAACCACTGGCGGCAGGGATCCCCATCAAAGTTGTACTGAAGTAGGCAATTTTTCCCCCACCGCCGACTCGGCACTACTGAACCAGTCGACGTTATCGACATCCCATCAGGCCAACCAGGAAGGAGCTCTACCGTCACTTCGTCCGCCCAGTGCACTGCAACGGAAGTTAGTACTCGCACTTCGTCGGCGTCGCGAGTCTTCACCCAATGAACGCCGGGGGCCATTACAACGGTCGATATGTCATACTCACGGAGTATCTCTAAGAAAACCGAGTCGTGGTCGCACTTTCCGGCAACAAAACTCACGCACCACCAACTCGGCAGTTCACGGCGCAATGCCGTTTCCAGTGCTTTCGCTGCATCCTCAGCCGACGGCAAGCCAAAGCGCACGGCGTTCGCCCTCAAATCTGAAACCCAACCCCAAACCTCATCGGGCGCAAGCGCCACGGTGTCCCAATCCAACACCGCATGGTAATAACCATACTGCTGATGTCGATCGTCACAAGCAAGAAGCGCTGTCACAGCGGCCGCCGTGATCCAAGCGGTGTCCCGATCGTGGTTTGTTGCAAACAAAGCCTTGACGACTTCCCAACCATCTGCATGCGTTGCCTGCCCTCGGACTGCCAAGTTCGCTCGGATCTCTGCAATCCTGCGACCATATTCCCCCAGTAATTCGGGGGACGCTCCCGATTCCAGAAGCATCGCCGCCGTTTCGAAAAACATTTCGTCGCCCGCTTCCTCCGTCAGGTGCTGCAC
>CAVACW010000091.1:0-11194 GCA_963587345.1 uncultured Oscillospiraceae bacterium | reverse complement strand
GCCATCGACAGCCAGATCCACGGCTGCATGTTCTCCACCGACGAAATGCGCAAGATCTTCAGCGACGAATCCTGGGCCCAGAAGTGGGTTGACACGGAAGCGGCGCTCGCGAAGGCGCAGGCCGAGCTCGGCATCATTCCGCAGGAAAAGGCCGACATCATCAACCAGTACGCCAAGGCGGAGCTCCTTGACATCCCCTCGATCGGCGAGTTCTACAAGTCCTCCATCACGATCGTTCCGCTGTTGAAGGCCTTCAAGGCGGCGCTTCCTGACAATGCGGGCGAATTCGTGCACTGGGGCGCCACGAGTCAGGACATCGTTGATACGGGCATCGTCCTTCTGCAGCGCGACGCCTATCAGGTCATTCTCCGCGACATGAAGCTCTGCCTGCAGTACTGCCTCGACTTGGCGCAGAAATACCGCGACACCCCGATGGCGGGCCGCACCCACGTCGTGCACGCGCTGCCGATCACCTTCGGCTACAAGGCTTCCATCTGGGCTGACGAATTGGGCCGCGACTGCGAACGCCTGGAAGAAATCTACGACCGCGTGTTCGTGGGCGAACTGGCGGGCGCCGTGGGCACCCTCGCCTCCATGAAGGACAAGGGCCTTGCGGTTCAGAAGCGCACCTGCGAAATTCTGGGGCTGGGCCAGCCCACCGTCGCCTGGCACGTCGCCCGCGACAATCAGGCGGAATTCGTCTCCGTCCTCGCGCTCTGCGCCGGCACGCTGGGCCGCATCAACCACGAAATCCTCACGCTGCAGCGCACCGAGATTCTCGAACTCGAGGAACCCTTCTTCATGGGAAAGATCGGCTCCTCCACGATGCCGCACAAGCGCAATCCGGCCGTTCTCGAAAACGTGCTCGCGCTCTGCCGCAACGTCCGCTCGATCGCTCCCTCGATCGTTGAAAGCCAGGTTTCCGAGATGGAGCGCGACTGGGGCTGCTTCCTCTCCGAGTGGGAAGCCATTCCGCGCGCCTGCCACCTCATGGCGGCGGCGCTCGAAAAGAGCAAGAACATTCTGAAGAACCTCATCGTCTATCCGGAGCACATGAAGCGCAACATCTTCATCCAGCACGGCCTCATGATGAGCGAAAACGTGATGATGCACCTTGCCAACCGCCTCGGGCGCATGACGGCGCATGGCCTCGTCTACAAGTGCTGCATGGAAGCCTACGAAAAGGAAATCCCGCTGAAGGATGTTCTGATGCGCAATGAAACCGTTGCCGGCGCCTTCACGGAAGCCGAAATCGACGACATGCTGAATCCGCTCGCCTACGTGGGTCTTGCGCCCGAATTCGCGGACCGCGTGGTCGCGAAGTGGTCCGCCAAGCAGTGGGCTCGCTAATCTGAGTCGATAACACTCCTCTGGCGGGGCGTGCGGTAGCGAGTCTGCCGCGCGCCCTGTCAACGCAAACTGAGTACAACAAAAATGAACAAGGAAAAACTGATTCGATGGGCGGTGCCTGTGGGGCTGCTCCTTGTGCTCTGGTGCATCCCGACGCCCGAAGGGCTGACGGACAAGGCCTGGCACATGTTCGCGATTTTTGCCGCGACGATCGCCGGGATTCTCGCAGCGCCGGTCGCTTCCGGCGCACTGATGTTCATCGCGCTCGCCGTCACCTACTTCACCGACACGATGGGTCTGGGGGACGTCCTGAAAGGCTTTGCCTCGGGCACCGTGTGGATGATTTTTTCGGCCTATGTGCTGAGCCTGGGGTTCGTGCAGTCGGGCCTCGGGCGCCGCATCGCCTACAAGATGCTGAGTCTTTTTGGCGGCTCGTCTCTGGGCGTAGCCTATGCGCTCGGCATTGCCGACCTGGTGATGGCGCCTGCGATGCCCTCTGTGACGGCTCGCTCGGGCGGCATCATTCTGCCGGTTGCAAAGTCCATCAATCAGGTGCTGGGCAGCCAGCCTGGTCCTTCCGGCAAGAAGATCGGCGACTTCCTCATCATGACCTGCTTCCAGTTCACGCCGATCACGGGCGCGCTCTTCATGACGGGCATGGCCGCCAACCCCTTGTGCGCGCAGCTCGCCAAGGACGGCTTGGGCGTTGAGCTCACCTGGGGCTCCTGGTTCCTCGCCGCGCTCGTTCCCGCGCTGATTTGCTTCATCGCGATGCCGCTACTCACCTACAAGTTCATGAATCCGGACTTGAAGAAGACGCCGGAAGCGAAGGTGATGGGCGCGAAGGAATTCGCGGCCATGGGCCCGATGAGCCGTCAGGAGATTCTCGTCGCGATCGGCTTTGTGATCGCTCTGGTCGGCTGGGGCACCTGCCTGCTGACGGGCTTTAACGCGAACGCCATCGGCCTGGGGCTCGTCGCCTTCCTCTTTGTGACGGGCGCCGTGCAGTGGAAGGATGTTTTAAACGACAAGGCGGCCTGGGACACGGTCGTGTGGTTCGGCGCGATCATTTCGCTTGCGACGGGCTTGACGAAGCTTGGGTTTGTGAAGTGGATGTCGCTCGGGTTTGCTTCGTCGCTGGGCGGCCTTGACTGGATGACGACGTTCCTCGTGCTGGGCTTTGCCTACATCTATCTGCACTACGTGTTTGCGACGGCTTCGGGCCATGTGGCGGCGATGTACGTGCCGTTTGCCTCTGTGGCGATCGCAGCCGGCGCACCGGCGCCGATGGTGGCGATCTGCTTTGCGATCTTCTCCAACTTCATGTGGGGCATCACGGAATACGCCGGCGGCCCGGGCCCGATCTACTTCGGCCAGGGTTACTTCGAGCGTCCGCGCTTTTACAAGATCAACTTCTGCATCGTCACGTTCTGCGTGCTGGTGGTCTTCTCCTCCGGGATGCTCTGGTGGAAGGCGATCGGCCTCTACTAAACTAGTGGCAGCAGTCCTTTAAGGGAAACAGAGCCGTCCGGCGGGTCACAAGCGACTGCCGGGCGGCTTTTCTTCGGAGCAAAGACTATGGCGCGAGAACTTTTGAGCGAACGTCTGGCGCAACGGCTGATGCGGCGCATCAAGACAGGGCGCTATGCCGTGGGGGACCTCATTCCTTCGGAGCCCGAGCTCGCGCAGGCCGAGGGGCTTTCGCGCAGCACGGTGCGCGCGGCGCTCGCTGTTTTGGAAAAAAGCGGCATGATCCGCCGCACGCCGCACGTCGGCACCCGCGTCATCAGCAAGGGAAAGAGCCAGAGCTTTGACCAGAGCTTGAGCTCCTTGTCGGACCTCGATCGGCTCGCGAGCAAGAACCCTCGCGAGATTCTCGATGTGAGAGAGTGCGTCGTTAGCCGCGAGCTCGCCGAAAAGATCCAGTGCCCGCCGGGCGAAACCTATATCCGCTTTTCCATGATCCGGCGAGGGCTGACGCCCGAGGATCCGCCCATTGCGTGGACGACGGAGTACGTCGATCGCGAGTGGCAGGACCTCATCGCGGAAGCAAGGAAGTCGCCCGAGCTTCTCATGATCGAAGTCATCTCCCGCGTGAAGGGAAAGCATTGCACGGAGGTGCGGCAGACGATCGAGGCGACGACCTTGCCCGAGGAGGCGGCGAAGAACTTGAAGTCCGACGTGGGGGCGCCGTGCCTTCGCATCTTCCGGCGCTACGTGAGCGCGCACGGCAAGGTGCTTCTCATCACCGTCTCCTACCATCCCGCGGACCGCTACGCCTTCAATCTCAACGTGCGGATTGACGACAACGGCGTGCGAAGCGTGATCGAGGAATGAGCTACGCGAGCTCGCGGGACGCTATCCAGCGGCGTAAGAATGGATCTTCTACTTCAAAAGCGGGGGTTTTGATGAGGAGCCCTGTTTTCAATAGTTTTTGGGCGGCGCTGTAGAGCGTTGTCGCAGGGAAGTCGGGGAGTCCTGCAAAAGGAAGGCCGGCGGCAACGAGCTGGAGAACTTTCTTCTGGGATTGCGACAGCGTGTCCCACAGGCGCTCGTAATCCCAGGCGTGCTGTTGTGCGACTTGGTCAACGGCTTGACGAGCCGTGGTTTCATCGGCCGGTCTTTCATCGGAAAGAAGACGGCAAAGCGCTTCGGAGGCCTGGCGCAGATGGTAGGGGTGGCGTCCTGCTTCATGAACCAAGGAAGCGGCCAATGTGTGAGCCGCTTCGTCTGAGGAGAGTGGACGGAACAGAGCAGCCAGCGTCGCCTGGATTTCGTTTTCGGGAAGCGGAGCGAGCTCAACCCACTGGCCGAAATGAAAAAAAGGTGAGGCGGCTCGTTCGAAAAGATCAGCCATGACGCGGGCGGGGCTTCCTGTGAAAACGTGATTGATGTTTTCCTGACTTTCGAGAAGGGCGCGCAACCTTCGACAAAGATTCGGCGCAATCTCAAGCACCGAAGGAAAGTCTCGCCAGAAGACAATGAGCCGATTTTCCGGTGTGCTCATTGACGCCAGAAGCTGCAGGGATTCGTCCAGAAGTCCGTCAGGACAGGTGGCCGGAGTGAAGGAGATGTTCGCTCGCCCCGTCATGAGGTCCGTCGTTATCGAGGGAATTTGCTGAAATTTGAGAAGCGCTTGCCGGAAGTCCTCTGGACGGTTGAGCCGAAAAGCGGCTTTCAGGATGAGCGCGGAAACATCGGTGAGTCCGACGGTCCGGCGTCCGTCGATTTCGATGAGGGGGCGGGCGAGCGCGGCGGCAGCTGTTCGTATTAGGGCGGTTTTCCCGAAATGAGCCGGCGAGGCCAGAATCAGGTGATTGGGCCCTGAGAGCGTTTGCTCAATCATGGCGGCTTCCGCCGGGCGGACGGAAGCGGGGAGAAAGTTGCAGAAGTCGGACGGGGTGCGGTCACTCATGGCTCGCATTTTACGAAAAATTTCGTAATCAAAAAGTTGGAAATTCTCGTTACGGAAATTTCCGTAATTTTAGCCTGCACGCTGTAGTCAGGGATGTTAAAAATTTCTTTGAAAAACAACTTGCGTCCTGAGACTTCTTTGAGTAGAATCCGCACCCTGATTTTTTGCCGTGCGCGGCCGATTTCCCCGTTTCCACTGAATCGACTGCAGAAAAAAGCACGGAAGAACTTCAGCAAAACAATCCATTATGTCGAGTGATTCGAATGCAAGAGAACACTCGATTTTGTCGATATTTTGACGGAGTCTTGTCTGTCAGACGAGCGGTGTTTTCCCCGCTACGCCAAAGCCTGAGGCGCCACCCTCGGCGAGACAGAGAGGAACGTCCCTTATTTTTAGGTGAAAACAATGAAGACCTTTTCGGCCAAGCCGCTCGAAGTCAAGCGCGACTGGTACGTGGTCGACGGCAGCAACAAGGTGCTCGGTCGCCTCGCTAGCGAAATTGCCGCTCGTCTGCGTGGCAAGCACAAGCCCGAATTCACGCCGCACGTCGATACGGGCGACTACATCGTCGTGATCAACGCCGACAAGATCGTTATGTCTGCTGAAAAGGCGGGCAAGAAGACCTACTACCGCCACACCGGCTACCCGGGCGGCGTGTACGAAACCACGTTCGTCGAAATGCAGGCGAAGCATCCGGGCCGCGCTCTGGAAATCGCCGTGAAGGGCATGCTTCCGAAGGGCCCCCTGGGCTACGCGATGATCAAGAAGCTCCACATCTATGCGGGCAACGAACATCCGCATTCTGCTCAGCAGCCCAAGGTTCTCGACATCTAAGGAAGACAACAATGATCGGCAACTACAACTACGGCACCGGCCGCCGCAAGAGCTCCGTCGCCCGCGTGTTCATCAAGCGCGGCACGGGCAAGATCGTGATCAACGGTCGCGAACTCAACGAATTCTTCAAGCGTGAAACCGGCCGCATGGTCGTGCTTCAGCCCCTGCAGATCACCGAAAACACCGAAACGTTCGACATCATGGTGAACGTGGCTGGCGGCGGTGAATCCGGTCAGGCTGGCGCCGTTCGTCACGGCATCACCCGCGCTCTGATCGACTACGACGCGAACCTCAAGTCCGTTCTCTCCAACGCCGGCCTCGTCACGCGCGACGCCCGCGAAGTGGAACGTAAGAAGGTCGGCCTCAAGAAGGCCCGCCGCGCCAAGCAGTTCAGCAAGCGCTAATTGCTGGGACCGTCTTCTCTCTGGCTTTCGAGCGGGAGGGAAGACAGAAGAAGCCGCTTTACGGATGACAACTCCGCCAAGCGGCTTTTTTGCATTCGGGCGCGCCTTGCAGGGGGACGCATTTTTTTGCAAGTTCAGCGTGGAGCCCGCAGGACGCAGTCCGTATAATGCCCGATGCACTTTTGCGGCAGCCTCAAAGTGCCGCCGCGCTCTAACTACTAAAGGGGACAATTGTGTTCTTCATTTCCGACGCCCTGGCCCAGACGGCCGTTGCCAGCGACTCCGCGGGCGGCATCCTGATGCAGATCGTTCCGATCGCGCTCATCTTCGTCGTTTTCTGGTTCTTCCTCATCCGTCCGCAGCAGAAGCGCCAGAAGGAACACATGAAGATGTGCTCGGAACTTGCCAAGGGCGATGAGATCCTGACGCTGGGCGGCATCGCCGGCCGCATTTCGGATCTCACCGAGCAGTACATCGTGATCGAGATCAGCCGCGTGGACGACAAGCCCGTGACGATCACCATGCAGCGCGGCGCGGTGCAGACGGTGCTCCCGAAGGGCACCATCAAGTCGATCTAATCGCACGAACTTGGCTTAAATGCCGCGGGCGTTCTTCAAGGGAGGAACGCCCGTTTCGCGTTCAAAGTCAGCGGCCGAAGGGCCGCGGCTTTTCGGGGCGTTGCGCCCCCAACTCTTTTTCCTGAAGCCCTTATGAACCGCTACGCTCTCTGGAAATATCTGGTGATTGCGGCCGTCCTGCTGGTGGCGGGTATCTACACCCTCCCCAACTTCTACGGCGAATCGCCCGCCGTGCAGGTTTCCTCCGGCAAATCCACCGTCAAAATCGATGAGGCCGTGAAGACGCGCGTTGAGCGCGCTCTGGCCGATGCCAACCTGAAGCCCAACGGCGTCTTCTTCGAGCAGGGGGCGCAGCAGAGCACGGTGCGCGTGCGCTTTGACCCGACGCAGGCCGAAGAGCAGCTGCAGGCGCGGGAAGCGATCGAGAAGGCGTTGAACCCCGACCGCACGGACCCCGCCTACATCGTGGCGCCGAACCTGGTGTCGAATACGCCCGCCTGGCTGATGAAGATCAACGCGCTCCCGATGTACCTGGGGCTTGACCTTCGCGGCGGCGTGCACTTCCTTTTGCAGGTGGACATGCGCACGGCGATTCAGAAGAAGGCGGAGTCGGCGGCCGCAGACCTTCGCACGCAGTTCCGCGACAAGAAGATCCGCCACGCGGGCATCAGCCGCTCGGGGAACACGATTGAGGTGCGCTTTAACACCGCCGACGAGCGCGCTCGCGCGACCGACGTGATGCGCCAGACGCAGCCCGACCTCGCCTTCAAGGAAGTGGACGAGGGCGGCAAGTACCTCATCACCGCTGAACTCTCCCAGAAGGCGATTCAGAACGTTCAGGAATACTCTCTGAAGCAGAACATCTCCACGCTGCACAACCGAATCAACGAACTCGGCGTCGCCGAGCCCGTGATCGCGCAGCAGGGCGCCGACCGCATCGTGGTGCAGCTCCCGGGCGTGCAGGACACCGCGAAAGCCAAGGACATCCTGGGCCGCACGGCGACCTTGGAAGTGCGCCTTGTGGACGATTCGCCCGAAGCCTATTCGCAGCTGCAGCAGGGGAACGTTCCCTTTGGCGACGAGAAGTATCTGGACCGCGAAGGCCGCGCCATTCTCGTGAAGCGCCGCGTGATTCTCACGGGCGAAAACTTGAACGACGCGCAGCCGGGCTTTGACTCCCAGACGCAGGAGCCCACGGTCAATCTGACGTTGGACAACAAGGGCGCCCGCATCTTCCGCGACGTGACCCGCGACAACGTGGGCAAGCGCATGGCGATCATTCTCTTTGAAAAGGGCAAGGGCGAAGTCGTGACGGCGCCCGTGATCCGTCAGGAGATCGCTGGCGGCCGCGTGCAGATTTCGGGGCGCATGTCCACGATTGAAGCCACCGACACGGCGCTCTTGCTGCGCGCCGGGTCGCTTGCGGCGCCCATGGAAATTGTGGAAGAGCGCCTCATTGGGCCGAGCCTTGGCGCCGACAACATTCAGGCGGGCTTCAAGTCCACGATCTGCGGCTTTGCGATTGTGGCGGTCTTCATGATCCTCTACTATCAGGTGTTCGGCCTCGTGAGCGCTGCGGCGCTTCTTGCGAACGTCATGTGCCTTGTGGCGATCCTTTCGATGCTGCAGGCGACGCTGACGCTGCCGGGCATCGCCGCCATTGCCTTGACACTGGGCATGGCCGTGGACTCCAACGTGCTCATCAACGAGCGCGTGCGCGAGGAGCTTCGCATCGGCCGTTCGCCGCAGCTCGCGATCAGCGAGGGCTACGACGTCGCCTTCAACACGATTGTTGACTCGAACGTGACGAGTCTCATCGCGGGCATCGCGCTGCTCATCTTTGGTTCGGGTCCGGTGCGAGGCTTTGCGGTGGTGCACTGTCTGGGCATTCTCACCTCGATCTTTACGTCGGTGGTGGTGTCTCGCGCGCTCATCAATCTCATCTACGGTCGCCAGAAGAAGCTCACCCGCGTCCACATCGGCCAGGTGTGGAAGCCTGAGACGGCGAAGGCGTAACGGGAGGAAGTCAACATGGAATTTTTCCGCATTCACAAGACCATCCCGTTCATGCGTTATTCGCACATTCTGAACGCGGTGTCGATCATTTCGTTTTTGTTTGCCGTGTACTGGATCTTCATGCACGGCCTCGCCTTCTCGATTGAGTTCACGGGCGGCACGCAGGTCGTCGTGAACTACCCCGAGGCCGTGTCCGCGGAAGACGTCCGCAAGACGATTCAGGACGGCATGGGAGTGGACGCCGCCGTGCAGAACTACGGCACGGCGCGTGACCTGATGATCCGCCTTCCGATGAAGGAAGGGGAATCCTCGGGCAAGCAGGCCGAGGAGCTTTTGAAGGTGCTTTCGGCGAAGGCGCCTGACGTGAAGATTCTGAACAACGAGTTCGTGGGACCGCAGGTGGGCGAAGAGCTCGCCACGGACGGCGCGACGGCGCTCCTTCTCGTCATTCTCGGCATCATCATCTACCTCTCAATGCGATTTGAGTGGAAGTTCGCCGTGGCGGCCATCATCGCCAACATGCACGACATCATCATCGTGATCGGCGTCTTTGCCGTGATGCGCTGGGAGTTCTCGCTCCCGGTTCTGGCGGCTGTTCTCGCCGCCCTGGGCTACTCGGTGAACGAGTCCGTGATTATTTTCGACCGCGTCCGTGAGCACTTTAGAAAGATGCGCCGCACGGACACGATGGAAATCATCAATTCCGCCATTACGGCGACAATCTCGCGAACGGTGATCACGCACACGTCGACGCTCGCGATGACGCTTTCGATGTTCTTCTTCGGGGGCCCCGCGTTGCATCACTTCTCGCTGGCGCTTACGATCGGCATCTGCCTTTCGATTTACTCCTCTGTCTTCGTGGCGGCGGCGATCGCGATGTACCTCGGCGTGAAGCGCGAAGACCTTGTGAAGCCCGTGAAGAAGGATGACGTGCAGGCCATGGTGCCGTAAGCGTTTCTTTCTGACGGCGTCCGAAGCGGGCGGTTTGCCATAGGGTGAACCGCCCGTTTTGTCGACGAATGGGTGACGAAAGCGGTGATTCGGTGCACAATGCCGAAATTGAAGTCGGCGGGGGAATGCTCCTCGCGGATCGCAAAAAATTCGGGCGCCGGGAAGCTGGAGCACTCTCCCGGAAGCCGTCAGTTGAAGGTTCCGCTTTTCTTTTTGAGGTTTTCCGATGAAGACTCGTCTTTTCGCTGCCGCGGCACTGGTTGCCGCGCTCTTTGCCGGCACCGTTCAGGCCGAAGCGCTGCGCGTCGGCACGCATCCTACGTTCGCGCCCTTTGAATTCATGGACAGCCAGAGTCGAACCTACGTGGGCTTTGACATGGATCTCATCCGCGAGATCGGCAAGCGCGCGGGCTACGAGGTGGAGCTTGTGAACATGGGCTTTGACGGCCTCATCCCGGCGCTTTTCACGGGCACGATCGACGTGGCGGCTTCGGGCATCACGATTACTGAAGAGCGCAAGAAGAAGGTGGACTTCTGCGAGCCCTACTATGAAGCGGGACAGGGGCTTCTCGTTCGCACGAAGGATGCGGCAAAGTACACGGACTTGAAGAGCCTTGAAGGCAAGACGATCGGCGTACAGATCGGCACCACGGGCGCGGATCTCGCCAAGGGCATCTCGGGCGCCCGAATCAAGGCTTTCAACACCGGGGCGGAAGCGTTCATGGACTTGAAGATGGGCGGCAGCCAGGCGGTCATCACCGACCGTCCCGTGATCGGCTACTTCATGGTGCAGAACCCCCGCGCCGCCAAGGGCCTCACGCAGCAGAAGGTGCGCCTTGACGCCGAGTACTTCGGCTTTGCGGTGAAAAAGGGCAACGCCAAGGTGAAGAACGCGATCGACGCCGCCTTGAAGTCGATGAAGGACGACGGCAGCTACCAGAAGATCTACAAGAAGTGGTTCGGCGAATAACCGGCAGCGCTTGAAGGCAAGAAGCGGCGGCGTTTCCGTGTCGGAACGGCCGCCGTTTTTGATGCCTGCGGTTAAAAAACGCGTGCGCGCCGGGCGACTTTCCGATAGAATGCGCCCCCGGCGGGTCCCCTCGCATGGAAGCTCTGTGAATCTGGTCAGGTCGGGAACGAAGCAGCCACAGCGGAAGTCTTTCAGTGCCGAGGACAAGGCTCGCCATCATCATATCCGGCGCTTTTGCACCTCAAGCCGCCGCGTCAAAACCGCTTTCCGCATCGCGTACAATTCCCGCACGTTCGAAACCGTTGCCAAAACGGTTTTTCTTTTGAATTTCACTTGGGTCGGCTATGAGTTATCAGGTGCTCGCTCGCAAATGGCGGCCGCACGACTTCGACAGCATGGTGGGGCAGGACGCGGTGGTCGCGGCGCTTCGCCACGCCTTGGACGAAAACCGTCTGCATCACGCCTACTTGTTCACAGGAACCCGAGGGGTCGGGAAGACGACGCTTTCCCGCATTCTCGCCAAATGCCTCAACTGCACAGGGGAAGACGGCAAGGGCAATGTGACATCGCACCCCTGCGGCAAGTGCGACGCGTGCCGGGCGATTGACGAGGGGCGCTTCCCTGACTACATCGAAATCGACGCGGCCTCGAACCGCTCGGTGGAAGAAATCACGCC
>CAVACW010000090.1:0-11201 GCA_963587345.1 uncultured Oscillospiraceae bacterium | reverse complement strand
TTCCTCCCGCGACTAAAGTCGCGGGTTTCCTCGCGTAGTTTCTATGAACAACTTCACTTACTGCAATCCGACGGAACTCGTGTTCGGTCGCGGCGCGGAAGAAAACGTGGGGACGGTGGCGTCCCGCTGGGCGGACGAAAAGAAAAAGGCGCTCGTGGTTTACGGCGGAGGCTCCGCGGTGAAAAGCGGGCTCTTGGGGCGCGTTGAGGCGAGCCTGCAGGCGGCGGGCTTGGCGACCGCGAGCCTCGGAGGCGTCACGCCGAACCCCACGGCGGAATTCGTGCGCGCCTTGATCGAGAAGGTGAAGGCGGAAGGGGCGTCGCTTCTTGTGGCCGTGGGGGGCGGCAGCGTGATTGATGCCGCAAAGGCCGCAGCCGCCGGCGTGCTCTACGACGGGGACTTCTGGGACTTCTTCACCGGCAAGGCGAAGATGGAGAAGGCGCTCCCGGTGCTGGCTGTTCTCACGATCCCTGCGGCGGGGTCGGAGTCGAGCATCCGCGTCGTGATCACGGAGGGCGAGGAAAAGCTTGGCTCGGGCGGCCCCTGCATTCGTCCGAAGGCGGCCTTCATCAATCCCGAGCTCTTTTTCACGCTACCCCAGAAGCAGATCAGCGCGGGCGTCATCGACATGATGAGCCACATCATGGAGCGCTACTTCACGAATACGGAGAATGCGGAATTCGTGACGGCGCAAGCTGAGGCCGCGTTGAGAACGATCATGGCAAACGGCTTGAAGCTAATGGACGATCCCAAGGACTACGCCGCTTGGAGCGAAGTGGGCCTGGCGGGCACTTTCGCGCACAACGGCTTCTTCGGCCTGGGGCTCGAGGAAGACTGGGCCTGTCACGGGATCGAGCACGCGGTGAGCGGCTGGAATCACGACGTGACGCACGGCTGCGGTCTTGCGGTGGTGACGCCCGCGTGGATGCGCTTTGTGTGGACCACGAACCCCGCGCGCTTCGTGCGGTTTGCAAAGAACGTGATGGGCGTCACGGCCGACGTCGCCGCGATCGGCGAAGAGGCATTCATTGAACTTGCGATCGCCAAATTCACGGTCTTTGAGCAGAAGATGCATCTGCCGGTGCGCTTTTCTGAACTCGGCGTGGGCGACGTGCCCGTGGACGAGATCGCGGCGCTCGCGACGCGCCGCGGCCCGCTCGGCCACTTTAGAAAAATCACCCAGGAGGACGTCGCGGCTATTGTGACGGCCGCCCTCTGACAACAAGAAAGGAAGACGAATGACAGCAACGACAACCGCCGCCACGACGGGCGCGGCGATCGGCAGCTTCGAGGGGTTCCGCCAGTTTGTGGCGCTCGTGAAGGAGCATATGGCGACGACCGGCACGGAAGCCTTTTTGTGGCAGGTTGCGGCGATCATCCTCGCCGCAGTCGCCGGGCTTGCGGTGTCGCTGTGGTTAAATCGCCGGGCGCCCGTTTGGAGCGAGCGCATCGACAGCGACCACACGGTCATGGTGCAGCACCTGCTGCGCTTTGTGATGAAGATCTGCGACGGCGTGGCATTTTCGCTCGTGTCGGGCGTGGTGCTCGCGTTTTTGGTGCAGCTGCTGCAGGTGGCGTCCTTCATTCCGACCGCCAATCCCCTTCTCGCGCGCATGGCCTACTCGGTCTTCTTTGCGTGGGCGATGATCGTCGTGAGCCTCGAGCTTTTGTCCGGCATGCTCCGCGGCAAAATGACGCGCTCGGTGCTGCGAGGGATCAAGGTCATCTTCTGGGTGCTTGCCATTTTGCAGTTGGTAGGGATCCTTCCTGAAGCGGTGAAGTTCCTGCAGTCCGTGACGCTGCCGCTGGGCAACGGCAAGGTGACCCTCTGGGCGGGGCTCGTGGGGCTCTTCACGGTGGTTCTGTCGCTGATCGTCGCCAACTGGCTGGCGGACGTGACGGAGGCGGGCCTCATGAGTCACAAGGCGATGGCGGTGAACCTTCGCGTCGTCTTTTCGCGCATTCTCCGGTTCGTCTTCTATTTCTTTGCGGTCCTTTTCGCCCTTTCCTTTGCGGGCGTGGACCTCACGGTCCTGTCGGTCTTTAGCGGCGCCTTGGGCGTGGGCTTAGGCTTTGGCTTGCAGAAGATTGCTTCAAACTACATCTCGGGCTTCATCATCCTCCTTGACCGCTCCGTGAACCTGGGGGACATGGTGCAGGTCGGCGCCTTCACAGGCGTCATCCGCGAAATCAACACGCGCTACTCCGTCATTCGCAACACGGCGGGCGAAGAGCTGGTGGTCCCGAATGAAACCTTCGTCACGACAAGCGTGAAGAACTTCACGGGGTCGGACGCAGACGCTGCGAATTACCTCAACATCTCCGTGAGCTACGAAGGGGACGTGGACCGGGCCCTTGCGATCTTTCTGGACGTGATGAAGGCGCAAAAGCGCATCCTGCAGACGCCCGCTCCCTGGTGCGTCATCAAAGAGTTTGGCGACAGCGGCATTGAATTGATGGGGTGCTTCTGGGTGAATGATCCGCAGCTCGGGGTGGCGGGACTTAAATCCGCCATCTTCCGCGAAGTGCTGCGGCGCTTTGACGCGGAAGGAATTGAGATTCCCTACAGCAAGAGTGAAATCAAGCTTTCGGGCACGATCGGCGTCGTGTCCGAGGATCTGCGGCGCGCCATCACGCACGCGGCCGCCAACGAGGGCCGCGCATGACCGAGACGGGCGTCGCGCCGGCCACGGCGGAGTCGTCCGAACCGGAGCGGCTCGCCCGGGAATGGCTTCGTCTCTCGAAGATGAAGCAGATTCCGCTCGCGTCGCTCGCGAAAAGCCCGGACCGGCTTGACGCCCTTTTTCGCGGGGCGCTGCTCGCGGCTTCAAACGCCGTCGAAAACCACGCGGGGCTGGTGAACTTCAAGCGGCGCCTGGCGTCCTTTCTCTTGAAATTCGGCGGCTGGCTTGCGGCCGATGCGGCGGCGGTCACCGACATGATGGCAAGCTGCGGCGTCATTTCCGTTACCGAGGGGCGCGTGCAGGTGCAGATGCGGCTTCCCGCCTATCGCGCCGACGCCTTTGAGGTGTTCACGGGACGGTTGTCGGAATTGCTCGCTGAGGAAGCCGCCTTGCGCAAGGCGCGCCGCGCAGCGCTTCAAGAAAAGAACCGTACGGTGAACGCCAAGCCGGCGCCGGTGGCGGACGAAGCCGCTGACCGCCTCATCATGCAGGAAGCGGTGGCCGAGGCGCAGGCCGCCGCCGCGCGCGGCGAAGTGCCCGTGGGCGCCGTCCTTGCGATCGAAGGCAACATCGTCTCGCGCGCCGGAAATCGCGTGCGGGAGCTGAAGGACCCGACGGCGCACGCGGAGGTGCTCGCCATCCGAAAGGCCGCCGCGTCGCTGGGGAGCGAACGCTTGACGGGGGCGGTGCTCTACGTGACGCTTGAGCCCTGCGCGATGTGCGCCGCGGCTGCCGCGCATGCGCGAATCGGACGCATCGTCTGGGGGGCGGACGATCCGGAGCGCGGCGCCGTCGCAAGCACCGTAAACGTCATGGAAGCCACGCACATGACGACGCAGCCCGCGGTGACAAGGGGGGTCGAGGCCTGCGCCTGCTCAACGATGCTGAAGGCCTTCTTTGCCGCCAAGCGAGGAAATTCAGTGAAGGGAGGCGGCCGATGACGGAACGGACGGTGCGGGACCCGGTGGTGACGCTCACGGCGCCCGCGAGACAGCTGACGACCGGGGACGATTTTTCTACGGTGGACGCAGCGCAGATCGACCGTACGGCGGCGGCGCTTGCCTCGCGCGGCTGGCGCGTGAAGGAAGCGGCGAATCTGCGGCGGATGTCGCAGCGCTTTGCCGGGACGGACGCCGAGCGTGCGGCGGGCTTGCAGGCGGCATTTGCCGACCCGGAGACGGACTTGATTCTCGTCTTGCGCGGCGGCTACGGCACGGCGCGCCTCTTGCCGCAGCTGGACTGGGAGGCTATGGCCGAAAGCTACGCTGCGTTTGTGGGGCTCTCTGACCTCACCGCCTTTAATCTCGCGCTTTACGCCAAAACGGGACGCCCTTCCTGGCAGGGGCCGGTGGCGCGAATGTTCGCTGAAGAAAACGCCGTTCGGGATGCCGCGTTTGAGCGCGCTTTGGCGTCGTCGGAATTTGAACTTGATCTGCCGCTTGCGGCGCCGCGCTTTGCGGCGGAGGGGATTTGCTGGGGCGGCAACCTGACGGTGCTCGTGAGCCTGCTGGGGACGCCCTACTTTCCCAAAATTGAAGGCGGCATCCTTTTTGTTGAAGACGTGGGGGAGCCGGCGTGGCGCGTGGAGCGTCTTTTGCTGCAGCTCTTGCAAGCCGGGGTTCTCTCTCGTCAGCAAGCGATTTTGGCGGGAAGCTTCACCGGAGCGGACAAGACTGCGGGAGCGGGGGACGGCCGCTTTGCGCTCTCGGACGCCTTCGCGTGGATTGAGCGAGAGGCGAAAATTCCGGTGGTGAAGGGGCTCCCCTTCGGGCATCGCGCCGACACCCTGACGCTGCCCGTGGGGGTGGCGTCGAAGGTGGCGTGCGACGAAGCGGGGTTGCACGTGAGGGCGACGGGGTGCGCGGCGCCCGCTGCCGTCCCTTGGCGAGAAGCGCCGCCCGCGGACTTGTGGTGGCATTAGACGAAGGAGAAAGTGGCATGCTCGCTCGGTGCTGGGAAAATCTCAAGACGCTGCTGGGCTTTGCGCAGGCGCCGGGCTCGGCGCACATTCTGTCGGAGCTCGTCGGCCAGTCCCTGCGGCTGCAGCCCGTCTTCTTCGTGACGCAGATCGTGGGGGCGCTGCTGCTTGTGTTGAATTTCCGGCATTACACGTCAGGCATCGTGCCGGGCGTCTGGCTTTGCTTCGTCGTCGCAAGCCTCGTGCCCTGGAACCGATATCGCCGCGCTTTTTTAGCGGACGAGGAGCGGCAGGGACGCCTGCGAGGGTGGATCCGGCGCTGGATGCTCCTTACCCTGATGACGGGGCTCGTGTGGGGCGTGGGTGCGATTGCGCTGTTGCCCGGGCGCGTCACCGAAATCGACCAGCTCGTGCTGCTCACCGTCGTGACGGCGGTGGTCTTCATTTCGTGGCCCGCGTTTGCGGGGTGGCTTCCGGCGCTCACCCTCTTTGCGCTGACGGCGATCGGGCCGCTCGTTCTCGTGCTCGCGGCTTTTTACGGGATCGGCGACGCCACGGTGAGCCTCATTTTGCTGGGGCTCGTTGTCTACATTCTTTTTTGCGGCCGGCGCTTCAATGGCATTCTCACGAACACCATTTTGAAAGACAGCCAGAACGAGCGCCTCGTGCAGCGCCTGAGGGCGGAAAAGACCTTGGCCGAGAGCGAACGACGGGCGACCGCGGCCGCGAGCGAGCGACGCGCCCGCTTTTTTGCGGGCGCCAATCACGATCTTCGGCAGCCCCTGCAGGCGATGGGCATCTATCTGCAGATTCTGCAGGCGAAGGCGAGGGATGAAGATCGGGAGATCATTGATCAGCTTTCAAAAACGGCGCACAACATTTCCGAATTGGTGGAGCAGATCCTTGAAGTGAGCCGGATCGAAACGGGGAACATTGACGTGAAGATCGAAAACGTCGGCATCCCGCAGCTTTTTGCCAGCCTCGCGCAGGAATTTGCGCCGGTCGCGGCCGCGAAGGGCTTTCTTTTTCAGACGCGGCCTCTGGAAGCCGTGATCAGCACGGATGAAAAGCTCTTTTCGCGCATCCTGCGAAACCTCATCAGCAACGCGATCCGTTACAGCTCAAAGCCTGCGTCGAAAATCATCCTTGCCGCGAAGCGCCGCAAGGGGCGTCTGGTGATCGGTGTGTATGACCAGGGGGCGGGCATCCGCCCTGAAGACCGCGACAAGATCTTTGATTCGTTTTTTAGAGGCAGCAGCGCTTCGGGCGCCGAAGAGGGGTTCGGGCTTGGGCTTTCCATCGTGCGCGCACTGGCGGCGCGCCTTTCCATTCCCGTGGACGTGAAGTCACGCGTGGGGCGGGGGAGCATTTTTCTCCTCTCCTTTGAAGAGTTGGAGACGAAGGAGAAGGTGGCGTGGACGGGGCTTCCTTTGGCGACGATGCTCGACGTTCGCGGCGCGGTGGGCTTCTTGGAAGACAACGCCATCGTGCGCGAGGCGGTGGCGACCATGATGCGAAGCTGGCGCGCGGACGTCATTGAAGCGGGCGAGCCTGAGGAGGCCTTTTTGCACCGGCTCGTGGAAAAGGAGTCCGCGGGGGAGCTCACGGCCTTTGTGTCGGACTACAACTTGGGGATCGGCAAGCCCACGGGGCTCGATGTGATCTTCACGCTTCGCAAGGCCTGCGGCCGGCGCGTGCCCTGCGTGCTTCTCACGGCGGTGAGCGAAGACGAGATCCGCGCCCACTACCGCGACTTGTGCTTGAACCCGGACAACACGGGGCAGGCGATGCCCGTGATACTGCAAAAGCCCGCCACGCCTGAGACGCTCGCGTCCGCGCTGCGGCAGGCGATTGCCGAAGGTCAGCTGAGGTAAAAGGCCTTTCGAGCCGCTATGAGCGCTTCGGTGCGGTTCGTGGCGCCGAAAGCGCGGTAGATGGCGGAGACATGTGTCTTTACGGTGCCTTCGGAGAGATTGAGCTCGCGGCAGATGCGCTTGATGGGAAGGCCTCGCGCGAGACACTCCAAGACGTCCTTCTGACGGTCGGTGAGGTGAACGTCGCTAGCCGGAGCCTCCGTCTGGGCTTCGGTGACGATCCCCGCCTGCTGGCTTTGCGTGAGAAGCTTTGAAGGGATGTAGACGCCGCCCTTTAACACGAAGTCAATCGCCGCCGTGAGCATGCCGGCGTCTAAAGTCTTCGGCACGAATCCCGCAGCCCCTAATTGCAGCACCTTGAGAATGTTTCGCTGGTCCACGACGCCTGAGAGGACCAGAATCTTCATAGCGTTTTCCGCCGTGACAAGCTCTTCCAAAAGGCTCGTCGCCGACGTCGTGCCGGGAAGGTTCAAGTCAAGAATCATCAGGTCAGTGTCGTTGCCGTAGTCTTTGGCGAGCCGTCGCGCGTCCTCTGCGCAGGCGCCGGTGTGAATGACAGCGTCAGGGAACTTTGACGCGAGAAGCGCCTTGAGCGCCGTGACGATGAGCGCGTGATCATCTACGAGCAGAAACTGCATCTCTCGGACCTCTGAAAAACGGGATGATGCAGGGCATTTTAATGAGCGCAGGATGCAGTAAAACCAGCGCTGGCGTCAGCCGTACGGACGATGCGAGCAAAGAAGCGGTTGACGGCGCGAAGGTCGGCCGATGCGGGCGGAACGGGCAAGGGAGCGGCGGCAAGGCGCTCCGAGATGTAGCGGTCGGCTTCCGGAAACCTTGGGCCGGCTTCGTTCTTAAGACCGGCTTTCTTTCGGGCGACGAGGTCGAGGAGTTCGGTTGCGAGCTCAGGACGCGAGGCGGCGACCCAATGGACGAGCTCGTCAAAGGCGAGCGGCGGAAAGGTTTTCTTTTCGGCGATCCAGTGTGCGGCGACAAGCGGCCGCAGAACGTAGAGGTACTTCTTTGTGCGGACAACGTCGCCCGCAAGGTAGGCGCGAAAGTTTCTCATCGCCATGGCGGTGTAGCCCGCGGCGAGCTTTTCGACGGGGACGGTCGCCCGGTAGAGCGCGAGAAGCGACGCCCGAAAGCCGGGGGCTTCGGCGTAGACGAGGGGCGACGTGAGCCATTCGAGCAGCGAGCTGTTGCCGCGGAGCGTCAGCTGCAGCGCCTTCTTGAGGTCCCAGCCGCTCGCGTCCCAGCGCTCGTCTACGGGCTCCTCGATGACGTCGCGCGGCTCGGTGACGGCGAGGTAGTCGTCCATGGAGCGCACGTAGATGAATCGCACGTCGTAGTCCGAATCGGGGGACGCAAAGCCCCAGCATCGAGAGCCCGACTCGCAGGCGTAAAGGACACGGACGCCCTCGCGCTTTTCAATGAGGGCAAGGCGCTCGCGGACTTCTTCCGGGGTGACGACGGATTGGGGCATGGTAGTCTGATTTGAGGGCTTCGGAACGGAGTGGTCATTGTACCTCTGAGGGAAAAAGCCCCGGAGGGCGCGGGGCCTTCCGGGGCGGCCAATCAAGCGAGATGAGGAAAAAAGGGACGAGATCTACTTCTTTGCCGCGTGATCAAACGCGTCCTTCACGCGGAAGGGCATTGCTTGGTAGCCCATGGAGCCGTTGATGCGGATTTCAACCGCCGGGTCCTTCGCGCCCCACTTGAATTCCATGAGGTAGGGCGAAGGCGCGCCCACGGCCTTGCCGGCCACGAGCTGCATCTGCGGCGTCGCTGAGTACACCATGACGGAGTCCTTGTCCGCTTCGTAGCGGGTGAGGGACGTCACGGGGCTGTACCAGTCGTGGCCCTGCTCCTTGCCGTACTCCCAAAGCTGCTCCACGGTCTTCTTTTGCTGGTCAATCTTGAAGATGACGGCGCGCGAGTACTTCATGTCCGGGAGCGGCGGCTGCTCGAGGCCGCGGCCGTCGCCGTTGTCAAACGCCGTGACGTACACAAAGCGCTTGTCGCTCTTTTCGTCGATGCGGAAGGCCGTGTGCTGGGTCCACGTCCAGTCAAAGTCGGTGTTTTCGCATTTTCCCTGCTCGCACTTCAGTTTCTTCCCGTTCTTGTCCACGGGCGTGAGAACCTTGTCTTTCCAGGCGTCCTTCCAGCCGTCGGGCGCCCCCAGAATCCACTTCACCTTCTTGTCGCGGCCGATCTTGATGATGGCGGACTGATGGCGAGAGCTGATGATGATCGAGTCGTCCGTGGGGTCATAGTCCACGGAATTCACGTGCGCCCAGTTGCGGCCGATCCCGACGCCCGTGATGTCGCCGAAGTGGTCCGTCTTGTCCATTTCCGCGAGGTCCTTGGCGGACATCGTCTTTCCGGACTGGCTCGCGTCAAGGTTGAGGCACACCGCGCCCTGATCCAGCGACTTGATCACGATGTCGCGATACGGGTCAAGAATCTCCCAGAGGCGGAAGTCGTCCACGACGCGCCCGTCCTGATCGACTTCGATGATGACGTCGCGCACGGTGCGCACGTTCTTGCCGTCAGGACGCTTTACGTCGTTGGCGGCGACGCGCAGGAGGTAGTGGCCGTTCTGGGCCTGGTCAAAGGAGTGAGAGAAGTCTTCGTACCCCGCGGGGAGCCGCCGGTTGAAGACTTCGCGCCCCATGATGTCGTACTTCACGTAGCGCTGGCCGTAGCCCCAGGTGAGGGCGCCGTCTTTGCCTTGCTGAAAGCCCATCATCACCCCGCCGTTGTAGACGGACTCCATGTCGTAGATGGAGTCGACGTTCATGTACCAGCGCACGGCGCCGCTGGCGTCAATAATGGCATTTTGCGGGTAGAAGCACCACTCCAGCGCGCCGCCCGAGGGGTTGTTCCAGATGACGCGGCTGCCCTTCGGAGGCGAGACCAGGAGATTGTTGACGAGGTAGAGGCGGTCCTTGAACTGGGGATCGACCTTGACGACCGAGGTGTCAAACATCGTGGACTTCATCGATACGGTGCCGTTGACTTCGGTGTAGACCGGGGGCGCGTAGATCTTGTAGCTTTCCGAGATGTTTTTCTTTTCACCCGCAAGTGAAATCCGCGTGTAGGACACTTCGACGGTGTTCACGTAGTCGGGGTAGAGGCCGAAGACCGGAATGCCGCCGTGGGTGAGGACTTCGGACTGGTCCACCTGGTAGGCGATGTCGCTGCCGTTTTCCTTTGGAACGATGTGCACCTTGACGTTTTCAAGGCGGTAGCCGCCGCTGCGGATGATGGCGGTCAAGGGGGCGATGCGGTAGGGATTCGTGATGATTTCGCCGATCTGGCCTTGCTTCGCGTACTTCACGGCGGGGCCGGAGGAACCGCCGGCGGCGAGCGCGGCGCCGCCCGCGAATGTGAAGGCGGCGATGACGGCGGCTGCCGCCGTGGTGCGGATGAATGACATGTGTCTCACTCCTTTGCGTTGGGTTCTCATTTTTTGACGGCGCTGAAATCGGGAAGGTTTCATGCCGTTCTGCGAAAACAGTCTAGGTTTCAGCCTATTTTTTCGAAATTCCGACTATCATCCATTCGAACTACGTCTTTTGGATTTTGGAGCTTCAAAAATTGAAAGCCATCCCCTCGCAGCCGTTGCTGAAACTCTTCTCGCTCCTGGTGGAGGAAGAGAACCTTGGCCGCGCCGCCGTGCGGCTGCAGATCCCGGCTTCCACCGCGAGCCGGCATTTGTCGGAGCTGCGCGACTTCTTCGACGATCCGCTTTTCACGCGTTCGGGCGATCGGCTCGTTGCCACGCACAAGGCGCGCGATCTCCTTCCCAAGGTGCTTGCCGTGCTGGCAAGCTACGAAGCGCTGGCCGATCACGGGACGTTTGACTTGGACACCGTGGAGCGCCGGGTGCGAATCGGCTGCGCGGACAATGCGGTGGTGGCCTACTGTCGGCATCTCGTGGCAGAGACGCTTGAGAAGGCGCCGCACATTTCGTACGACTTCTATCCCCTGCAGCAGGAAAGGCTTGTGCAGTTGAGGACCGGCGTGCTCGACTTCATCATTTCGCCTCTGACCGACGTGGAGCCGGGCTTTCATTCGCTCACGCTCGGGATCAATGACTACGTCTTGGTTTGCGGCCGCGGGCATCCGATTCTGAAGGCGCTGGAAGCGCATCGCACGGGCGTGCCCGACGAAGAAGTGCTGAAGTACGGCTTCATGGACGTGGTCTTTCAGTTTGACCACGTGACGGAGGCGGGGACGCTTCGGGAGTCCGCCTTCCCGCAGTGGGCGGCGGCGCCTACGGTGGCGCGGGCGGGATTCTTTCTTCCCGTGCTGTCATTTCTCAACGAAGCGCCCTTGCTTGCGATCCTGCCGCGTCGTACGGCGATCTTCATGGCGGCTGCGGGAAGCCTTGCCATCGTGCCGACTCAGTCAAAGAGCAACAGCCATCCGGCGCTTTTGATATGGCACGATCGCATTCACAGCGATCCCGTCATGCAGTGGGTGCGCAGCATGATCTTCACGAGCGCCAAGCGCTGAGAGCGCCGTCCGAGCAGACGAAAAAATCCCTGCCGAGGCGGCCCCGGCAGGGCGAAGGGAGAGTTTCTCTGAAAAAAAGGTTTTAGGAAAATCAGGCCTTGCGCTTCAAGGCCCAGAGGCTCGCGCCGTTCAGAATCACAATAAGAATCATCGCGACCGCGAAGGCAAGCAGGCAGCACTGCGCCATGCTCATGAACTTCC
>CAVACW010000089.1:0-11313 GCA_963587345.1 uncultured Oscillospiraceae bacterium | reverse complement strand
AAATTCGAATTTGCGAAAATTTTGGATGGCTACGCGAAAAACCTTGGATTCTGCAAGGCTGGCAACCTTAAGAAAAGCCTAGACACATATAGTACACAATGGCAAATATAGCCTTCTGCATCAGCACTTTGATTGCGAAAAAAAGGCTTCCTTGTCGCGGTCGTTCAGCTCTTCTACGCAACCCCACTGACGTGGGGAAAAGAACCTTCACGAGAAAGAATCTCGCTTGGACCCAGAAACACCCCCATAACGATGGGGAAAACAAGAAAGCCTGTCCCCGCGACTATAGCGCATCGCCCGCGCGAAATCCGCGTAGCACTTGTTAGAGCCAAGGGGAAATGTCGCACGCCGGCAACGCGAACCTGTCACTGATTTGTCCCTACTGGGCTCGCGGGGCAGGGGATCGAGGAATAACACGTACCACCGCAGGCGATGCGCATGGAGAATGTCACCTTGGTACTAAAAAATTATCATTTAGGTTCAGATGCAATATTGCGGAGCATATCATCACAGACAGTGGCGATGCAATCAATAGCTTCAATAATTTCCTTTTTTGAGGAAGTTCCAAACCCGAGCAATAGCCCGTTGACATTTTTTTCTCCCTCGCAAAAGCTACTGAGAGTTTTGAGAGGAATGCCTTTCTCAGCCAATCTCTCGCTCAGCGCCGTATCTTCAATGGGGGTTGTCAACTCAAAGGCCACATGGCAACCGAACTTTGCCGGCCAGAGCCTACCGTAGGGTGCGAGTCTATTCTGCACCTGACTCCTCAGAACTCCGTAGCACTGCTTGTAATGGCGAGCAAGACGGCGGGCAAAACTGTTGTAAAAATCGGAATTGAGGAAGTCAGCAAGTAAGGCTTGAGACCGCTCTGCGGAACTGCGGTCACTGAGGTACCTCACCGCAGTGCACACTTCTGCAAACGGAGCCGGAAGAACGACGTAACCAAGCCGTAATCCTGGTGCAATCAGCAGGCTGAAACTCTCCGTGAAAATGACACGATTCACCCCTCCGGCTCGGTGAAAAAGCGAGACGTACGGTTTCCCCGTGAGACTGATCATACCGTCAGTACCGTCCTCGATAATCCATCCGCCCGTACGGCGAGACCAATCTAACAGAGCCTCGGCGCGCTCATCAGCGAGAGGAACACTCATTGGGTACTGCGAGGCTACCGAAATGAAGATTCCTTTGGCATGTGGCGAAGTCTCCATTGCCCTCTCAATGTCAGCACCGTTTTCGTCCACTCCCACAGGAGCGGTCAAGAGTCCGCGAAAGCGAAATATTTCACTGATGGTCGTGTAACCAGGATCCTCGCCCCAAACCGTATCCCCTGGGTTGAAAAGCACTTGTGCGAGCAAACTCATGGTCTGAATCAGTCCACTCGTAATGACTACCTGTTCTGGTTTGACCATAACCCCCTGAGATTCCCTGAGTCGCACACAGATGGCTTTCCTTAGCGGCAAGTATCCCTGCGGGTCACTGTAGGTGTTGTGAAGCCACGGAGATCGTGCGAGTTGGGCCGAGAGGCGAAGGAAGTTTTTGTCAGCAATCAATTCCATGCCCGAGGCGTATGTTGCCAACGGCGCTCGAGGGAACTTGCGGTAGATTGGAACAATGCTTTGCCGTACTCGCTTAGTCTTTTCCAAGATTTCTGCCGAAGGCTTGGGCAGGCATTCCGAAGCAGGATCCTGCTGTTCTGTTCTCGGCTGCTTTGTTTCCATAAGAGCAGACTCGACAGTACTTCCGCACACATAGAAGCCGGATCCACGCCGCGACTCCACCAGTTTCTCACTTTCGAGATGACGATAAGCGTCGGACACGGTATCAACAGAGACCGACAGCTCGGCCGCCAGACAGCGAAGGCTCGGAAGTCTGTCATCTGGGACAAGTCGCACTTCACGGATAGCCCGCCGAATCTGCGTGCATATCTGCTCCCGGAGCGGACGACTCTTGTCGATCTGAATAAAGAGAGCTGCAGGGGCAGATCGGTACTGCGACTTGGAAGGCATGACAGTAGGGATAAAACTGTTGGGGTTGAAATGTTCAAAAAGTGTAAGGGTCCAATGTCATCTCTTGCAAGTAACATGCCTCCCTAAGCAATACTTAATACCCAAAAAGGAGGGGGTTCTGATGACTGATATTTCTCGGCGTGCCGTGCTTTCCGGAATTTCAATGGCGGCGGTGACTCCCGCTGCTTTTGCTGCCGAAACGCCTAAAAGTACGCAACGTCCCACTCGTAGGCCGGACAGAGCGCTGACCCAAGAGGAATCGCTTGAATTGATCAAGCACACGAAGCATGCGGCCATTGCGACCGTTGATGCCTCCGGTCAACCTTACGTCACAACCATCACGCCGATTTATCTCAACGGGAAGTTCTATTTTCATTCGTCCAATGACCCGAAGAGCCGCCGTGCCGCCAATCTTTCCCAAAACAACAACATTTCTATGATCTTTGTTGGCCGAGACGATATTGCACATGACGAGATCCCCAAGCACCTCGCCGTGAACTTTGCATCTGCAATCGTTGAAGGCACTGCGGTGAAAGTGACGGATGAGAAAAAGCGCCATGACGTCATGATGGCTGTCGCAGAGCGATTCACACCCATTGCAAGCCGTGAAGTTGCAGAAAAGGGATATGCAGGTAGCGGGAAGCTAATCACGGTTTGGGAAATTACTCCAACCTCGATTACTGGCAAGGCCCGCAACAAACATGGTTACTTCAACATGATCAAAAGCTTCTGATCTTTGCTCTTGTAGAGGAAGCCGGTATCTTGGCGGAAAGTTTCCCTCGACCAAAGGTAAGCTTCCGTACTTCTAGAATACAAAAATCAAGGGCAATCCCTCAATGAAAAACGACCGCTGCGGCGGTCGTTTTTCATTGAGGGAGGAACGCGCGTGAATCACGGACGCAGGGTGTAGATCCAAAAACAGTACCAAAGCGTAAACAGCTATCGCTTCGCTTGGCCGCTGCGCCATGCGCGGTTGTGGTCTTGTGTACGGCGTCAAGCGGCTTCCGAGGCATACCCTCAGAGCGTACCGCTTGCGGGCGGCACGTGTTCAGTTCAACGACCGCTTGACCCCGCCCCCCACAAGCCCAGCCGGGTCCAACCAGTGACATGGTTCGCGTAGCTGGCCCGCAACTTTCCTTTGCTCTAACGTTCTTCTGCCAAGGCAAAGAGAGAAAAGAGTGCAACGAGGCTACGGCACCTTGTACTCGAAGTTGTGACAGCCGCCGCAGTAGTTGACGCCGGGCTTGTGGCCCTTGTGGCACTCCGTGCAAGGCAATGCGCCCTCATGCTGGGCATGCGGATTGGTTTCAAACTTGCCAGCCGTCTTTTTGATCATCGCTTGATAGTCGCCATGGCAGTCCGCGCAAACGTCAAGATCCGGGTATTTGGTCGAAGGCTTCACTTTCATGTCCTTCGAATGGCACGTCTCGCACGTCATGCCACGAGCCACGTGACGGTCGCCCAGATACTTCACGTCCGCTGCCTGCGCCGCCGACAAGCCAGCAAGTGCTACAGCAGCAAGCAGGAGAACACTGGAAATCTTCTTCATTTTCTTTTCCTTGGGGTTTAACGACGCGGAGCCGGCACAAAGCCAGCTCCGCGCATCCGTTTCGGTCAAAGGAGCGGATTACTCGTCATATCAAAGGCGGGTGTCCGGCAACTTTGCCACGAGCTTGCCCGTATGGCGCCCGTAGACAAGGCATTCCGTCAAATTACCGCCGCCCTGATACACGAACTTCAGCGCCGAGGCGATTTCACCCACGCAATAGAGGTGCGGGATGGGCTTGCCTTCCCAAGTGAGGACGCGACGATCAGCGTCAGCAAGAAGGCCGCCCTTCGTATTCGGGCCACCGGCAACAAGCGGCATAGCATAGAAGGGGCCCTGAGCGATCTTGCCCAACGTCGCAGGACGGCGGCCGAAATCCGCATCCTTCTTGTCGTCGCAGAACTGGTTGAAGCGCTTCACCGTCTCAACGAGGTTCGCCGGCACCATGCGGTTCTTGTTTTCCGGATGGTTCTTGATCTTCTCGGCGAGCTCTTCAATCGTGTCGGCCTTCAAAATCAGACCGCTGTCGATCGCCTTCTGGTTGTCCTTGTCCCAATCGACGAGGCCGTAGCCCACGACGGAGATGCCCAGGCCCACGAGAGGCTTTGAGGTGCGAAGCTTCTCATCGAAAATCATCCAGGACGGCGTGCGAGGATAGGTGAGCGTCGAGATATCGAAGTGCACAGCCGACTTGTAGAAGAAGTAGCGGCTGGGATTGTCCGTGACCTTCGTTTCCGCTTCGTAGCGCTTGCCGTAATTGTCGACCACGATGGAGTTGGCGCTGCCCACGGCGGGCGTAATGGAGCCGAGGCGCATGCCGTTGCACTTCACCTGCGTCGGCACAATGACGCGAGCTGCGGACTTGCCGACCTTCTGCAAGCCGGCGCCCACCGCCATGCCCATGGCAATGCCGTCACCCGTATTGGACGTCGTGCCGTAGAAGGCCCAGCCGTTGATGCCGGGGCCTTCCAAGAAGGCCTGACGCATGGCGCGGCTGTATTCGTAGCCGCCCGTGCAGAGCACTACCGCCTTCTTGGCGCGCACGAACACCTTCTTGCCTTTCTTCATGCCAACAGCGCCGACAATTTCGCCCTTGGCGTTCTTCAACAACTCGACAGCAGGCGTTTCCCAAACAACGCGAATCTTGCTGCCCTGCTTCTTCACACCCTCCTCAAGGCAAAGCCAGAAAGCTTCGCCCGAGCTCGTCTCCTTCTTCGGGCACTTGTAGGAAACCTGATTGAAGTTCTTCATGCGCTTCGTATAAGTCGCACGATAAGCGTTGTACCGGCAGTCCTTGGCACCGGGGAAGTTGGGGAAGGAAGCCTTGTCGTAGCCCGGCTGACTGCCGCCGATGAATTCGGGATCAAGACTCTGCATGAATTCGAGGTTGGAAGGCGACAGATCGGCCCACAACTGAGCAAGGCCGTCAGAGTATTCCGGGATTTCGCCTTCTTCCTTCCAGTCGATGTTTTCGCCAGAGAACATCGCCTTCGCGTATTCCTTCAGGGCTTTCGGATCACCGTCCTTGAAGGGGCAGTGGAAAATGCCGCCCGACATGCGGGTGTTGGAGATATGAGCGTCCTGCGGATTCTTTTCAAGAACCACGACTTTGGCGCCGTTCTGCGCTGCCACGATGGCGGTTGTGGCACCAGCGCCGCCGAAACCCAGAACCACGACGTCCGCCACCATATCCCACTTCTTCGGAAGCGGCGTCAGCGCCTGAGCGGCAAAAGCCGAAGGAACCGCAGCAGCTGCGGCTGCGCCACCCAGAGCGCCCGCCAGAAATTCACGACGATTGGTCATATTCTTCTCTCCTTATAGTCGTCCGACGATCCACTGAAGCCAGCGCCACCGGGCGTGTTCTGCGGGGCGCGCGCCCCGACCGATGAAGAGAGTGTAGAAATGCGGCTTTCTGCTGACATCGGCGTTTTGCGGGTTGCCAGCCTAGGCAATTCCGCCTAGAATGAAAGATTCTGCCCGGCGCCAATGCCGGCAATTCGCCCAAACGTGCAGGCCGCCGCAATGCCGTTGCCGCCGATGCGCTCGGCGCCGTGAACACTGCCCACCGTCTCACCGGCAGCCCAGAGCCCCGGCATGACGCTTCCTTCGGCGTCCAACACCTGTGCTTTCTCATTCGCGGCAATACCACCCAGCGTCGTGTGAATTCGGAGGTAAAGCCGCACGGCCCAGTAGGGGCCCCGCTCAAGAGCCCTACTCGCTGCCGCCTGTCGCACTTGCGCCGAGAACTTCTGAACTGGCAATCCCATCCTGACCGCCAGCTTTTCCGGCGTCGCCTCGCGCCACACGGCGCCCGCGTAGAGCCCGCGCAACAGGTTCTTGCGCTCCACGGGATCAAACCGCTCCACCGTCTGTTGCGCCGCGACACACCAGCAGACACGCCCTGCGGTCTCCTCAGAAAGCACAGCGTCAGCGATAGCTCGGCGCCCGAGCAACTCGTCCACAAACCGCTGCCCCTCGCTGTTAACGAGGATCATGGCGTCTGGCCGATAATCAAGCCGGATCGGGTAATGAAACTGCGCCGGCCCGCCGGGCACACATTCCACGCTCGGCATGTTGCAGATCTTCGCGCCCACCGCCTCCGCCGCCTCAATCATGTCGCCCTCGGCGCCCGGCTGACTGTCCACGGCGAGCGTCGCCATCTGCGGCGCCCAGCGCTCGATGAGCCGCCGACTGGCACCAAAGCCGCCAGCGGCGAGCACCACGCCACGGCGCGCTACTGCTTCAAAGGGCTGCCCTCCTCGCCGGCACTGAACACCCTCCACGCGCCCCGTCTCTTCGTTCAGAACGAGTGCCGTCACACGACAATCCGTCATCACCTTCACGCCTCGGGAGATAAGCGCCTCAGACAACGTCTGCACATACCCCGTGCCACGGGGCTGAAGCGGCTTGTGCGCCCGCGGCCAGCGACTGCCGTACACCTCAAAGACCTGCGGAAGAAAACGAAGCCCCAAGCCTTCCAGCCAGCAAAGCGTCGGAAAGCTCTCCCGAGCGAGCGTCTCCGCCACCGCAGGATCATTCAAGCCGTCGCCCGCTTCCAGAATGTGTTCCTTGAAAAGCGCCACGCTGTCGTGAATCTTCATAGGCTCCTGCCTCGCCGGATCCACGGCATTGAAGTAGCCGCCGGAAATCAGCGTGTCGCCCCCGAGAAAGCCGGCTTTTTCGAGGAGCAGCACCGAAGCCCCCTGCTCAGCCGCCGACACGGCGGCGCAAAGCCCAGCAGCGCCCGCGCCGACCACAATCACGTCCGCCGACGTTTCTGGGTGAAATTCCTGCGCCATCAGCCGATCAGCGCCCACAAGAAGCGCTGCGCCCGCAGCAAGAAAGAGCCGGCGCCTCACAATTCCCCTCCGCAGTCCGCCAACTCGCGCACAAAGTCCGCAAGCTCCACAGCGTTCTCCACATCAAGCTTGTGGTACACCGCCTCCCGCTGCGAGCGCACCGTGCGCTCCGTCACCTCCAATGCTCCAGCGATGACGGCGTTGGAAAGGCCCTTCGCCACCATGCGAGCCACCTGTGCTTCAGCGGGCGTGAGTTCGCTCCACGCCTTTCGCAGCTCATCGCCATAGGCCTGCAACTTCGCCTGCTCTTCACTTGCCTTCATGGCGGCGTCAATCTCCGACGTAAGCTTCTCGGGCTTCGGTGGCTTCACGAGGAAGTTTCGAGCGCCCGCGCGCACTGCCTCCGCGGCCATTTCAATGTCGCCGTGCGCCGAAAGAAAAATGACGGGGAGCGCAATCCCTCGCCGCTTCATCTCCGCTTGCAACTCAATGCCGTTCATGTCCGGCATTCGCACATCGAGCACAGCACAACCAGGGCGGCTGAAGTCGTCGCCTTCAAGAAAGGCGGCCGCTGACGGATAGGCCACGGTTTCATAGTCCGCCATCTGAAAAAAAGCGGTCAGCGCCTCGCGCACAGAGGCGTCATCGTCCACTATCCGCACAAGCGGCGATTTCACTACTTTCATTTGTTCTCCCCTCCGTCTTGGGCAACATCCATCACCAGCGTCACCCGAAGTCCCTGCGGCTGAGCCCGCTCAAACATGAGGTGTCCCCCGGACTTTTCCGCGAGCGACGACGCAATGGCGAGGCCAAACCCCAGTCCGTCCTCCTTCGTGCTTCGCCCCATGGTTCCCAACGCCGCAAACGCTTCGTCCGACAAACTCGGCCCGTTGTCCTCCACGCTCACATAGGCGCGCCCCTGCGTCACACCAGACGCCACGAGAATACGCGGCTTCGTCACCCCAGCCACGGCCGCCTCAGCGTTCTTGAGAAAATTTGTGAGAATGAAGCGGATCTCAAACGGATCCGCACGTACCCAGACGTCGCTTGACGCGGAAATTTCTGGCTGGATCTTCCCGCCCGCCGTGCGTACGCTCGCCGCCACAGCGTCCGCGAGCCTCACAAGCTCCTTCTTCGTCTCTCGCTTTTTGGCGTAGCTTCTCACGTGCTCCACGATCGCCGACGAGCGGTCGACTTCCGCCGTGATGCGGCCGATGAAGTTCTCCGCTTTCTCATCGAGTGCGCCACTCTTTTTCAAAAAGAGCTTCAGCGCCTCGGCGTAAAGCGAGATGTTCATGAGAGGCTGCTTCACTTCGTGTGCAAAGATGCTCGAGAGCTGATTGACGATGTGCAGTCTTTCCAGACGCACGAGCTTGGCGCGCGACGTCTGCGCCTCCTCAAAGTAGTGCTGCGTCTCCGCGAGCGACTCCTTCAATTGCCGCGTGCGGCGCCGCACCAAAAGATTGATGGTGACAATGTGGAAGACCACCGCCAGCACGAGCCCCACAAAGAGCAGAATTTCCGTGCGGTATTTTTGCCAGAGAAGCTGCGGCGTCAACGGCTCCACGGCATACGGCGGCAGATTTAGGGACTTCAAAAGCCGATACGTGGGAAGAAAGTCGTCAGCAATCGTCCAAACGAAGTTTCGATCCGCTCGCGGCATGGAGAGAAGCGCTACCGTCACGTCGCGCACGATCTCAGGCGATACGCCGGCAAGTGATGCAAACACCACGTCTGGGTACCGCTCTGTGCTTCGGCGACAGCCATCGCCCCCAGAAACGTCGTCGATCACGCGCAATTCGCCCGGCTTCACCTGTCCAGACGCCTCCAATCGCTCCAAATCACAGGCCGCAATGACAGCCGCATCAGCCACGCCAAGCTTCACCAGAAGCGCGGGGCCCGGAATGGCATAGTCCGTGAACTGCTTGTCCCGGAAAAACGATGCGGGATCGAGCCCCCGTCGCGCCAGCTCGCCCGCCGCAATGAGCCACCCATCAAAGCTCGACTCCGACGTAGCAGCCACGCGCCGTCCTCGCAGATCGGAAAGCGTCTTCGCCACACTGTCGCCTCGCACCACGAAAGCGGAAGCCACGCTGTGAACAGCGTCAGGCGCTGTCGCCGGCTCCTTTGTCGCCACCTGATGGGCGCCAAAAGGCTCGATGAGCGACACATAAGCCGAAGCGGACGCCACGATGAAGTTGGGCTTCAGCCGCTGAATGTCGCTTTCAATGCGACGGCGGTCCACTTCGACGATGCGAAAGCGGTACTTCCCCAAGCTTGCCATGAGGTGGTCAAGCGTCGGAGCATAGGTGTCGATGTAGAACTCTGGCGCAAACGTGTCGATCAAGCCGATCGTCACCTCCGCTGGCTCCGTCGCAGCGACTGACGTTGTCAACGAGACGGCAAAAGCAAAGGCCATCGTCTCGAGAACCTTGTTCAACATCGGATGAGGGAACTGAAAATAGGACGTGCTGATTGTAGTTCCCTCACCGCCTTTCCACACTGCGCTGGTAGAAGGGAAAATGTCACACGCCAGCAACGCGAACATGTCACTTCCCCTACTGGGCTCGCAGGGTCTGACGATCGTGGAATATTGAACACGTGCCGCTGCGGGCGGTGCGGGCGGCGGATACGCCGCGAAAGCCCCTTGACACGCTTGACGCTATACACAAGACCACAATCGCGCTTGGCGCAGTAGCCAAGCGAACCGACAGCCACTTACGCCTAGCGCACTTAAGATCCTGAGCCACCATGGCCCCTGCTTTGTGCCGTTTTCGCTTTGCCGGAAACTGACCTCGCACACCTCTTAAACTGTGACATTTTCGCTGTGCGCTAACAATGCGGTGAACCTTCCTTAACCGCTTGAAGACGCAGTGTCCTGAAGTCGAGGTGCAAAACACCTACGGCTACCTCACCAAGAACAGCCGCATCCAACACGGCATCGAAAAAACACATCATGCGGATGCTTTCTGCATCGCAGGGAACTTTGGCGCTAAGCGGTTAGGGGCTACCTCCTTCAGAAGCAGGCGCGCAAGCACAACCTATTCGCTTCTCGCGGCCCACGGCGGTCGAGACGGTGATGAATGGATTCGTCTCACTGAAACCTCATTGAATGAACCTGCCTATGGAGGTTGTCTTTCTGTTGCTACATTTTTTCGTCCGCTAACAACATTGCGCCTTGCCGCTATGTGACATTGTTCCTTTGCCCTTAGTTAGATTTTCTCTTTGCACTAAGGAGGACTTGCAAAATCAAAAAGTAGTGTATACAATAGTGATAAGATGGGGTTATTGTAGGTATAGCGATCGTACATGCTAACCCCAACAAAATATCAACATTTTTTCCATGGTAAACCGCTGAAATATGTTCTAGATCAGCTGGTTAATTTGTAGAACTCTTCGTATAGGGAACTTAACAAAGAAATTTTATAGTTTTAAAGAAAACAAATATTAAGACTTGTATTTTGACAAATTTAATGGGTAGCTAAAAATGCTACCCTTTTTTATAAGGATTTTATGCCATGTATCGTCTTACCGACCGTTGTCTTGAATGTGTACTTCAGCTCGCAACTGAAGACTATGAACAGCCTTTTATTGAAGGTTTGCAGGAAGCAATGGAAAATAATTGCTCTGACTCTGTTGTATGTGTGGAATGCGGTGACTTAGTTAAACTTAGCGGCGACTCCGAATTTGAAGCTACTAGTTCTGCGTATCGAATGAATGTATTTTTCAGGGTTGATGAGATTGAATGGCGCCCCGACGAATTGGATGACGATGACCTGGATGACGAAGACTTGGATGACGAAGAAATAGACGACTTTGGCCTTGATCCGATCAACGTTTTACGTTGATAGTATTTCATTTAATTCGTCCGTTAACAACATTGCGCTTTGCCGTTGCGTAACATTGCCCCTTTGCCAATAGACGACGAAGAGCTATCTAAATCTCATTAACCATGCAAAGGAGCATGGGATTGCTCGTTTGGACAGAACGGGTGTTGGTGCTCGTTCTGTCTTTGACACCCATGTTCAGTCTTAATAAAAGTGTCAATAGTTGTTTGATTTAACAGGGGTTTTGTGATTCCGTTTTGTAGGGACAAACTAAGCTCTGTCCATGAAAAATATGGATTCGAATCTTGGACTAGTTATGAATGCGATGTTTTTGCTTTAACTGATAAGTTAATGCTTCTCATCTATATGAGGGAGGAAAAATCTGATATACCACATTTTCATATTCATCTGAAAAATGATTTTGAGCATTGCATTTGCAAGATTTGTTTGCCAAAGTCGGTGAACGATGCACTTGCTATATATCCATGCGACGACGATGAAATGGATTTAGCAAGCTATCAACGAACGAAAAATTGAGTATGCGGCATGTGCTTAGACTGAAAAACTCCATTTATGGAAGTAATCTTGACTACGCAATTGATGCCTGGAGGGATAGTGCTAAATGATTAAAATAC
>CAVACW010000088.1:0-11330 GCA_963587345.1 uncultured Oscillospiraceae bacterium | reverse complement strand
CTGCGCGTTGTACTCCACCACCGCCTTGATGAACGGCGTCTTGTCAACGTAGTAGTTGTTGTTTGTGAGTAAGTCGACGAAAGACTGCTGACCCACCGGAAGCGATTTCATGGCAATACTCAAGAGAATCATTTCACCTGCGGTCATTGTATCCGAAGCTCCTGATTACGCGCGGTGTCTGACTGTCGCGCTTAGCAAAAGCGGGTGTTGTCTCGGTCGCCATTGGCGGCAGAGACAACACCCGCTTTCTTGAAAGGATTCGCACTCTCAGAGTTCTTTGGCTTTCTTCGCCGCCTTTTCCTTGGCTTGGCAGTCAGAGCAAATGCCGTAAAGGGAAAGGGAGTGGCTTTCCAACTCAAAGCCCATCTTTTCGGCGATGGCCCGCTGGCGCTTTTCGATGTCGCGGTCCACGAATTCCTCGACGCGCCCGCAGCGCGTGCAGACGATGTGATCGTGATGCGCGCCGTCGTCCACTTCGTAGGTGGCGCGGTCATTGCCGAAGTGGTGGCGCACAAGAATGCCCGCCGTTTCAAACTGCGTCAGCACGCGGTACACGGTGGCGAGGCCCACGTCCACGTTCTCCTTCACGAGGAGCCGGTAGACGTCTTCAGCGCTGAGGTGGCGAACGGCGCCCTGCTGCTGGGCCTTCTGGAAAATTTCCAGAATCTTCATTCGGGGGGCGGTTGCCTTGAGCCCCACGTCCTTCAGTTCCTCTTCGGGCTCCTTCAAGCCGTACGCTGCCTGCGCCATGATCCAAACATCCTTAATACGAAAAACTCACGGCCGGCGACTCCTGCGCGTCCGGCCGTCATCCCTTGGGGTGATGATGGAAGGTCTTTCGCCTTCTTCAATAACCGCTATCATACAGGGATGCGGCCGCGTTTAGCGCCCGCCGCAGTACCTACTCCAAGACCATTTCGTCATCGACATGTCCGCACGCATCACCTGCTTCATTCTCGCGGCCGGCGCCGCCATTTCGCTCGCCGGATGCAACTTCAACAGCTACGTCTACCGTCCGGACGTCCATCAAGGCAACCTCATCACGAGCGAGATGATCGCGCAGCTTGAAACCGGCATGACGCAGGCGCAGGTTCAGTTCATGCTGGGCGAGCCGCTCATTCGCAGCGCCCTGCATCAGAACCGCTGGGACTACACCTACTACATGAATCCCCGCCGCGGCACGATCGAGCTGCGCCACGTCACGGTGATCTTTGACGACGAAGGGCGCCTCACGAAGGTCGAGCACGATCCGCTCCCTTCGGAAAAGGAAGCCGATGAAGCGATTCTGGGCAAAAAACGCTAGGCTTCGCCGCCCGTTGAACGCTGACACAATTTTTTTCGGAGGCGGCGTGTCCGCCTTTCCGACTCTTTGCTAGCATTCCGCAGCCAATTCATTTTCAATGCCGCAAGGCTACATAGGACGCTCTGTCATGAAAGAACAGCTTGACCAGTTGGAAAACTCCGTTCTCCAGGTTCTCTCGGCTTACTCCGACGCCAAGAAGGAAATTGAAACCCTCAAGGCCGAACTCGCCCAGAAGAACGACGAAATCGCGCAGCTTCAGGCCGCCGACGCCTCCGTGCGCGAACGCCTCGGCCGCATCGCCGCCGACCTCGTCGCCGAACTTCCGCAGCAGGCCTGATTAAACCTGTCCGGGAGCAATCCAGATGCCTCGCCTGACACTGAAGATTCTGGGCCGCGACTACCTCTTCAACGTTTCTGAAGACGACACCGCCACCCTGCAGAACGCCGCCAACATCATCAACACGCGCGCAGCCCGCCTGCACGCCACCGACTCGACGATGACGGCCGAGCGTCTGGCGATCACCGCCGCGCTGGAAATCGCCTTTGAGGCCCTGCACGGGCGCTTGGCGACCAATCCCGAGGAAGCGATCTGCACCGACCGCATGTCGGACCTTGAGAAGAAGTGCGCCGACGCACTCGCCCAGAAGGATTCCGAAGGCTAGCCCGATCGCATCGGACCGCCTTTTTGAAAACGCACCGCGCCATGCCCGGTGCGTTTTTTCTTGCCCGCCTTTCGCCTATAATGATCGCGCCCTGCGTGGTGTTTCCTCTGAGTGGCTCCAATGTTCCTAACCGATGCTCGCTGAGCAAGGTTGCTTAAGCCGCTGGGCCGATAGTGCATCGGGCACGCGTTTGCCTGATCCGATTTCCGCCCCGGCCGCGACCACCCTGGACTCTTGGTTCAGGCAACGTAGCCCGAAACACCGGTTGCAGGGCTTTTCTTTTTTTGTGCACCGGGAGCATCGCCATGACGGCAGCCCTCATCCTTTCGCTTCTTGCCCTGGGCGCCTGCACGGGCTTTCTCGCGGGACTTCTCGGCATCGGGGGCGGCATGGTATTGACGCCCTTTCTCACGATCATCCTTTCTCGCGCAGGCGTTCCTGACGCCGTCATCGTGCATGCGGCGATCGCCACGTCGCTTGCAACCATTCTCTTCACGTCCTGCTCCTCGGTGAGGGCGCACGCCAAGCGCGGCGCCATCCTGTGGAACATCGTCTGGGGGCTCGCCCCCGGCATTCTCGTGGGATCCGCCCTCGGAGCCAAAGTCTCAAGCCTGCTTCCCACCTTCTGGATTTCGATCGTCTTTGTGGTGTTCGTGGGCTTTTCCGCCGTGAAGATGTTCTTTAACGCGAAGCCAACGCCGTCTCGCTCGCTCCCGGGCTTTGCCGGGCTCTTTGGCGTCGGCACAGGCATCGGCGGCATTTCGTCCATCGTGGGCGCGGGGGGCGGCTTCATTTCGGTGCCCTTCATGGTGTGGTGCAACACGCCGATGCACAACGCCGTCGGCACGTCAGCCGCCCTCGGATTTCCCATTGCGCTTGCGGGCACGCTCTCCTACATCATCGCGGGCTGGAGCGTGCCGGAACTCGCGACCGTTCCCCACATGCTGGGCTACATTCACTGGCCAGCGTTGCTTTCCGTCGCTGCCGCAAGCGTCTTCACGGCACCCCTGGGCGCCCGAACGGCGCATGCCATGAACACGAAACCCTTGAAGCGCGCCTTTGCGTGCCTGCTGCTCTGCCTCGCGGGCTACATGCTCTGCCGCGCACTGGGCACGGTTTAATTTGGAATTTGTCTTATGAACTGCACTTCACTCTCTGACGCCGCCTTTGAGGCGGAATTAAAGCGCCTTCGCAGCGCCTCGCCGCTTGTTCACTGCATGACGAATCAGGTCGTGCAGGAAATTACCGCCAACGTGCTCCTAGCGGCTGGCGCATCCCCAGCGATGATCGTGGACAAGGCGGAGACGCCTGCGTTTGCGCGCATCGCCTCGGCGCTTTTAGTAAACGTCGGCACGCTCACCGCAACACAGTTTGAAGCCATGCAGCTGGCCGTGGATTCCGCAAACGCCGCGGGCGTCCCCTGGGTGCTTGACCCCGTCGCCGCGGGGCTTCTCCCCTGGCGAGACGACTGCATCCACCTGCTCATCGCGAAAAAGCCCGCCGTCATCCGCGGCAACGCTTCAGAAATTCTCGCCGTCGCGGGCCAGGGCGCCGGCGGCAAAGGCGTGGACTCCACGGATTCGAGCGCTTCCGCCGTTGAAACCGCCGCTGCGCTTGCACGCTGCACCGGCGCCGTCGTCTGCGTCACGGGCGAAACCGACTACGTGACGGACGGTGAACACACGGTGGAAGTCACGGGCGGCAACGTCATGGCGACGCTCGTCGTGGGCACAGGGTGCTCGCTTTCAGCGCTCGTCGCGGCCTTCATCGCGAAGGCCCCTGACCGCCTCACCGCCACGGCGGCCGCCTGCGCGCTCGCCAAGCGCGCCGCAACTGAAGCCGCGGCGGTCGCAAAGGGCCCGGGGCGCTTCCACGACGCCTACCTTGACGCCCTCTACACCATCGGCCGCTGAGCCTCGTCGGAGCCTCTGACATGCGTCCTGCACTTGACCTCTCGCTTTACCTCGTTTTGGATCCCGTGCTCTGCGACGGCAGCCGCGGCATGGTGGAGACGGCGCTCGCAGCGGCGCAAAACGGCGCCACCGTCGTGCAGCTCAGAGCGCCCGGCTGGAAAAAGCGGGCGTTGGTGGAGTGCGCGCGGGAATTAAAAAAGGCGCTCGCCCCGCACCACGTTCCCCTCATCATTGACGACGACGCGGACGTGTGTCTGGCCGCCGACGCCGACGGCCTGCACGTGGGGCAGCGCGACCTCGATCAGCACGACGCGCGCGCCATCATCGGCCCCGACCGTCTGCTGGGGCTTTCCGTTTCCTGCCTCGACGAGCTCGCGGGCGCTGACGCATCCGTCACGGACTATCTGGGCGTCGGCCCCGTCTTCTCCACGGCGACCAAGCCCGACGCGGCCCCTGCCATGGGGCTTGAAGGGCTTGCCGCCGTCACGTCCCGCACGGCGCTTCCCACCGTCGCAATCGGAGGCATCAAGGCGCAGCACGTCGCCGACATCCTTCACGCGGGCGCAGACGGCATCGCCATCGTGTCAGCAATCTGCGGACAGCCCGATGCGGGAGCGGCGACCGCGGAGCTCGCGGCGCTTCTTCGCGGCGCCCGCCGCTGACCAGGCGTGTCCGGGAAAACGCTACCTGGATTCGAAAAAATTCGGTGAGTAAGCTGCTTTCCGTTTTCACGCGAGCCGTTTCCATGCCTTCCTCCGCCATCGCCCCCAACGCCCTGATGCAGGGACTCTCCGCCGCCTTCATCAACGGCGCGGAAATCGCCTCCGACGCCGACTGTCGTCCCCAGCTTCTCTACAACGATCCCGACAGCGGCACCAAGGTGCTCTCCGTTCTGGAAGACGAACTGAAGCACTGCGGGAGCTTCAAGATCAGCGTCGCCTTCATCAATGACGCCGGCATCGCCCCCTTGCTTCTCACCTTGAAGGAGCTGGAGAAAAAAGGCGTTCACGGGCAGATCCTCACCACCGACTACCTCGCCTTCACGGAGCCCAAGGCCCTTCGCCGGCTCAAGCAGCTTTCCAACATTGAGCTGAAGCTCTTCTGCTGCCGCGGTCGCGACGGCTTTCACACGAAGGGCTACATCTTCGAAGCGCCCGAGATGCTCCATCTCATCGTCGGGAGCTCCAACTGGACCGCCTCTGCGCTCGCGACCAACCGCGAATGGAACGCGCTACTCATTTCCAAAGCCTCCGGGCTTTTTGCCTGCCAGCTTCTCGCGGAATTTGACGCCCTGTGGAACCGGCCGGAAAGCAAGGTGCTGACCGACAGCGACATCAGCCAGTACGAAGCCAGGTGGCAGGCCGCTCGTCGCGCCCTCGCTACTGCGCCAGCTGTCGCAGCAGGAAAGCCTGAAAAGCTCGTTCCCAACGCAATGCAGCAGGACTTCATTCAAAACCTTGAAGCCCTGAGAAACACCGGCGCAAAACGCGCGCTCCTCATCTCCGCCACCGGCACTGGAAAAACCTACGCCGCCGCCTTTGCCACCCAAGCCATGGCGCCGCAGCGCTTTCTCTTTCTCGTGCACCGCGAGCAGATCGCCCAACAGGCACAGAAAAGCTTTGAGCGCGTGCTGGGGTCGAATCACACCTACGGTCTCTTGTCGGGCTCACAGAAAGACACCGCATCGGACTGCCTCTTTGCCACCATGCAAACGATGGCCAAGGCAGACGTGCTTCAGCAATTCGATCCTGCCGCCTTCGATCTCATCATCGTTGACGAAGTCCACCGCGCCGGCGCCAAGAGCTACAAAGCGATCATGGAGCACTTCCAGCCCGCCTTTTGGCTAGGCATGACCGCAACCCCTGAGCGCACGGACGCCTTTGACATCTACAAGCTCTTTGACCACAACATCGCCTGTGAAATCCGCCTGCAGACAGCGCTCGCCGAAGACCTGCTCTGTCCTTTCCACTACTTTGGCATTTCGGATCTCTCCGCTGACGGCAAGCTCAGAAACAAATCCGACGAATTTCGTCGTCTCACCAGCGAAGACCGCGTGCGCCACCTGCTGGACCGCCTTCAGTACTTCGGCTACAGCGGAGATCGCGTCAAAGGTCTCATCTTCTGCAGCCGTCAGGATGAATGTCAGACGCTTTCCGACGCCTTCAACCGCCACGGCCTGCGCACCATCGCTCTCACAAGTGGTGATTCGCCGACTCATCGTGCGGCAGCCGTCAGCCGCCTTGTTTCTGACGACAACGATGAAAAGGCGCTCGACTACATCTTCAGCGTTGACATCTTCAACGAAGGCGTCGACGTTCCCGAGATCAATCAGGTCGTGATGCTGCGACCGACTCAAAGCGCCATCGTCTTCGTGCAGCAGCTGGGACGAGGCCTACGCAAGTCGCCCGGCAAGGAATACGTCGTGGTGCTCGACTTCATCGGAAACTACGACGAGAACTTCCTCATTCCCGTCGCTCTCTCGGGCGACCTTTCCTACGACAAGGACCAGCTCCGCCGCTATGTAGCGGTTGACCATCGTCAGACGCCGGGGCTCTCCACCGTGCATTTTGACGAGATCACCACGGAACGCATTTGCAACGCCATTGACACAGCCAACACGCAGGCGCTGCGTCTTTTGAAAGGGGCCTACCAGACGCTCAAATACAAGCTCGGCCGCCGCCCCCAGCTGGAAGACTTTGCCGCGCACAACAGCATTGACGCCACCAAGTTCTTCGAAAAGTGCGGCTCCTACTACACCTTCCTCAAGCGTTACGACAAGGAGTTCACCGACCGGCTGCCGCCGGAAGCCGAAGCCGTGATTGATTCCCTGAGCGACCGCTTCGGCCGCGGAATCCGCCTGTCCGACGCCCTCATGATTGATTGTCTGCTTGACAACGAGCACTGCATTCTGGAGCGCTTGAAAAAAGAGCTTTCCCTTGCCTACGACTGTCCAGCTGACGACATTAGCGTCGGCAACGTCGCGGCCGTTTTTTCCAACGAGTTTTACCGCGGCGCAGGTCCCGACGTTCCGCTAATTCAGAGCAATGGCGACGGCGACTGGCGCACTTCCGTTGACTTCGCTTCACTGCTTGACCGCTGTCCGCTTCTGCAGGATTTCCTTCGGGACCTCGCTCACTTCATGAAGCGGCGCTGGCACGAACGTTACTCGAAGCGCTACCAAAACACAGACTTCACGCTCTACGGCAAATACACCTACCAAGACGTCTGCCGCCTGCTCAACTGGTCCAAAGACGAAACGGCCACCATCGGCGGCTACCGCTTTGACAAGGGGACGAAGACGCTTCCTGTCTTCATCAACTACTGCAAAACCGGGCATGCGGTCCGTTACATCGACCGCTTTGAGTCGCCGCAGGACCTCATCGCGCACTCCAAAGCTCAGCGCAGCACCAATTCCATCGACGCCAAGCACATCTACCGCCAGCTCCCCGAAGACGAAGGCAGCCGAATTTTTCTCTTTGTGCGCCGCAACAAGAACGACTATCCGAAGACGTTCTACTTTCTGGGGGAGATAAACGCCGTCGGAGCCCCAGTGTCGATGCCGCTAGACAACGGCCAGCCCGCCTTTGAAATTCACTACCAACTGGAAACGCCGGTGCGGCAAGACATCTACGACTACATCACCAAAACCACGTTATGAAAACCATCGAAGTAGTAGCCGCCATCATTCATCACGACGGCAAGATTCTCGCCACCCAGCGCGGGTACGGCGACTTCAAGGACGGGTGGGAGTTCCCGGGCGGCAAGATGGAGCCCGGCGAAACCGCCGAAGCCGCCATCGTCCGCGAAATTGAAGAGGAGCTCGCCGTCACGATCAAGCCCGAAAAACTAGTCACTACGGTGGATTGCGACTACCCCAAATTCCACCTCACCATGCATTGCTTTCTTGCTACGATTAGTGAAGGCACGATCTCGCTTCTCGAGCACGAAGCCATGAAGTGGCTCGCCAAGGAAGAACTGGATTCCGTCGCCTGGCTGCCGGCCGACGTTGAAGTCGTGGAAAAGTTAAAGCCCCTGCTCTAAGTGCGGGCGGCGCGGGACATCCGCCCGGTCTTCATCGACGCTGCCGGCCTCATTTTTCTTTCTGAGGTTTGTATGACGATTCTCGACAGCATCATGAAGCCCGGCGCCATCGCCGTAGTCGGTGCCTCCACCAAGCCCAACACCATCGGCTCCGATCTTTTGAAGCGCCTCATCGAATACGGCTTCAAGGGCCAGATTTACCCTGTGAACCCCAAGGGCGGCGTGATCGAAGGCCTGCAGGCTTATCCGACGGTGCTCGACATTCCCGGGCCCGTGGATCTGGCGATCATCGTTGTGAAGAACGTCTTCGTCCTCCCCACCATCGACCAGTGCCATGAAAAGGGCATCAAGGGCTTGTGCGTCATCAGCGCGGGCTTCAAGGAAGCGGGCGGCGACGGCGTCGCGCTCGAAAAGCAGCTTGCTGAAAAAGTGAAGGCCTACGGCATGCGCTGCGTGGGGCCCAACTGCCTCGGCGTCGTCAACACCGATCCCGCCGTGCGCATGGACGGGTGCTTTGCGGAAAGCCTGCCGCAGCGCGGCGACATCGGCTTCGTGTCGCAGTCGGGCGCTCTGGGCGGCGGCATTTTGAACATTTTGAAAGACCTCAACATCGGCTTTGCGCAGTTCATTTCGATCGGCAACCAAGCCGACGTGAACGCCGAGACCGCCATCGAATACTGGGAGAACGTGGACGACGTGCGCCAGATTCTCCTTTACATGGAAAGCGTGCAGAATCCGGCCAACTTCCGCCGTCTCGCGTCGCGCGTTTCAAAGAAAAAGCCCGTTCTCGCCTTGAAGGCGGGACGGTCCGCCGCCGGCGCTTCCGCCGCAAGCTCCCACACGGGGAGTCTTGCAGGGTCCGATCGCGCTGCCGACGCCCTCCTGCGCCAGAGCGGCGTAATTCGCGAATTCTCCTTGGAAAAGCTCTTTGCAACGGCCAAGGTCTTTGCGAACTGCCCGATTCCGAAGGGCAACCGCGTCGCCGTCATCACGAATTCGGGCGGCCCCGGCATCATGGCAACGGACGCGATCTGCGAATACGGCATGCAGATGGCACCCATTTCGGACGAAACGAAGGCAGCGCTTCGCAGCTTCCTGCCGGCTGCGGCCTCGGTGAAGAACCCCATCGACATGATTGCCTCCGCCCCCCTGGACCACTACCGCCAGACGACGGAAACGGTGCTCGCCGATCCGAACGTGGACATGGTGATCGTGATCTACCTCCCCTTCCTTGGGTTAAAGGACATCGATGTCGCCAAGGAATTGATGCGCATCCGCGAAGCGCACCCCGAAAAGCCACTCATCGGCGTCTTCATGACGGAAAGCCGCTTCTTCTCGGAACTCTCCGAAATGAAGGTCACCGTGCCCTTCTTCATGTACGTGGAGCAGGCGGTGGACGGCTTGATGCGTCTGGATCAGCAGCGCCGCTGGCTCGCGCGACCTGAAGGGCGCGTCCCGACATTTGACGTCAACAAGGCGGCCGTCGAAGCGATGTTTGCCGCGGTGCGCGCCGACGGCCGCACCGAACTCACGACGCGCGAAAGCATCGACGTGCTCGCGCACTACGGCATTCGCGTCTGCGGCAGCCGCTTTGCGACGACGGAAGACGAGGCCGTCGCCGCCGCGGACGCCATGGGCTACCCCATTGTGATGAAGATGACTTCGAAAACCATCTCCCACAAGACGGACGTGGGCGGCGTGCGCGTCGGCATCAAGAACGCCGAACACCTGCGCCGCGAATACCGCGACCTCATCGCCAAGCTCACCGAGCGCGGCTGGGAGAAGGGCTTGGAAGGCGTCATCATTCAGGAAATGGTGACCGGAAAGCGCGAATTGGTGTGCGGCGTCGCCCGCGACCCGCAGTACGGCCCGATGATCATGTTCGGCCTGGGCGGCGTCTTCGTGGAAGTCTTGAAGGACGTGTCGTTCTCGCTGGCACCCTTGACTGACGCGGACGCACATGACCTCGTGCGCTCGGTGAAGGCCTTCAAGTTGCTCGAAGGCGCCCGCAGCACGACGCCCGCCGACATCGCGAAAGTGGAAGAGACGCTGCTGCGCATCTCGCAGCTCGTCACGGACTTTGCGGACGTCGCCGAGCTTGACATCAACCCGCTGATGATTTCGGAAACGACCGGCGAAGCGATTGCGGTGGACGGCCGCATCCGCCTGAAGTAATTCCGGCGCGTCGGCAACAAAACGCCTTCGGTCCGCAAAAGATCGAAGGCGTTTTTCGTTGTTGGGTGGCTGCAGACGGTCTGTAAGCCGGATTCTGTGACGCAGAGTTTCCCCTGCGGTGCCGATCATTCATCTAGTGCGCCGGTCGCCCGGCGCCTCATGCCACCTACCCGCAGTCTTCTTCCGGGCCGGAATCAAGCGACTGCTTACTTGGTGTTGCTCCCCGTAGAGATTGCCCGTTTCACCCGGACCAAACCGGCTCGTCTCTGTTGCTCTAATCCTCGCCTCGCGGCGGGCAGGCGTTACCTGCTACGGCGCCCTGCGGAGTCCGGACTTTCCTCATGCAAAGCTAGTTGCCCGCGATCAGCCGTCCGACTGCAGCGGGCGGGACTTTACGCGTTTTTCCCTTTCACTGCAAGCGGCTTCTCTGCCCGCTGCCCGACACGAAAGAAGGGTTCCCCAAAGACTCCGAAGCGATGATCGTCCTGCGCCAAGGCCTTCGCCATTGTCCAGGCGTCCGGCTCTGCCAGAGAAAAGTCAGGCGACATCCACGGCGCCGATCTTCAAGCCTTTGTAGACGATGGCAACGCGCTTCAGGTTCGAGACGTTGCAAAGCGCTTCGCCTTTCGCATAACGGATTGCCTGCTGGCGCGCGGCTTCGAGCGCCGTCGCCACGGCAGCGTCCTCAGCGCCGACAGCGAGGTGCTTCACTTCGATCACGTACGTGGGGAGCGCCTTGTTCTCGCGAGGCGTCAAGAGCAGATCCATGAAGCCAGCATCTTCGCCACGCGACTCGTATTCCAACTGGCCGCGGTAGTCAGTGGAGAACCACAGCGTCGCCGAGAGCATGGTCTGGAACACTTTTTCGGTGAGCTGCGCATGCATGTGGACGCCGCTGTCTTCGACGAGTCGCTTGTTCGAAAGCTCAAGCCAGGGCTTTGGATCGCCGGCGGCAAGCGCTTCGTAGGCTCGGGCAAATTCCCCATGGTTGAAGCGGAACTTGGGCGCTTTCAGAATGTGCTTGAAGAAGTACTCGAAGAACTGAATGCCGATGGCTCGATTCGGCACGATGAGGTGTCCGCTGTCGCCGGGAGCGAACGTGAGAAAGCCCATGTAGTAGAGGGCGGACAGTATGCTCTCCTCGTCGAAACCGTTTCGCTGATTGAGGTTCAAAACCTGAAGCTCTCCGCCGAAGGGAATGGGCTCTTGCTGCAGAGCCTTCTCCATGACGGATCG
>CAVACW010000087.1:0-11370 GCA_963587345.1 uncultured Oscillospiraceae bacterium | reverse complement strand
GAGCAGAAATTGATGACGTCCCACGGACAGTAGATGTCGCTGCGATGAAAGCGGTAGCCGTCATACCACGCTTTGATCTTCTCAAAGCAAGGCGCGAGCTGATAGTAGTCCAGCATCGCCTTCACTTCAGGCTCCGTAAAGCCAATCGCATCGCTCAGCGTGTAGTCCTCCGAGCAGACGGTATTGATGCCAGGATTGTTGAGGCCGGTGAAAATGCTTTCCTTGCTCACGCGAAGACACCCAGTGAGAACCGCTTTCAAGAGAAAGGCGTCTGTTGTCGGACTAGGCTTCAACGCTTCGCTCAAAAAGTTGCGGATCACCTTCACCATCTTGTCGTAGTAGCCGTAGGCGGCCGCCTTGGCAAGCGGCACGTCATACTCGTCGATGAGAATGATCACCTTCCGTCCGTAATGCGCCGAGACCATGGCGGCTAGATTCTTCAAAAAGAGAATGACGTCGGCGGTGTTCGCGGGATCTTTCATGAACTTCGAATTCATGTAGTTCGCGAGCAAGGCTTTGTCGTCCTCGGACACTTTGGGGCTCTCTAACAGATAGGCAAACTTTTTTGCCACCGACATGAGGTTCAGCGCCAAGAGCTCGTAAGCAAGTTCAAAAGTCCCCGCTTCTGCGCCTTTCAATGAAAAGCTGACGACGGGATGCTGTCCCATCCAGGCGTCGCAGAAGGCCTTGTCTTCAAGAATCTTGAGCCCCGCGAAAAGCCGGGCATGGGCGTCGCTGCAACCGGGATTAGCGGGATCAATTTCCAAAAAACACTGCAACGTGTCCATGAAAAGCGTCTTTCCGAAGCGCCGCGGACGCGTCATGAGCAACACCTGCGCGTCATACTCCATCACCGCCTTGATGAATGGCGTCTTGTCAACGTAGTAGTTGCTGGCCGAGCGCAAGTCGGCGAAGGACTGCTGGCCTACGGGAAGCGATTTCATGGCACTGAGAGGACAATACATGATGGCCATTTTATGGCAAAACGGCACTCCAAAGGATCGAACGAGTCGCCGATGCCGCCAATGGGACGACGTCAGCCGGCCGCTTTCTTGCGGCTGACGTCCCCGCCCGGCGCCGCGCCGAAGAGCCGCTTGTACTCGCGGGAGAACTGCGAAGCGCTCTCGTAGCCCACGGCGTAAGACGCGGCCTCGACGTTTTTGCCTTCGGAAAGCATCAGGCGCTGGGCCTCGTGAAGCCGCAGGCGCTTTTGAAACTGAATGGGGGAGAGCGACGTGAGTGCTTTGAAGTGCTTGTGAAAGGTGGAGGGTGCCATGGCGGCCATCGAGGCGAGCGCTGCGATGTCGATGGGCTCTCGGAAATGCTCGCGCAGCCAGACGATGCTTTTTACGACCTGCGGCGTCTGCGCTTCGTTGGAGCAAAAGCGCCTCAGGCCGTCACCCATGGGGCTGGTGAGCAGGCGGTAGTGAATTTCACGCGCAAGAAGCGGCGCCATGACGGCGACGTCTTCGGGCGCCTTGGCGAGCGAAGCCAGGCGCAAAAAGGCATCGAGAAGCGACGCGTCGGCGGGGGCTTGAATCACTGTGGCGCTTGAGGCTGCCGCCTTGCCGGAAGTCGCCGGCATTTGGGTGAGAAGGTCGGCCACGATCTGGCGGTCCAGCCGCAGAGAAATGGAGAGAAACGGGGCGTCGGGCGAGGCGTCCGTGATGTGGTAGATGCCCGGCAGGTCAAGCGCCACGGTGGCGGCTTCGCCCGGACCGTAGTCAAGCGCCACGCCGCCGATGAGGGACTGCTTTCGGCCTTGCAGCACGAGCGCCACCATGGGCTGGTAGAAGCACTGGAGCGCCTTTTGCGGCGTGCTTGCACGCGTGAAGGCGACGCCGGGGAGCCGTCCGAAGTCGTAGCCGTTGTCGGGCATGGCCTGCGCGACTTCGCGTCGCAGCGCCGTGAGAAGTTCGCTTCGATTCATGGTCGCCTCCAGTGCAATGCTGTCGTTACGCCTCGTAGGCCGCGACGCAAGCGTAGCCCGGGCGTTCAGGCAGATTGACGTCGAGAATCCGTACTCCGATCCCAAAGGACTCGGAGAGCGTTTCTTCGGTGAGCGTCGTCTTCGTGTCGCCAAACCGCGTCGTGCCGTCGGGCATGAGGATCAAGGTTTCGCTGCTCACTTCCAAGGCGTGCGCCGGGAAGTGGGTGTTGATGACCGCGCCCACGCCAATCGTGTCGGTGAGGTGCTTCAAGACTTTGAGCACTCGCAGCTGGTTCTTGAAGTCAAGGTTGCTTTCGGGCTCGTCCAAGACGAGAAGCTGGGGCTTTACGGCGAGCGCCCGCGCGATGAGAACGAGCTGGTATTCGCCCCCGGAGATTTCGCTTGTGAGCTTTTTCGCGAGGTGTTCGATCCCGACCAGCGCCATCACTTCTTGCGCGATCTCCCGGTCCGCTTGCCCAGGGTGCGCAAAGAGTCCGAGGCGCGCGCTGCGCCCTAAAAGCACCGTGTCTTCGACGGAGTAGACGAAGTTGGCGGGCTTGGCTTGCGGGACGTAGCCGATTTTGGACCACAGGTCCCGCTCAGAGAGCTGCCGGATGTCCACGCCGTCCACCAGCGACGCGCCTTCGTCCCACTTCAGCAGGCCCAGCATGTTTTTCAAAAGCGTCGTCTTCCCCGCGCCGTTGCGCCCGAGAATCGACAGGATGCCGCGGCAGTCAAAGGAGAAGTTGATGTCGGACAAGACCCGGCGCTCGCTGCGGTAGCCGTAGGAGGCGTGGCGGACTTCAAAAAGCATGGCGGGTCTCCTAGTTCACGACGCCCGTGCGGCGCAAAAGCACGATGAAAAGCGGCGCGCCGATCACCGCCGTGAGAATCGACACGGGGATTTCGAGTTCGCCCGTGCTGCGGGCGACGGTGTCCGCGGCTAGGACAAAGAGCGCGCCGGTCAAGAGGCTCGCGGGCACCACCTTGTCATTGTCGGCGCCAAACATCAGACGAGCGCAGTGCGGGATCAAGAGCCCCACCCAGCCGATGAGGCCGCACATGCTCACGACCGAAGCCGTCATCATGGTGGCGGCAATGATCACAGCGGTGCGAAGCCTGCCGACGGGGATGCCGAGCGAGCGGGCTTCGTCTTCCGGAAGCGAGAGGGCGTTCATTTTCCAGCGCAAAAGCCACAGCCCCGCGGCGCCGATCGCGATGAATGGGAGCCCCATCGCGAGCACCGCAGGCGTCGCCCCCGTGAAGGATCCCATCATCCAGAAGGTGATGGAGGGCAGAACGTCCTGGGGATCCGCTGTGTATTTCACGAGGCTGATGAGGGCGGAAAAGAGCGCCGCGATCACGAGGCCCGAGAGAATCAGCATCAGAACCGACGTGCGCCCCCGCACGCGGCTCACGAAGAAGACGAGCGCGACGGCGGCAAGCCCCGCCAGGAGGGACGCCACCTGAATGAGGGGTGCGGGGAGGTTCAAGAGGATCCCCAGCACGGCGCCGAAAGCGGCGCCAGTTGCCACGCCCAGCGTGTCGGGGGTCGCCAGCGGATTCGCAAAGAGCGCCTGAAAGCCTGCGCCCGCGGCCGCCAGGCCGGCGCCTGCGGCAATGGCCAAGAGAATGCGCGGCAGCCGAACGTTCACCACGACCGAATAAATCGTGCGGTCAGGCGGCGTTGAGCCGGTCGCCCACGCGGCAAGCGCCTCCCAGGCGTCGGCGGCGGACACGGGGAAGCTCCCGCAAGTGAGCGCCCACACGCTTCCCACGAGCGTGAGAACGACGAGCGCCGTCATCACGGGGCGGTAGGGAAGAAAGCGGGCGCGGGTGAAGGTCCCCGCCATGACTAGCGCTTAGCCTGCGAGAAGCCGTCGGCGCGATTGGCGCGCGGCTCGTACATGCTCTCAACCTGCGCGTCGGTGAGACGGATGCTGTAGAGCTTCTGGTAGTAAGCCTTCACTTCCTTTTTGAGGTCGATGTCCGCAAAGAGCTCGGGGTAGACGGTCTTTGCCATCCACAAAAGCGTCATCGGGGTGTCCGCTGACGGCGTGTAGCTGCGGTAGATGCCCAGAGGGAGCTTGTAGACTTTTTTATCCGCCACCGCCTTCACATGGCTCCAGTCGTTGTACTTCCCGGCGTAGATGTCCGCAGGGAGTACCGGCGTGAAGTTCGTGACGAGCACGATGTCAGGATTCCACTTGTAGACCTGCTCCATCGAGATCTGGGCGTTCTGGTTGTCGGCTTGCACCGTCTCCGCGGCGTTTTTGGCGTTCACCGCATCGCACCAGTACTGGCCGAAGAAGTGCTTGCCGCTTGTGACAAGGCGCTTTGCGTCATACTGGAACACAAAGAGCACTTTCTTCTTGTCGGCGTCCTTCAATTTCGCCGTGCGCTTTGCGATCAAGTCCGCGACCTGACGCGAGTAAGCGGCCGCTTCGTCGGTCTTGGCGTGATCCGGGAAGACGTCCCCCAGGAGCTTTATCCACTCGTCGTAGGTTTTGAGAACGTCGTAGTCCCACTTTGAAGCGGACACGGCAACGGCGGGGATGCCGGCGTTTTCAATCTGCTCGATCTGCTTCTTGTCGCCCGAATTCACGAAGACGACATCAGGCTTCAGGGCCATCAGTGCCTCGATGTTGAGGCTCGAGCCCTTGATGAAGTCGGTCTTCGCGTTGAGGATCTCCGGATAGATTTCGGAGAGCAGGCCGTTTTTTGCCGCAGACATCGACACGGGGTGAATGCCCACGAGCTTCTCGGCGCCGCCCAGGAACACCGTGGTGACGGAGGCGTAGGGGAGAATCGTTGACGTGACGACGCGGTTCACGTGATCAGGGACGTTCACTTCGCGGCCCAGGTGGTCGGTGACAAGACGGGCGCTCGCGGAAAGCGAGGCGCCCAAAAGCAGGGCGGCCGCCGCAGCAGCCGTCGCAAGACGCTGAAATTTCATGATGATGGAAACGAGTTGAAAAAGGCGGTTTCGGGCGCGGGCGCTCGCAAAGACTGGGCGGCTGCGCCAAAGAAGATGGGCGCAGTTTACGACGGCATCGTCCAAAGTGGTTGGGACGGCGGCGCCCTTCGGCAAGGCGCAAAAAAATCGGGAGCTCCGGTGAAGAAACTCCCGATCATGGGCGATGTGAGCGGTTACTTTGTAGCGTTGCGTTCGCGCCGCCAGCGGCCCGGCAGTCCCGTCATCCACGGGAAGGTCTTTTCGTGCGCAGCGCGGAAGGCTTCGATCGCGTCAAGGTCCTTCAAGGTGGCGTCAATCATGTCAAGGCCTTCGGCGAGCATTGTCTTGTGCCGCGGCGCTACGGTGAAGGGAACGACGAGACCGCCTGCGGTGATCGTCTGGCTCGCCAGGTCCACCGTCGCCGTGACGGGCGTCGTGTCGGAGAGGACGGCAAAAAGGCGGCGGCTCGCTTCGGGCGTCACGCGCGCGGCGAGAAGCCCGTTGTTAAAGCAGTTTGAGTAGAAGATTTCCCCAAACCCCGGCGCCACGACGACGCGGATGCCGTACTGCAGGAGCCCCCACACGGCGTGCTCGCGGCTTGAGCCGCAGCCGAAGTTGGGGCCGGCGACGAGGATCTGCGCCTTCTCAAACCCAGGGCGATTGAAGACGCACCGGGGATCGGGCTTTCCGTCTGCGGTAAAGCGCAGGTTGTAAAAGAGCCCTTGTCCGAGCCCCGCCTTGTCGATCCCGTGCAGGAACTGCTTGGGCATCAGCTGGTCGGTGTCGCAGTTGTCGATGTCAAGGGGCATCGCGATCGATGTGAGCGTGGTGAATTTTTCCATGATGCGATGACTCCTTACAGGCGCTCCAAGGTGCGGGGATCGGTGAGAACGCCCGTGACGGCGCTCGCGGCGGCGGTTTCGGGGCTCACGAGGTGCGTGCGGGCGCCGCGGCCCTGGCGGCCCTCGAAGTTGCGGTTCGTGGTGGAGGCGCAACGCACGCCTTCGCCCAAGATGTCGCCGTTCATCGAAAGGCAGAGGGTGCAACCCGACTTGCGCCATTCAAAGCCCGCGTCCTTGAAGATCTGCGCGATGCCGAGGGCTTCGGCCTCGCGGCGCACGCGCATGCTGCCGGGCATCACTTGCGCCCTCACGCCCGGCGCGACATGCCGCCCCTTCAAAATGGCGGCCGCGGCCGCAAGGTCCGCAAGGCGCGCGTTCGTGCAGGAGCCGATGAAGACGTGCTGAATCGGGGTGCCGGCGATTTTGTCTCCCGCCTTCAGGTTTTGGTACGCCAGACCGCGCCTGGCGGCCGCCTGCGCCACGGGGTCCGTGAAGCTTTCCGGGGCCGGAATGACGCCCGAGAGCGGCACCGCCTGATCGGGGCTCGTGCCCCAGGTGGTCATGGGCTCGACTGTGCTGGCGTCGATCGTCACATCTTTTGCGAACACTGCGCCCACGTCTGTGTGCAGGATCTTCGCGTAGTTGCGCATCGCCTGCTCGTCTTCGGCCGAAAAGGGCGCGGCGTGCGCCTTCACCCACTGGAAGGCCTTTTCGTCCGGGGCGATCAGGGCGCCGCGGGCGCCCGCTTCCACCGTGAGGTTGCAAAGCGTCATGCGGCCTTCCATGGGGAGTGCTGTGACGGCCGAGCCCGCGTATTCCACCACCATGCCGAGCGCGCCGCGCGCGGAGACGGTCTTCAAGACCGTGAGCGCGAGATCCTTGGCGGTCGATCCGGCGGGAAGCGTGCCGGTGATCGTGACACGCATGGCGCCCGCGGTGCGGTAGACGAGGGTCTGGGTGGCCAGAATGTGCTCGATTTCGGACGTTCCGATCCCAAAGCCCAGCGCTCCGAGCGCGCCGTGCGTCGTGGTGTGGCTGTCGCCGCAGATCACGACCATGCCGGGGCGCACGAGCCCTTGTTCGTCCATCAGAACGTGCTCCACGCCTTGGTCGGGGTCGTTCGCGCCATAGAAGGCGGCGATGCCGTTCGTCTGGCAGTTGGCTTCGAGCGTCTTGGCCTGCACGAGGCTTGCCTCGTCATAAATGACGCGGGGACTGACGTCGTCGCTCGGGATGATGTGGTCCACCACGCACAAGTGGGCGTCGGGCACGAGCGCCTTGCGGTGTCGGGCGGCGAGCCCGGCAAAGGCTTGGGGCGAGGTGTATTCGTTTGCGAAGTGCGCGTCGCAGTAAAGGAGCACGGTGTTGTCGTCGATGCGTTTTACGGTGTGGGCGCGGACGATCTTTTCGTAGAGCGTGAGAGCTTCGGTCATGGGGTCTCCCGGAGTTTGTTTTCTGAGGGCCGCGCAGGGCGGCCTCTGTGTTGGGTTCAGGCTTCCCAGCCCCGGACGTGGTCGATCACGTCCGTGATGACGCCGTCTTCCACGACAAGGAGGTGCGCGTACGGCGCGCACGTGGGACAGGCGTGGTTGGGGAGAATGCGCAGACGCCGCCCGATCGGGAAGTCGCCTTGCATGAGGGATGAATCGTTGGGGAGCGTGATGATGCCGTGCTCCTGGTTGGTGCCCGTGAGGAGCAGGGTGCCGCCGGCCAAGGGCTTCCCGTCCGCGTCGCAGACGAGGCCGTACTGGTAGTCCTTCTTCTGGCGCTGCGTGCCGCGGTCGCGGGACATCGCGAGGAACCCAGAGTCCGTGATCACGCGGCATCGGTCCGTCTTGCGGCCGATGACGGTGGTGAGAACGGAGCCCGCGATGTCGTCTGCGGTGCAGATGCCGACGTTTGTCATGAAGAGGTCAAAGAAGGCGCAGACGCCCGCGCGGATTTCGGTGACGCCCGCTTCGGATTCGGCGCGCATCAGGGTGGGGGAGGACCCCACGGAGACGATGTCCACCGCAAAGCCTGCAGCCCTCAGGGCGTCCGCGGCCTTCACGATGCCGGCGCGCTCGGTTTCCGCCGCGGCGACGATCGCCTCCTGCGTCTGACACTCGTAGCTGTCGCCAGCGTGCGTGAGGACGCCCTTTAACGCGGCGCCGTCCGTGAGAGCGCGGGCTGTCGCGATGACGTCAGGCGACTCGGGGAGAAGCCCCGAGCGGTGGCCGTCCACGTCGATTTCAAGCAGGACGGGAATCGTCTCGTGATGCTCGCGGCAGAAGGCGGACACGAGCTGGGCGGCTTCGACGCTGTCCAAAATGATCTTGAGGTCGCACCCCGTCTCGCGGCGGATGGCGGCGACTTCGGCGAGCTTCTGCGGCGCGATGCCGACGGCGTAGATGAGGTCCTTCACGCCGTTTTCCGCAAAGTAGCGCGCTTCCGCGAGCGTCGAAACGGTGCCCGGGCCTTCGGGGGAGGTCATCTGAAGCCGCGCGATCGCGATCGACTTGTGCGTTTTGAGATGCGGGCGCCACTTGACGCCGAGCGCGGCGGCGCGGGCCTTGGCGCGCTCGATGTTGCGAAGGAGCTTTGCCTTGTCAATGACGAAGGACGGCGTCGGCACGACGGCGTCCGTGAGCCGGCGGCCGATGAGAGACGTTGAGGCCATTTTGGGGTCCTTGAAAAAGAGGGTAGAAAAAATTCTACGCCGCGACGAAAGCGAATGCAATAGAAAATTCTACGCGACAACATCCCTTGGTTTTGGTGGCTTTGGACGGTCATTTGCGCTGGCGTAGAAATTTCTCTATGATGCGCCCGTAGAAAATTTTATATGCATCTGGCATGACTTCTGAAAAGCTCAAGATTCCGCCCGCGCTCGCCGCGTGGCGCGAGACCGCCGACCTCATCGCCCGCACGGGGGGCGAGAAGGTCGAGACGGTTCTGCATGACCTCGCCAACCCCCTGCACTCCGTGGTGTACGTCGTGAACGGCGCCGTGACGGACCGCAAGGTGGGGCAGGGGCTGCGGCACCTCGTGACCGAAATGCTCGCGGCCCAGGGGCGCGACTCGGACCACCTGCCGGTCTGGTGGTACCGCTACCGCGGCAAGCTCATCCGCTGCACGACGCAGCTCATTCGCGACGAGAAGGGGGCGCTGGCGGGCACGCTCTGCGTGAACGAAGACGTGACGGAGCACTTGGCGCTCTTTGAGCGGCTGAAGACAAAGCTTCCGGGGCTCAAGAACGTCGCGGCGACGCTGCCCGAGGGCGATGGCATCTTCTGGGATGAGGAGCGCTCGCGCGCGACGCCCGTTGAAGCGGTGGAGTCGCAGGGGTCGGTGCGCGACATGGTCACAAAGCTCATCACCGAGATGGCCAAGGAAGAGCAGATTTCCGCCGCGTCGAGCCGCGAGGAGCGCCGGCGCTTCGTGGAGCTGCTCGATGTGCGCGAGGTGTTTCTGGTCAAAGGGAGCGTCGAATACGCCGCGGATGTGATTGGCGTCTCAAAGGTGACGATTTACAGCGATTTGGATGCGGTTCGCCGCACGAAGGCGACAACGTCCGCTAATTGATGCCAAAACGAGTCATTTTTTCAAACGAAGAAGCGAGGCTTTCATGGAATTTGTACAGCCCGATTTCAAGGGAAAGAATCCCGGCCACTATTCCGCCGCCGTCAAGGTGGGCGGACTGATGTACGTGTCGGGGCAGCTCTCGATCGATCCCGACACGCGCGAAGTGTGCCGCGGGGACATTCGAGACCACGCGCGGCTCGCGCTCAAGAATCTCGACCGCGTGCTGAAGGCGGCGGACTGCGCGAGGGATCAGGTGGCCTTTTGCCGCGTCTACACGCCTTCCAATACGTACTGGGGGGCGATCAACGAGGTCTACGCTGAGTTTTTCGGCGACCACAAGCCCGGTCGCGTCATTGTGTCGACGTCGCCGCTGCACTTTGACTGCCTCGTGGAAATCGAGGCGGTGGTGGAATTGAAACAGTAGGAGAAAAAGCTCATGAACTACGTCTGCCTTTGTTGCGGGAAGAAGACGCCCGTCACTACCATGGCCCCGAAATGCGAGTGCGGCGGCCTTTTTGAACTCGACTTCACGCCGCCCGAGTACGACGCCGCGAAGATCGACCGCAACACGTGGAGCCTCTTTCGCTACCGCGCCTTCATGGCGGGCGAGGGCGACGCCTGGAAGGACGTGACGATGGGCGAAGGCCTGTCGCCCGTGGTGGAAGTCGAGCCCGGCATGTTCCTCAAGGTGGACTACATGATGCCCACGCTCTCCTTCAAGGATCGCGGCGCCGCGGCGCTCGTCGCGCACATGAAGGCGATCGGCGTCAAAAAGTGCGTGCAGGATTCAAGCGGCAACGCGGGCCACGCCGTCGCCGCCTACTGCGCCCGCGCCGGCATCGCCTGCGAAATCTACGTGCCCGAGGGCACAAGCCCCAAGAAGATCGCCATGATTGAGGCGGCTGGCGCCAAGGCGCACGTGGTGCCGGGCTCGCGCGACCATTGCGCGGACGTGTGCCGGGCGCGCGTGAGGGACGAAGGCGTCTACTACGCGAACCACGTCGTGAACCCCTACTTCTACGAAGGCACGAAGACCTACATCTATGAAGCTTTCGAGCAGCTGGGGCGTCTCCCTGAGCACATCATCGTGCCGCTCGGAAACGGGACGCTCTATTTGGGCGTCATGAAGGCGCTGGAGCATTTGCTGCAAAGCGGCGTGATTGATCACTTCCCGAAGGTGATTGCGCTGCAGAGCGAACTCTGCGCGCCGCTTTACGAAGCGCGCAAGGCGGGGAAGGACGAGGCGGTTGAGGTGGACGTGAAGCCCACGATTGCCGAGGGAATTGCCATCGGCAAGCCGCTGCGCGCCAAGGAGATCCTCGCCTACGCGAAGAAGCACGACGTGACTTTCGTGAAGGCGCCTGAGGCGACGCTGCTTGCGTGGCGCGAGAAGATGGCAAAGAAGGGCTTTTACATCGAGCACACGACCGCCGCAAACTTCGCGGCGTGGGAGCAGTACCAGAAGGAATACGGTCCCGCGAGTGACGTTCTCATCACGCTTTGCGGCGCAGGAATCAAGTCCGATCACTGACGACCGCTTGAGTCGCTGACTGCAAGGCGCCGCGCTTTCCTTCGGCGGGAGAGACGCGGCGTTTTGCTGTCAGCGGGTTTTGTGCCAGAATGAGGTCGTGAAAATTAATGAGGAATTCCAATAGATGGACTGGTGCGACGAAATGTCAAACGACTTTTCAGCGATGCGCGACAAGGGGCGGTTGGTCATCGACAAGACGGATCTCGTGGCGCGAATGGCTGAAGGCTGTGGAAAGTACGCCTTCTTTCGCCCGCCTCGTTTTGGCAAGACGCTCTTGGTGAGCATGCTAGAAACGCTGTTTCGAAACGGTCTTCGGGACTATCACGGCCTCAAGATTGAAAAGCTCTGGCAGGACAAGACCTATGACGTCGTGAGGCTCGATTTTTCGGACGTCCGGCGCTTCGCTTCCATTGAGCAGTACCAGCGGGACTTCAATGCGTTTCTTGTCCGCTCGTTCGGCCGCGCCGGCTTTTCGTACGATCCGACCCATGTGCTCCGTTAGTTCGAAAGCTCCAAAATCTACCATCACGAGTCGGAGGAGCCTCGTTCG
>CAVACW010000086.1:0-11709 GCA_963587345.1 uncultured Oscillospiraceae bacterium | reverse complement strand
TAAAATGTGCGCTCCGTCCGTACTACCTTGGAGCCGCCATGGATCAGTCCTTGCTCGACGAAATGATTTCCGACCGTCGCCACCTTCACACAATCCCAGAAGAAGGCTGGACGGAATTTCAAACGACCTGGTTCGTCGTGAGCCGCCTGAAGTCGCTGGGCTTTGAGGACGTGCGCACCGGCCTTGCCATCATCAATCCCGACGCCGTCATGGGCCGCGATCCCGCGCTCGTCCAAAAGGCGCTCGATCGCGCTGCCGCAAACGGCGTGCCCGCCGACTTTCTCAAATCCATCGAAGGCTACACGGGTTGCGTGGCAGTGCTCTCCTCCGGTCGTCCGGGCCCTGTCACCGCGCTGCGCTTTGATATGGACTGCGTCTGCGTCGAAGAAACCGACGACGCCAAGCATGCCCCCAACGCGGGCGGCTTTCGCTCGACGCGCCCCGGCTTCATGCACGCCTGCGGCCACGACGGCCACACGGCCGTGGGCCTCGCCGTCGCCCGCTGGGTGATGGAGCATCAAACGGAGCTCAAAGGCACCGTGAAGCTCGTCTTCCAGCCCGCCGAAGAAGGCGTGCGCGGCGCCGCGGCCATTGCCGCCTCAGGGATTCTTGACGATGTGGACCTCATTCTGGGCTCGCACTGCGGCGGCAAGGTGAAATTGGGAGAAGTCGGCCTTGTGCACGGCGGCGTGCTCGCAAGCACCAAGTACGACATCCGCTTCACGGGCACGCCTTCTCACGCCGGCAACCAGCCGCACAAGGGGCGAAGCGCCCTGATGGCCGCCTGCTCCACCGCGATGCAGCTCGCAGGCATCCCCCGCCACGGCGACGGCGCGAGCCGCGTCGCCGTCGGGAAGCTCGTCGCGGGCGAAGGCCGCAACGTGACGCCCGTGCACGCCTACCTCCAGACGGAAGTGCGCGGCGAGACCGCCGAGGTGAACGACTACATGTGCGAATGCTTGGAGCGCATCGTTCGCGGCAACGCCGAAAGCTACGACGTGAAGGCCGAAGTGACCAAGGTAGGCGAAGCCACCACCTTGATCGAATGCCCCGAGGTGCTGGACGTCGTGCGCGACATCGCCCAGACCGTGCCCGGCGTCACGCGCATTGTTGAGCTCAACACGCCCGCCGGCAGCGAAGACTTCACGATGATGCTGAAACGCGTCGTGGCGCACGGCGGCCGAGGCGGCATGTTCCGCTGGGGCTGCAACCACAACGGCCACCACAAGTCGGACTTCGATCTGCAGGACACGGAGTCGATGCCGATTGGCCGCGCGGTCTTCACGGGCTTTCTGAAGGCCGTGAACGGCCTCTGAACCCAATTCCAAGGGACGCGGGCATCGCCGCCCCGCGCCCTTTTTTCCATCCGGCGAAACTGAATTTTGAATCCGCCGCTCACGCGGCGCCCCTCAACCATTTCGGAGCCTCTCAATGACAGGCGTCATTCTTTCCCTGCTCGTCACCGTCTTTATGGTGCGATGCCTTCTCAAACACTTTCGCGCCCAGTTCGTCCTTCTGGCGGGCGGCCTGATCCTCCTTTTCGCCGCCATCCTCCTTCATCAGCTCGGGCTCATTGACGCCGCCGGCATTCTTCCGAAGAAAGTCGCTTCGACCGGCTGGGAGGGATTCGATCCCTTCAAGTGCATCTCGTCCATCATGAGTTCGCGCGTCGCCGGGCTCGGCCTCATCATCATGTCGGCCGCCGGCTACTCGAAGTACATGTCGATGATCGGCGCCTCGGCGCGCATGGCGGACGTCATGAGCCGCCCGCTGCGCCTGCTGAATTCGCCCTATCTGGTGCTCGCGCTGAGCTACATCGTGGGACAGATCATGAACGTCTTCATTCCGAGCGCCTCGGGCCTCGCCATGCTCCTCATGGTGACGATGTACCCAGTGCTCGTAAAGCTCGGCGTCTCGCCGCTCTCTGCTGCGGCGCTCATCGCCACCTCGGGCTGCCTTGATTTGGGGCCCGCCTCCGGCAACGCCAACCTCGCGGCGAAGTTCGGCGGCATGGACACCATGACCTACTTCGTGGACTACCAGATCCCCGTGTCGCTTGCCGTGGCGACCGTGATCGCCGTGCTTCACTACTTCACGCAGAAGTGGTTCGACAAGCGCGACGGCGACAAGGCCTGGCAGGTCGAAGCCGGCGCCGCCGTGGAAGAGATCGACTTCAAGGGCGCGCCCGCCTTCTACATGGTGCTCCCGATGATTCCGCTCATCCTCCTCTTCGTCTTCTCGAAGTTCGTGGTCTCCGGCATCAAGCTCGACGTGCCGACCGCCATGTTTCTCTCCTTCACGATCGCGCTCGTTTTGGAATGCTGCCGCCACCCCGTGAAGGAAGTGCTCGACAAAGCCATCGCCTTCTTTGACTCCATGGGCACGCAGTTCGCGCGCGTCGTGACGCTTATCGTCGCGGGCGAAACGTTCGCTCAGGGCTTGATGGCGACCGGCACCGTCGCCTACCTGATCGACGTCACGAAGGGACTCGGCCTCTCGGGCGCCCTCATCATGATCGTCATGACGCTCTTCATCACGGTAATCTCCATCGTCATGGGCAGCGGCAACGCGCCCTTCTTCGCGTTTGCGCCGCTCGTTCCGGACTTCGCTCGAGAATTCGGCGTTTCGACGATTCTGCTGATTCTGCCGATGCAGTTTGCGACCTCCCTCGGCCGCACCGTCTCCCCCATCACCGGCGTCATCGTCGCCGTCGCGGGCTGCTCAGGGATTTCGCCCTTTGAGATCATCCGCCGCACGGCGATTCCGATGGCGGGCGCCCTCATCACCACCATCGTCGCCACGATGATTCTGGTGTAGCCCGTCGCCTTGCGACGCCTGCGGGCGTCAAAAGCCTGCCGCCTCCGCGAAGAACTCTTTGCGAAGGCGGCTTCATCTGGGCATTCTGGCAAGACGCTCCCCTCGGTCCCTGCCGTATCGACGCTATCCTTTGAGGCGGCCGCCCGATTCGTTCCGACGCTTCAGCCCTTGAAGCAATTCCGGCGCATCAATGAAACTCGCTGGAAAACAGTCCTTCAAGCCCGCCGCCTTCAGGCATCATTTCATCCGTCAGAGTCTTCGAACTCTCTCACCACTCCTTATGGAAAAGCCATGCCGCTCGCCCTAAAACAACAACTCCTCCTCGGAAGTGAGCTCCGCACCAGCCTCATCCTTTTGAGCAATCGCCATCAGAACGAAGACCTTCCCGCTGCCGAACTGACCGCCATCCTTCAAAGCGGCGCCAGCCGCGGCGTCGACTTCTCCGGCGCTTCGGAACTTCTGGTCGATCAGCTCTGTCACTTTGTGCAGGCCGCCGCTTTCGAGCCCGCCGTGCTCGACTTCGCCCTGGCGCACGGCTTCGACTCCCAAAAGATTCTCTCCACCCAGCGCTTGGGCACCCTGACGGCGGCGAAATACTTCCTCAAGCGCCTCTGCTTCGCGCCGCAGCCATCCGACTGGGACCGCATCAGCCGCTTTCTCGATCATGCCTTCGACGTGCTGAAAATCACCGACTGGACAGAAGAAGACTGCGAAGACGCCCGCCAGGAGCTCTGGTCCAACGTCGAGCTCTCCTGGCTTGGCGACCGTGGCGCAAGGAACCTCGTTCTGGCCCAGTACTGGCACAGCAAGCTTCTGGCTCGAGCTTTCGGCAAGCAGGATCTGGACGTCGGCGATCCGTCCGACCTGATCGGCGAAACCATCAGCGATATGCTGGTTTACGAAGCGGCCATTGAAGACATGCACAAGCCGTTCTCCGCCAGCGTCATCGTGCTCCGCTGCTGCAGCGGCGACTACATCACCATCGGCCCCGGCATGATTCCCGTGCGCAATGCGCCGCTGCCGCCGGCCCTCCTCGCCGCGAACCCCGAACCGATCACCTGCCGGATCGGCTATGACCTTCTGACAATCCAGCGGTCCGTTGCGCCATACATTCCCGAAAACATGGACATCGACGACGCGACGCCCTGCTTTGATGTCAACACCGTTTTCGTGCTCGAGTCCGATCACTACAAAATGGAGTTCACGGTGAAGGCAAGAGGCACCGGCGGCGAAGCGCTCTACGGCGTGATTGTTGAAGAAAGGCTCGAGGCCGACGTTTGACTATCCAGCTCCTGCCGCCCCCATGCGCCGCCTGCTCGCCCTCCCCCTGAGCCTCAGCCTCGCCCTCGCGCCCCTCCCGGTCCGCGCAGTCGACCGCCCGCTCTCGCTCGCGATCATGTACTCCTACGGCTCAGAGATCACCTCGGGCTGGTACGCCGACTCCGTGCGCACCATCCGAGAGGCCGTGGCGCCGCGTCTGCTCAAGGTCTCGACCTACGATCCCGACGCCTTCCTCGAAGCCGCCGAGAAAGGCGCCTTTGACCTCGCGATCGCCTCAAGCGGCCTCACAAGCCTCATGATCAGCCGCACGGACGGGATTCCGCTCCTAGCCATCACCACCGACCGAACGCCTGACGCCAACTTCGGCAACGGCGGCACCATCATCGTCCGCAGCGACCGCGACGACATTCAAACGCTCGCTGACCTCAAGGGCAAGACCGTCGCCGTCATGAGCCGGACGGCGTTTGCGGGCTGGCAGGTTGTTCTCGTTGAAATGATCCGCGAGGGAATCGATCCGACCAAAGACTTCTTCAAGGACGTCATCGTCACCGGCGCTCCGATGGCGAGAATCACGGACTCGGTGCAGGCAAGAGAAGCCGACGCCGGCTTCGTGACGACGTGCCTTTTGGAAGGCCTTGAAGAAAAGGGGCAGCTTGCGCCCGGCCTCTTCAAGGTTCTGAACGAACAAAAGGACGACCGCAACGCCTGCCGCCACTCCACCGCTCTCTACCCCAACTGGCTTCTCACCGTAAAGCCCTCGGTCTCCACGGAAGAGGCCCGCAAAATCACGGAGGGGTTGCTCGCGCTCAAGAAAGGCGAAGGCGGCCTGCGCTGGACCGTTCCCACGGACCACCGCCGCATCTACGAGCTCTTTAACACGCTCGAGATGCCTTTGAAAAACGAAGTCACGATGGAGGGCGTGCTGAAGGCCTACCGGCCGTGGATCACGGGCGGCGCCTGGCTTCTCGCGCTCCTTCTTGCCAACTCGCTCCTTCTTGCCGCCCTCGTGCGCCGCAAGACGCGGCAGGCAGAAGCCGCCCTGAAGGAAAAGCTCGCCAGCGACCTCGCTGCCCAAGAGTCTGCTCTGAAACTTGAAGCGCTCAACAAAGCAAGCGCCGTGGGACTTCTCTCCGGGATGGTCGCGCACGAACTGAAGCAGCCTCTCGCTGCCATTGGCAACTACGCGGGGAGTCTGAAGCAGCGACTGGAGCGCGGCGACGCGGTAAATGAGGCCACCCTGATGCGCGCCGTCACTGAAATTCTCCGCTCAGACCGCACCGCGGCCGACATCGTGGACCACATCCGGCACTACGCCAAAACGTCGTCCCTGGAGCACCACGCCGCGGACTTGGCCGCCCTCACGCAAAAGGCCGTGGAGCGCTGCCGCAGCACCTTGAGGCTTTCGGTTCCCGTGCACCTGCATCTCGCGCACTCCAGCGCCGTAATCGACATGGATCCTCTTGAAGTCGAGCTTGTCGTCACGAATCTCGTCAAGAACTCTGCGCAGGCCGCTTCCGCCGTCACAGCCCCGCAAGTGGACGTCACGGTCACCGCGGACGACCGGCGCGCCCTCCTCACGGTGGAGGACAACGGTCCCGAAATCACCGACGAAGCAATGGCAAAAATCGGGAGCGCCGGACTCACGACGAAAGCGGCGGGGCTGGGCCTTGGCGTTGCCATCGTCCGCTCGCTTCTCGAAGTGCACGGGGCGTCCCTTGCCTACGAAAAACGCTCCCCCGCGGGACTCCGAGCGACCGTAGAATGGCCGCTTGCGAAGGAGACATCATGCAAAGCGCCAAACCGCTGATCCGCGTCTGCGACGATGATGAAGAAGTGCGCCTTTCCTGGCAGTTCGTTTTGGAAGGCGAAGGCTGGGACGTCGTCTGCTACGAAAACGCGCAGGACTTTCTCAGTAACGACGATCCGCTCGTGCCAGGCTGCCTCATTCTCGACGTGCGCATGCCGGGCCTCACCGGAATCGAGCTGCAGCACCGCATGGCAGAAGCCGGCAATCCCCTTCCCGTCATCTTCGTCTCCGCTCACGGCGACATCAACATGGCCGTGAAGACGATCCGCGACGGCGCCGAGGATTTTCTCCCGAAGCCCGTCGAAACCCCGCGTCTGGTGGAAGCCGTGAACCGCGCCGTCCTTCGCGACCACGAAGCCCGGCGGGCCTGCGCCGACCTCGCCAAAGCACAGTCGGCGTGGTGGCAGTTGTCCGAACGGGAAAAGGAAGTCGCCAGAGGCGTGGGCGAAGGGCTGCTCAACAAGCAGATCGCCTATAACCTCGGCATCACCGAAAAGACCGTCATCGCCCACCGCGGCTCCCTTTGTCGCAAGCTAGGCATCCGCACTGCCGCCGACATCACGAAGCTTCTCATCTGCCTGGGCGAAATCGACGCCGCGGCGAACCTCTGAGGCCACAAAAAATCGGGGCTCCGCCGCCCGGATTCACCCCGAGCGACGAAGCCCCGCGGAGCCTGTCAGGCGACAGTTAGAAGAGCGTCGGCTCGTAGCAACCCGCCATCAAGACGGAAGCGCGCAAGCTCAAAGCGCCGAGCAGCGCGAGCGCGCCGCCCGCAGCTGTCGCCCACTTCCCGCGTCCCAGAAACCGGAGTGCGAAGGGGATCGCGATGCCGCAGACCACCACGCCAATCCAGAACCAGCCCGCAGCCGACCCCAGAATGAGGGTCTGCGCCCCCATGCGGGCGGCGTCCGAGGCAGCGGACCACGCCACGTGCACCAGCGCAAAGAGCGCAAAGGCTTCGCAAACCTCCACCCAAAGCCCGGCGCGGCTCGTCCAGCCAGCGATCTTCGCGTGGTCCACGCGCCCCGCTGCCGCCAGAAGCTCAATTGCGCCGAAGGCGCTCGCCAAGCCTGAGAGGATCCAAAGCACCGGAATCAGCGCGGTGTTCCAGAACGTCACGCCCACGGCCTGCGTCAAGAGGAACCCCGAGTAGATCGTCGCTGCAACGCCCACGGCCGCGAGAAGCCCGTTCACGAGATCGGTGGCGAACCACTTTTCCAAGAAGGCGCAGCGCACGAGCCCGTTCGCAACAACGGCATACGCCACCGTCGCCACGCACTGCACGACCAAAAGGCACACCCCGATGAACATCCAGCTCGTGAAATTGAAGCTCATCGCCATGAGGCTGTGAAAGGCCGCCAACGGAAGGTTGAGGATTCGCGTCAAGTGGCTCATCACGAGGAGCGTCCCCACAACAGCCGCCGCCGAGCACACCGCAACCATCGTTTTGTCGCGAAGCCAGTAGTTCACGAACATTCCCATGCCCGAAAGGCCCACGAACCAGAGAAAGAACGCAATGGTCCAGCCCCAGTGAGCGACATGAACCTGCGCAGTAAAGAGACTTGCATCGATCATTTGGACACCACCACATAGAAGTTGGGCTTCGTACCGTTCTTTTCCAGAAGCTTCACGGTGCGGCTTGCGGCGATCTTCTTTGAGATCGCGCTCTCGGGATCATTCACGTCGCCAAAGAGCCGCGCGCCCGCCGGGCACGCCGTGACGCACGCGGGCTGCGCGCCGCTCTTCACCAACGCAAGGCACCCTTCCCCGAGGCACTTTGAGGGGAGCCCCGTCTTCGGATTGCTCCAGCGCGCTTCGTACGGGCACGAGGCGATGCAGTAGTTGCAGCCGATGCAGCGATTGGGGTCGTTGCGCACGAGGCCATTCTCGTCGTAGTAGTTGGCGCCGAAGGGACACGTCTTCACGCACGGGGCGTCGGAACACTGCTGGCACTGCACGAGCAGCTTCATCGGGCGGTCTTTTTCAACCGCCACGGGCCGGATGTTGCAGCAGATCGTCCCCCAGCCTTCGTTCACCTCGTTCATGAGGTCGGGATAGTTCGTCTGGGCGCATGCCACCGAGCACGCGCCGCACTGAATGCACTGCGTGGCGTCAAAAAGGTGCGCCAGCTGCTTTTTCTGTTTTTCCATGGCGTCAGTCTCCAAGGCGAGTGATGCGGATGCAGGCGTTGTTGGCAAGGCAGCCGTTCAAAGGCTCCGAGTAGCCCGTCGCGTACCAGTGTGAATTGATGCCTTCCTTCACAAAGTCAAAGCGACGGTCCGTGATTAGGTGCTTCGTTCTCACGCCGCCTTGGTAGCTGAACGCAAAGACCGAGCCCGCAATCACGCGCTTGGTGACGGTCACCTTCACCTCTGCCTCGTACGGATTGTCCACGCCCATCACTCGCACGGTCTCGCCCGGCGAAATCCCGAGTCGCGCGGCGTCCGCCGGGTTCATCCAGAGCGTGCGGTCCCCGAGCATCCGCGCGGGCGTCGTGAACATCGCCAAGCCGGAGCTTGCCGAGCAGTTCTTCCCCGAGACGAGGACGAATTCATTGGGGCCCTTGGGCTGCGAATACGCGGGCGGCGCAAAGTAGCCCACGATCGGCGGAATCGCGTCGTAACCCTTTTTGGAGAAAGACTTGAAGCCGTAGATCTCGACCTTCCCCGTAGGCGTGCCAAAAGGCTTTTGGTAGGGATAGACGTCGTACTTCTTGACGTTCACGGTGGTCCAGCCCTTTTCCTTCAGGTCGCGGCGCACCTTGTCGCCCAGGCCGGGCTGTCTCGCCTCCTGCGCCTTGATGAAGTTTTCGACGCCGATGTCGTCAAAGCGGGTGAACCACGCGTCGAATTCGTCTGCGGTGCGGCATTCCCGGTAGCCCACGCGCGCGGCGCGCTCGGGGAAGGCCCGGCGCACGATCTCCAATTCGATCCACACGTCGTGCCGAGCATCGCACCCTTCGGGCGGCCGGATGCCGGCGTCTGACACATAGACCGATCCGTCGCGAGCCCATTTGACGCCCGAGGTCTCCTTTCTTTCCAGAAAGAACGTCGCCGGGAGCACAAAGTCCGCGTAGTCGCACACTTCATGCGGCAGCAGGTCCTGCACGACCAGAAGGTCGAGCGCCTTCAACGAAGCCTCCAATCGCGCGGAGTTCGCCTCGCGGTGGAACATCGTCGTGCCTATGACGAAGGCGGCGCGCACGGGGTAGGGCTTGCCGGTCTTCGCAGCTTCCATTGCCACCCAGAAGTCGCCCTGCGTCTCGGGCATGACAATCTTGTCGATGCGCTTTGCGGATGACATCGCCCACTTTTCGCCGTTGGGGCCCTTCCCGGCTGCGACGTCAGGCTTCTTGAACCCGGCGCCCGCCGTCACAACGAGGCCGCCCTTGCGGTCGATGTTGCCATTCATGGCGTTCAGAATATCGATCAACTGATAAGTCGCGATGTCGTTGCCGTTCTTGCTCGTGTACCAGCCGTCGTCCACGCAACCCTTGAAGTTCGCGTAGTCGCGAGCGATGCGGACGATTTTCTCCGCCGCAATGCCAGTGATTTTCGCTGCGGCCGACGGCGCATGTTCCGCCGCGATCTCCTTCAAGTGCGAGAAGCACGTGCGCACGCGCATCGTCTCGCCCCCAGCGAGCGTCACGTCGCCCGAATACTCCAAGACGGGCTGCGTCTCCGGGCTTTCGACAAACCCTACGGCGTTTCCCTTCGCATCCTTCTTCACGCCCTGAAAGACGAGCCCCGCGGTCTTTGCGTCAAAGAGCGCGTACAAGTCCGCGGCGCCTCCCGCCTTCACGTCGGCTTCGGTCAAGGGCGCGCCGTCCGCCTTCACGAGGTAGGCGGCGTTCGTGTGCCTGGCGAGGAACTCAAAGTCCGCGAGCTTCTCTTCGATCATGACGTTCATCACCGAGAGCACAAACGCCATGTCGGTCCCAGGGCGCACCGGCACCCAGTCGACGTCCCCGTAACAGGCGTCGGGCATGCGCGGATCGACAGACACCACCTTGGCGCCCCGTTCACGCGCGGCGTTCATGGTGCTCAGCGCGCCCATGGAGCTTCCCATCGAGCGGCCGATCAGAATCAGGTAGCGCAGGTTCGCGTAGTCGGGCTCCATCTTTCCGGCGCCCGTGAAGCCCTTGCCAAACACCCAGTCGCGCGCGCCGATCCCGGCGGCGTTGCAGGTGGCGGAATGGCTGATGTTGTTGGGCGTCCCCAGAGGGAATGCGAGCCACTTCGAGAGCCCCGTGAACGCATGGCTTGTCACGACAACGGACTCTTCGCCTGTCTTCTCCACGATGGCGCGCACGCGTGCGCCGATTTCGTCCAAGGCCTCATCCCATGTCACTTCCTTGAAGCGCCCTTCGCCACGCTCGCCCACGCGCTTCAGAGGTTTCTTGAGGCGCAGCGGGTGGTTCCACACCCACATCGTCGACGCTGCGCGGCCGCAGTAGCCGCGCTGCGGATGATCCGGGCTCGGGAAGATGCGCACCGTCTTTTCGCTCACAGGCTCGCCTTCCTTCTTCATCGCGACCAAGCCGCAGAAGGCGCCGCACATCGTGCACGCCAGAGGATGCCGCGACCAGCCCTGATGCTCCAGTTCCTTTAGCTGCGCTTCGGTGGGCCACAGGCCGGCAAAGCCCGCGCCTGCGGCGGCCGTGAGCGCGCCGCCCGCTTTCACGAACGCGCGCCGGGTGAGCTGCAGATTCGTTTCCATGTTGGTTTCTCCTTTCCTCAGAGTCCTTTCTCGAGTGCCGTTTTGTGTCGTTGTCCGGCGTCGACTCCTTGCGACTGTAGGGGGAGGGACTAGGCCTTTCGGCGTAGATAGGAGAAACCTCCATGCGACAAATATCCCGTTGACAGCGCAGGACTTGTTTGCAGTTTTTGTGAGAATGAGAATTGTTTACTGCAAGGGCGCTGAAAACGCGGAGCTATTGATTTATTTGCCGTTATTCAGTTTTAGAATAGCGCAAGCGGCGGTTTTGTCGCGGATTTGCAACAGCAGAAATGTGCGGGGGGCAGCGCGGCGCCTGACAACAGTCCTCTCTTTCGGAAGAAAACGCCTCAGGCGCTCCTAAAGCATCCGTCCCACCCGCAGTCAGCCGCCCTTCACCAATTCCACGGGTGTTAGCGCACAGCGAAAGTGTCACAGTTTAAGAGGTGTGAGATGTCAGTTCCCGGCAAAGCGAAAACGTCACAAAGCAGGGGCCATGGTGGCGCAGGACCGCAAGCGCGCTAGGCGTAAGCGGCTGTCGCTTCGCTTGGCCGCTGCGCCAAGCGCGATTGTGGTCCTGTGTACGGCGTCAAGCGGCTTTCGCGGCATATCCTCCGCGCGCACCGCCTGCGGCGGCACGTGCTCGGTATTCCACGACCGCTTGACCCCGCAACCCCACGAGCCCAGCAGGGGCAAACCAGTGACATGTTCGTGTTGCTGGCGTGTGGCATTTTCCCTTTGCCTTAGTTAGTGACATTTTTCCCTTTGCTCTAACACACCCAGCTTTTCCAGCCTCCGAATGACCGTCAGCTCTGCTTCAGCTTCGGCCTCCACTCCTTCCGTCCAGGCAATGAGGCGATGCCTCCCCGCTTGTAGCATGGGCAATTTTATAAATATTTCAGATTGATGTAACATTGAAATATCTGTCGGTTTAGTTATAAGTCGCTGTACAATTCGCAAGCAGTCTACTGTACAAATCGCAAAGGTCATGTTGAGCAATTCGCAAACAAGCTACCGTACAATTCGCATGATCTCTATTGAGCAATTCGCAAAGCCTTTCTGAAGGTCAACCTGCCTATGTCCTATCT
>CAVACW010000085.1:6298-11842 GCA_963587345.1 uncultured Oscillospiraceae bacterium | reverse complement strand
ACTACCGTTTCCGCGCACGACTTGGTCCTTCGGGATTGAGAGCGAAGCAAGCCTGTCGGGGTTCTGACAAGTTTGGCAGGTTTAAAAAAACGGCCGAAAGAAAGACTCTACGAGGCGCCCTTCAAGCGTGCGGCGAGCTTCTGCTCGAAGTTCCAGGCGTCGCGGCACATCTCCGTGATGCCAAATTGCGCCGTCCAGCCGAGCAACGCCTTCGCCTTTTGGGGATCAGACCAGTTGGCGGCGATGTCGCCTGCGCGGCGCGGGCAGATCTTGTACGCGAGCTCGTGGCCGCAGGCCTTTTCAAAGGCGTGGATGATGTCAAGAACGCTGTAGCCTGTGCCGGTGCCGAGATTGATGGCGTCCCAGCCCTTGACGTTCTTCACGCGCTCGACGGCGCAGACGTGGCCGCGAGCAAGGTCCACGACGTGGATGTAGTCGCGAACGCCTGTGCCGTCCGGGGTGTCATAGTCGTTGCCGAAGACCTGAACGGCCGCGAGACGCCCGGAGGCGACGCGCGCCACATAAGGGAGCAGGTTGTTCGGAATGCCGTTGGGGTTCTCGCCGATGAGGCCCGAAGCATGCGCGCCGATCGGGTTGAAGTACCGAAGGCAGATCACGGACCATTCGGGGTCGGAAGCGCAGAGGTCGGAGAGGATCTCCTCAATCATCACCTTCGTGCGGCCGTAGGGATTGGTGATGCCGCTCCCCACGGGGTGGTCTTCGGTGAGCGGCAGCTTCTGAGGCGTCCCGTAGACGGTGGAGGAGGAAGAGAAAACGAGCTTTTTCACGCCCGTCTCCTTCATGGCTTCCAGCATCGTTACGGTGCCCGAAATGTTGTTGTCGTAATAGTCCAGAGGCTTAACGCAGCTTTCGCCCACGGCCTTGAGGCCCGCAAAGTGAATGACGGCGTCGATTTGCTCCTCGCGGAGCACTTTCGTCATGAGGGCCTTGTCGCGGATGTCCCCTACGACGATCGGGGCCTTTCGGCCGGTGATGGTTTCCACCGCGTCCGCCGCTTCTCGGGAGGAGTTGCAGAGGTTGTCGTAGAGAACGACTTCGTGGCCGGCCTCAATGAGTTCAACGGCGGTGTGCGAGCCGATGAAGCCCGAGCCGCCCGTCAAAAGAATGCGCATGACGGTTTTCCTTATTTCTTGAAGTTGGGCATCCGGCCTTCAAGGAAGGCGGAGCAGGCTTCCTGAGCGTCGGGGGTCGCTGCAGCGGCGGCAAAGGCCGCCTGTTCTTCGGCGGTGATGTCGGCAAGCCTCCGGCTCCAGGCGCTGCGAAGGAGTTTCTTGGCGTTCTGGACGGCAAAGGCCGGCATGGCCGCGAGGCGCTTCACGCGAGCGTCGGCCTGTGCAAAGACTTCTTCGTCGGCGTAGAGGGCGGAGACGAGGCCCATTTGGAGCGCTTCGCCAGCGCTGATGGGCTCAGAGAGAAGAATTTTCTCCGCGGCCTTGTGGTAGCCCGCGTTCTGAAGCGCGAGAAGACTCACGCCGAAACGGGGCGTGAGGCCCAGCGCCGTGAAGGGGAGCGCAAAGAGGCTCGAAGAGGAGGCGTAGACCAAGTCGCAGTAGTAAAGCAGCGTTACCGCAAAGCCCACGGCAGGGCCAGCGACGCAGGCGACGATGGGCTTGCGGCAGGCTTTCATCGCTTCAATGAGCTTGCCTGCCGGCGTTTCGGCGTCCGCGGACAAGTGCGTGAGCTGCTCCTTCAAGTCGCCCCCGGCGCAAAAGAGGCCGGGCTGGGCATGCAGAAGGATGGCGTGAATGCCGTCGTCGGCGTCGCCTTTCACGAAATGGTCGGCAAGGTCGGCGAGCATCGCTTCGTTCAAGGTGTTGCGCGCTTCGGGGCGCGAGATTTCAAGGCGAAGAACGTGGTCGTCCAGAACCTGATGAAGAATGGGCATGGTGTTCTCTCGAGTCAATGTAAGTCAGTCGGCAACGGCTCGGGGAGCCGCCGGCAGAGGCATTTCTAAGCAGTCCGCGACCGTTTTCAACGAGGCGGCGAGGGCGCGCTCGAGTGCTTCATCCTGCCAGCGCGCTTCGTACGCGGACGTAAGCCGGCTTTCGCGAGCGGAGAGCTTGGTGAGCCGCACGACGGCGTGAATCGCGGGATCCACGGCGCTGTCGTCCACGGCGATGATGAGCACTTCGCGGTCAAAGTCGGGGTTGGCAAGATCGGAGAGGTCGCGCGCGGTGAGGCTTTCGGCGTCTTTGCCGAAGAAGGCGCGGCAGGCGTCGGGATGAAGCGCGTGCGCGAAGGCGGCAAGCCCCTGCGCGTCGTCGCAACGAACGCTGCGGATCATCACAAAGCCGTTGGTGAGGCGCACGGGCTGGTGCAGACGTCGCGGAAAGCCCGCAAAGGCAAGGTGTCTCGTCTTGTCGTCAGCCATCGCCGGGGCGGCGTTCACCGTGCCGTCGGCGTCGAGCACCAGGGCGCCCGCGTCGTCCACGACGAGGGGCGAAAGGGCGAGCTTTGAGACAGCGGGCAGCGTTTCCGCAATGGCGGAAAGGCGCAGGATGATGGCAATGAGGCTTTTGACGTTCGCAGCCGGCATGCCGCGGAAGGCATTGAACCAGGCGCGGGCTTCAAAGGAAGCGACGGCTTCGCGGGCCTGCGCTTCGGTAACCGGGGGGATGAGCGTTGCGCGGCGCGAGAAGAGGCTCGCGGCCATGCCGCCTACGCCCAGGTGAATGACGGGCCCGAGCACGGGGTCGGTGTCAAGCGTGAGCTTCAATTCACGCCCGGCGGGCTTTGTGATCAACGACTGCACCCAGACGCCGCGAAACTTCGCCTGCGGCGCGAGCTCCGCCACCGAAGCCTGCAACTGGGCAAACCCCGTGCGAACGGCGTCGGCGTCCTTTAATCCCAGAAGCACGCCGCGGGCGTCCGTCTTGTGCGCCAGGCCCGCGGCTGACGCTTTGAGCGCCACGGGAAAGCCGATGCGGCTGGCGGCTTGCTGGGCTTCATCGACTGTGGCGGCAAGAACGCCTGCGGCGGTCGGAATGCCGTAGCAGCGAAGAATCTGCGAGAGATCAATTTCCGACAAAACGAAGCGCGCGTTCTTCTGCGCGTCCTCCACTATGGTGCGGGCGGCGTCCGTGTCCCAGGTGCCGGAGGCAGAGCCAGGGGCGGAAAGCAGGGGTTGCGCGAGCACGTTTTCCACGGCTTCGCGGGCGAGCGCGAGCATTCGGCCTGCAGCTTCAGGCGTAGCGGCGGTGGGAAGGGCCGCCAAAGCGGCGGCTTCTTCAAAGAAAGCGTCTGGCGCGCCGAGCCGCACGGCGACGACGGGCTTTTTGGCTTTGGCGGCGCATTCAGCGAGCAGGGGAGCCGCGGCGGCTGCTACGGCGGCCGCGGGGGACAAAACGACGATGAGCGCATCGGCCGCGGCATCGGCGAGCATGTGTGTGGCGGCTTGAGCGATCAGCGTCTCCGGCGCTTCGGGACCGGCGTCCGTGGGATCCACGGCGGCGGCCGGGGACCCCAGAAGGGCGACGAGCGCGTCGTGCGTCGGACCCGACAAATGAGCGGGCTCGAGATGGGCGGCGGCGAGAGCGCCAGCGCCCGCTGCCGCTGCGCCAATGCCGTTGCCGAGCACCGCCGTGCGGCGGCCGGCGGGGATGTTTCCCGCGGCCAGCAGTCGCAGCGCGCCGCAGAAGTCGGCAAGCGACGAGGTTGTCGTGCCGCCCGCCTTCTTTACGGCGGCGGCAAAAGCTGCGGCGTCCGCCGACGGCGCATTAAGGCGCGTTGCGGTGAGGGCCTCAATGCCGTCAGTTTTCTCGCCGTGCAGAATCAGCACGGGCTTGCAACGGCTGGCGGCGCGAACAGCAGAAAAAAAGGCTCGGGGATGACGCAGGGCGAGCACATCCACGGCGATGACTTGCGTCTCCTTGTCTTTGGCAAGGCAGTCAATCACTTCGTCAGCAGAAACGTCCGTTTCCGCGCCCACGCTCACGACGGAAGAAAAGCCGAAGCGGCATTTCTCCGCGTAGTCAAGAACGACGGTCGCCGTCGTGGGCGTCTGGCAGATGAGGCCGATGCGGCCTTCCAAGGGAAGGCGCGGCCAGTAGCTTACGTTCAAGCCCGACTTCGGCCGGATGAGACCCAGCGAGTCCACGCCCACGAGCCGCATCTTGCTGCGGCGGGCGGCGTCGGCAAGCCGCTCGCGCCACGTGCGGTCTTCGGTGAGTTCGCCTTCGCCCGGCGTGACGAGCACGTTCTTGACGCCGGCCTTGGCGCAGTCGGCGAGAAGGTTTTCGACGCGCTTGCTTGACGTGGCGATGACGGCAAGGTCCGGTGGCGAGGGCAGGTCGGCAAGGCGCGCCCAGCAGGGCGTGAGGCCGATGTACTTGTACTTCGGGTTGACGGGGTAGGCTTCAAGCACCCGGCGGCTGTTCATGACGCCGCGCCAGATGAAGCTGCCGCGGCTGCCCTCCCGGTCGCTTGCGCCCAAGACGGCGATGCTTTTGGGGTTGACGGCGGAGAACAGGCGGTGGTTGGTGTCCATGGAGTCTGACGGGAAGTAAATGAGAATGGGCGAAGTTTAGCGCGGTCGCTTTTTCGCCTTGAAGCGTGCGGGTACTGAAGTTTTTTTCAGGGTGTTGCTAATCGCAAGGCCGGACGCAAAAACGGCCCGAAGTCCGGCATGGGCTTCGGGCCGCGGAAAAAGCGGCGCTCCTGCGCTAGTGGATGGTTTCAACGAGGGGCTTCACGTCCGCCTGCGGCGCGTGACAGAGAAGGCACTCGTGGCGCGAGGGATCCATCACCGTCTTGCCGTTCACGGTCGTCCAATGGGACTTCGGGATGGGAAGGGGTTTTCCCGCTTCCTTGGCTTCGCCCACCTTCTTCAAGTTCCCGTGGCATTGCATGCAGGGATTGCCCTTTTTCTGGATGCGGAACATGTCCACGGCGTGCGGGATCATCGCAGGCGCGCCGTATTCGGCGGCGCGGTACTGGCCTGCGCCCATTTCGAAGACGGCGGGTTCGGCGGTTTCAAAGGGCGAGGTCTTCTCAAGGCTCGTCGAATCAATGTCAATCGGCGCATTCAGAGCGTCTGCAGCGGAATCCGCAGCGAAAGCCGCGCCGGAAAAAAGGGCGAAGGCCGCAAAGATGACGGTACGACAGATCATTTGTTTTCTCCTTGTTCGTTTTTGGAGGAGGGAATTTCTGGGTGAGCAGCAATGGGAATGGTGCGCTTTCGGGGGCGAAGGCCGATGCGAAGGGCGTCTTCAGGACAGACGGCGATGCAGCGGGCGCAGAGCGTGCATTCGGCGCCGGTGAAGCAGCCTCGCTCGCCCGCCGCCTTGAAGTTGATCACCTGAGGCTCGGGGCAGACCGTGAGGCAGTCGCCGCAGCGCGTGCAGCGCGTGTCATCAAACGTCACGCGGGTGGGGGAGATTTTTCCTACGCAGGACCAGAAGGCGCCCAAGGGGCAGAGGTGGCCGCACCAGCCGCGCCGCACCATGAGCAGGTCGAGCGCAAAGACGCCCAGAACAGCGGAGAGCCCCGCAAGCCCCGTGCCCCACACGGCTTCGCGCCAGAGGA